>NZ_CP029033.1:2153636-2461298 GCF_003073475.1 Actinobaculum sp. 313 | reverse complement strand
TTTAAAGCAGGCGAATCCGTCTCGAAGGCGAGTGGGATCGCGATGATATCGATGGAGGGGTTATCCGCCGCCCAGATGACGCCACTGATCACCCGCTCGCGAGTCTCGTTGTTGTAATTCGCGACCTCTTCCTCGCTCGCGCCTGAGTTCGGCTTGGAATCAATGACCTTGACGGGAACGATGGACGCCTCCGGCGCGACGCCGTCGATCGGCGCGTCGCCGTTGTTCTGCCCGGCAATCACCGAGGCAACAGCCGTGCCGTGGCCGTCATGGTCGGTAAGGGCACTACCGCTATCGGTGAAATCATAACCGGCCTCGATGCGGGCGCCTGCGAGCGCCGGGTTGTTCGACTGCACTCCCGTGTCAATGATCGCAATGGTGACTGTGCCGCCACGTGACAGCTCATGCGCCTCGGGAAGGCCCAGAGTGTCATTGGCGATAACAAAGTCATCTGCCTCGAGTTCCTCCCGTTTCAGTATCGATGTGTCACCCTCCTGACAGGTGCCATCATCGAACCAGAACGGAGCAACGTAGGAGCGGCTACCCTCCGGCATCCCGATGCGCGGCGTCTGTTCCGTTGCCGCCACCGCGTTGAGGGAAAGCACCGACGGCATTGCCATTGCAGCGGCAAGAACCGCCGCAGCAAGGCGTGTACGACGTCGCCCATGGCTTCCGCGTGCGGAGAATGAAGGTCGGCGGGGCGAGCGCGAGGGATGAACCCGCCGCTGCGGCACACGGATACCCGGCGTACGCTCGCGGCGCATGATGCCGCGAAGTTCGCGGACGGCCCGCAACCACCTACCCATCACATCTGACCTCGTCACGAGCTAGAACTCCCACCACTGCTCTGCGACTCCCGTGCCTCCTCAGGAACGGTGGCCCATGCCGCGCTGCCTGATAATAGCGGCACCTCGGTGTCGGAATCGCTGGAGAACAGACTCACCCATGCCGACGTCGCCCGTAAAGGCGTGACATCCGAATAGCCGAAGGACTCTGCCGTATCCGAGTAGCTTCCCAACTGATAAGCGAGTCCATCCTCGTCAATCAGGAAGTACAAGGAACCGCTATCACCGGGTTCGGCCACCAATGCCCCGGACTGGGAGGCGATCTGCACAGTATCGGTGCTCACATGAGGCACATTTGTGCCGATCACCAGCGAGGTGCCGTCCGGAGTGAGTTGCGCACATGCCGAGTGTGGCTCGGTGATCAACGCCGTGATGTCATCGGGCCAAGTTGGGCGCAACTGGTCCGATGCTAGCGTGGCGCGTGAGAGCTGGGCGGTGGTGATCTCCATCGTCTTCGCTGTTTCGCCTCCGTCGCTCATCGCGTACATGTGCTCCATGACGGGAGTCATTGGCTCGAGCACGGGGCCGGGGCGAACCAGATAGGTGTCGCCTTCATTCGGCGCGTTGGACACACGCAGGATTGTTCCCACATTCACCTCGCCCAGTCCCTCGATGGTGCCCGCAGGCTCGCCGACGTGGTCGATCTCCAACGGGACGAGCGCCTCACCCTCCTTGAATAGGTTGAGCCATGCGCCTGGCGCGTCCGTCGCCTGGGCGTAGGGGAAGCCGAACTCGTTCATAACCGCGCGGGCCGCTGCGGCCTGATCGGTGGTGAAATTGGTCTGTTGGAAGGCGTAACGATAGCCGTCGGCAATGAGGTAGTAGTCCTCGCCGTTCTTAACCAATGCCATTGTCCCCTCGGCATTTTGCGTGGTTCCCGTGCCAACTCCGGTCCAGGTGTGGCCGCCTTCCGCGACGCAACTGGTGAGTGTGTTAACAAGGTTATCGGCGGAGGGAACCTTATCGGGTGCGCCTGGAATGCCGACGACGGGGCCAAGGGGCGCCTCCGACAGCGCGCTCTCCGAAGCATCGACCGTGGTGAGGTTGGCGCCGAAGAGTAGGTAAGCGCTGGCAGCGTTGCGCACCGGGTAAAGCGTGCCATCGATGGAGACGTAACGTGAACCGGAGTTGGAATCGATCACGAGTGCGCCATGATCCCAACCATCAGGCATGGAGGGGGCGAAGAGCTTTGATACCCATGCTCCTCCCACTAATAGTGCGGTTAGAACGATTCCGCCGATAATGCCTCGCCAGGGGCGTACGGGCGTCATCTCTCGTCCGCCGGGCATTCCAGAAACAAATGCCGTAACGAGGCGTTGCCGATTGAAACGTTGCCCGTCAAGGATGTCTCGGGTGGATGCCATATCACCACAACCTCATAGCCAGTACCGCAGCGGGGATAATCACGATGCCTGCAGTCGCCTCAACGATGTCCGCCAATTGCCGCATCCAGGGCGGTGTAGCGCCGATAACCAGTCCGAAGGCGATGAGTCCAGCAGCTAGAACACACATGACGATGACCAACACCGGCCACCACAGCGGGTGGAGGATGGCGACGCTGACGCAGGCGACGGTCAAGATCACCAGGGCGAGCACGTATTGAGACATAACGTCCATACGGCCGAACGATGTGCGTGAGCCGAGCGTGAGAATGACCAGCAGCGCACCCAAGATGACCAGGCTCCACGGGCCCTGCGCCACCACCCACGGCGTGAGAAGGGCCAAGGCGGTACCCGCAGCGATGCGCACCGCGAATAGCGTGCGCCGCCCACGCAGGTAGTTCCTCTGCACTTCCTCACCTGAAACGGCGACAGTGGCGGAGCCGGTCGCGGGGCGCTGCATTGGGCGCAACAACGGATCGTTGTTCTCCAGACGGCTGGTTCGTAGCGCGAGTTGCGGCAGCACGAGGAGAAGTACGCAGAGCACAGCTGCGGCGCCAACAGCCACCCGGTCCTGCTGGTCACCGAGCACAATGTCGAATGCCCCGACAGTTCCGAAGGTAGTGCCGAGGACAACCGGGATAAGCGCCAGTTCTCTCCACTCGGACAACATGACGAGCGATGCTCCTCCGGCGAGTGCCAAACCTAATCCTGATAACGCAAGCGGCGTCTGGGCAACGGGAGCGGACATGAATGTCCATCCGGCCCCTCCAACGAGCAGGCAGGCGGTTAACGCCAGCGCCACGGCGTGAGTGTGCCGCTCTGCCCGTTCCAACACCCACACCACGCCGAAAAGCAGCGCGGCTAGACCGGTGAAGGTCAGTGGAACGAGGATGCCTGCGGAAGGCCGGGCTTGGATCAGAAGCACTGTGGCGGCCACCAGCAGAACGACTGTACCGGTACATGCCAGACCGGCGGAGTCTGTGGGTGTCCACTCCCGATTCGTGCTGTCTACCGCGTCGGCCACGGCCTCGACGACGTCGTCGTAGCGCTTCTGCGTTTCGGGAATACGATGCGTGAGTTCGAAGATGGCGCCGTTGCGATAATTCTGCTGATTGAGCGACTGCGAGCGATCAACTACTGTGCCATCGGCCGTGGAGAGCACAAAGCCGCGCAGAGCGGCCGGTTGATTGGGTGCAGCCAGACGTCGAATGATGGTGGGAATGAGTTCCGCCACCGGAAGCGCCCCGGGAAGTAGCAGATCCGCCTTCTTGTCCTCGTAGATCACCGTCGCGCGCACGAAGGTATTCGCTGCAACCTCAGCTACGTCAGTCATGAGGTCCTCGCTTCCCGAGTAGTACGTTGTGCCATGATCTGAGAAGTCATCCCAGGCCTCCTGTCCTGATGAGCGTAATGAGTCCGGCGCCCGCCAAGGAAAGCGGTAGAGCAAAGGTACAGGCGAATCCTTGCAGAAGATCGCCGATACGGGTAAAGATCAGCGCGTGCCAACTGCGAGAAATCGGAATCGACACCACCGCGATAAGCAAAGCCACCGTGCCGATCACCAGTGCCGCGACCAGCACGACGTCCGCGGTTGCCGAACTTCCGAGCGCCGCAGTCGCCGCAAGAATCAAGATGCCGGCGGTGGCCCGCGGCAACAACCGCACATGAAGTGCTGCCGCGGTACGGGGAACAAGGAGCAGGGCGAGGATCACGCAGATGATGCCGCCCGCAGCCACCGGACCGCGCCAAGAGCCATCCCCTACATGCCCGGCCACCGACGGGAAACAGACGAGCACTGTTGTGCAGATCAGAACCGTCCACAGGCGATTGCGGGCCACGCCTGCCGTCACAACCGCATCGATGAAATTGGCGGTGATGGGGTCCGGCGCCTTCGGCTCTGCGCCTCGCACCGAGGAGGCCTCCCGAACGATTTTGGCCTCATTGATCAGTTGTGCTTGGTCAACGGACACGGAGAATCCGGGCAGTGCCAGCAACAGTGGAGCGGAGAGACCGAACAGAGCCGCAGCCAAGAGTGATATGTCCACACCGGCGAAAAGTGCAGCGAGTGCGATTACCGCTAAGGAAAGGCTGCATACCGCACCATCGGCGGTTGCTTGTGCGGTTCCCGCGTTCTCCCGCCCCCGCCAGGCCCAGCGGACCGTCGAGAGCAGTCCAGCAGCTGCCGCAGCGCCTATCAGTGCCTGATAGGCGTAGTCATCGGGGTTACTCAGCGTTGTCAGCACGCCAGACGCCGCCCCGCAGGCCAGCGGTGCGCCAGTTTCCAGCACAGGCCGTCCATGCCCGGGCAGTAGTGCGAAGAGTAACCCAAGGCCGAAAGCGAGGCCTGCCAGAATCAGGGCCGTCGACGGTGAGGTGAGAACGGCGGCATCTCCGAGCAGAAGCCGGCCCAGAAGTGTCCACAGCGCAGCCAGCACACACACGGTGATTCCAGTGGTCAATACATAGGGAGAGAAGGCTATGCGCAGGCTGGTCTTCTCGTCTGGAATACGGGTGATGGACAGCTTGGGCGCATACGGCTGTGAATAGAGGACGATCAGAGAGCCGTTGCTGATCTCACGCCCGATTACCATCCCGCCGGGTAGGCGTTCGCCACTGGGTGTGTAAGGGATCAGATCTGCAGGAACGCGCCGCAGATCAAGAACTTGCTGCAATGTCATCCCGAAGGGTGCCGCGATGTCCTCGCGTCCCCCTCGAAGGCCAGTGTGAGGTAGGAGACGGAAGCGTATGTAGCTGTCATAGTCCCCCGATCTATCGTGAGTTCAAGTGAGAAGCAGATCCCTTGCTATTATTGCAGCATATTCAATCGATATCACCTCAAGGTTACAGCAGGACCGAACCAAGGAGTTTGAGTGGCCGCAACAAATCGTAAGGCTCCGCAGGCGCCGTCGTTAACCCAAGTTGAGTTGCAGGCACCGCCGCAGATTCAACGTTCAGAGGGGCTAACCGGCGCACTCGCGATGATTCTGCCGATGTTCGGATCCATGGGCATGATGGCGGTGATGGCGCTGTCTGGCCGCCGCTCGCCCCTGATGATCCTCATGTCCGGCCTGTTCATGGTTGCCATGCTTGGCGTGGCCGTGCTCAACATTCATCGCAATCGGACGCAGTTCCGCGCTTCGGTGACAGGAGCACGCCGGGAATACCTCACGTATATCGCACGAATGCGCAAGCAGGCGCGGGAAACCGAGGAGGGCCAGCGCGAGTTTGCGCGTTGGTTCTTGCCCGATCCGGCCGATCTTCCACTCATCCTCGACCTGGGGTTACGTACCGGAGAGCGGACGAGCGCCCAAGGTGAGTTTCTTCTCACACGTGTGGGGCTGGCGGACCAACCGCTGTCGCAGGAGATGTACCTACCGGAAGATGCGACGCTCTCGGAGGTGGATCCGGTGGCGGAGTCGGCGGTGGAGCAACTCATTACTACCTATGCCGAGGTGAAGGATCTACCGCTGGGTGTGAACGTTGGTGGCGTCCCGCGGGTTTGTTTCAGTGGCCCCATCACCGAGGCGCGCTCCTTGGCGCGTTCGATGCTGATTGAGGTCTGTGCTTTTACCAGCGCGACGGAAGTACGTGTGGCAATTCTCGCCTCGGAGCGGCTCCTACCCGAATGGGAGTGGGCGAAATGGTTGCCGCACGTTGCATCGGACCGGATTTACGACGCCGTCGGCCCCGCCCGCATGATTGACAGCGATCCGAATCGGCTCACCGATCTACTGCCGGAAGGAATTATCGACCGCCCGCGCTTCAGCCCAACCGGGTCGAGTGTAGAACTGCCACATCTCATCATCATCAAAGATGGGGTGGATGTGCCCCCGGACCATCCGATCATTTCGGATGACGGTGTTCTTGGTGTCACCATCTTCGATATTGGCGCGACCTCGGAAGCTCAGCGATCCGATTCAAGCGCCTTCGGAACGGTATCGAACGACTACACGATCCTGCTTAGTCACGACGACGAGCGTCGGGTTCGCTTCCAAGCGGGCGAAAACGCCTTTGCAGGGCTACGGGGTCTGGCCGATCAGATTTCCGTTGTGGATGCCGAGACTGTGGCGCGGCGTCTCGCCAGCCGTGCGGCGGTACAAACAGATGCGGCCGGCACAGGTAAGGCCGTTGAGGCTCCCGGCGAAGCCTCCGCCGAGATCACGGATTTGCTCGGGATTCCCGATATTCACGAGCTCGATGTGACGGAGACGTGGAAGCCGCGACTGTCGCGAGATCGTTTGCGTGTACCGATTGGCCTGACGCCTGAGCATAAGACGGTCTTCTTGGATATTAAAGAGTCCGCGCAGCAGGGCATGGGCCCGCATGGTCTGATCATCGGCGCCACGGGTTCCGGTAAGTCGGAGGTGTTGCGCACCCTCGTACTCGCGCTCGCGATGACGCATTCATCGGAAGAACTCAACTTCGTTCTCATCGATTTCAAGGGCGGTGCGACCTTCGCAGGCATGTCCGATATGCCGCACGTGGCGGCCATTATCACCAATCTCGGTGAAGACTTGACCCTGGTCGACCGCATGGAGGATGCCCTGCGCGGTGAGATGGCGCGTCGGCAGGAAATGCTGCGTGCCGGCGGAAATTTCAAGAACGTCGCCGACTATGAGAAAGCCCGAAAGGCTGGGCGCACCGACCTGGAGCCTCTGCCCGCACTACTGATTGTGGCCGACGAGTTCTCGGAACTCTTGGCTGAGAAGCCAGATTTCATCGAGATGTTCGTGGCCATCGGCCGTCTGGGCCGTTCGTTGCAGATCCATCTTCTCCTCTCCTCGCAGCGTCTGGAGGAGGGCCGCCTACGCGGTCTTGATTCGCATTTGTCCTACCGGATAGGCCTGCGGACCTTCTCCGCGCAGGAGTCGCGTTCCGTTATCGGTGTCACGGATGCCTACGAGTTGCCGCCAATTCCCGGCGTCGGCTATCTGAAGCCGGATACGACGCAGTTGGTGCGATTCCGTGCCTCGTATGTTTCCGGCCCGCCGCCGCGGCGCTCGTTGACGGCCGATGCTGAGTACGCGGAGGAGGCGAGCCGTGATATTGAGATTCTCGACTTCACCGCCGCGCCGCTGCGCCAGGAAGAAGCTAAGGAGGTTATTACCGAGGCGGCGAGCGCGGAACAGAAGGAACAGTCCGAACTGGACGATTCCGGAATCCCCGGTGTTCCCAACACGACCTTCGATATCGCCGTCTTCCGTATGGCGGGCCGTGGTCCGGCGGCGCATCAGGTGTGGTTGCCCCCCTTGGATATTCCATCCACGCTTGATTCCTTGATGCCCGACCTGACGACGACGCAGGAGCTGGGGCTACATTCACCGAGGTGGAGAACGGCTGGAGCCTTTACGATTCCCGTCGGCGATGTGGATCGCCCATTGGAGCAGCGGCGCGACACAATGGTGCTCGATTTGGATGGCGCGGGCGGTCACTTGGCTATTCTTGGTGGTCCGCAGTCGGGTAAGTCCACATTTGCACGTACCGTGCTCGGAGCTTTGGCGCTGACCCATTCACCGCGAGAAGTGCAGATGTACGTGATGGACTTCGGTGGCGGAACCTTCTCCGGACTGCGCGATCTGCCGCATGTGGCGGGGCTTGGCCTACGTGCCGACAGTGCCCGCGTACACCGCATCTACGCCGAGGTGGCATCGATTGTGGATGATCGTGAGAAGTACTTCGCTGCGAACGGAATTGAGTCCATGGCTGCCTACCGCAGGTTACGTGCAGAAGGTAAGGCCGACGACGGCTACGGCGACGTGTTCCTCTTCGTCGACGGTTGGGCCACTCTGCGCGCTGATTATGAGGATGTTGAGACTCTGCTGGGTAATCTGATTCCGCGTGGCTTGAACTTCGGGCTGCACGTCGTGGCCACAGCGCTGCGGTGGATGAACTTCAGAACTCAGACGAAGGATCTGTTCGGATCGATTGTTGAGCTGGCCCTGGGAGATCCTTCGGAATCGGAAATCTCCCGCAAGGGTGCGGAGGGGGTTCCCTCGGGTGCGCCCGGTCGCGGCCTTGAGCAGTCGAAGCATCAGATATTGGGCGGGCTGCCGCGCATAGATGGCACCACTGATGCCGAGAGCCTGTCGGAAGGTGTTGCGCACTTCGTGCGATCAGTGAAGGATGCGTGGACTGGTGGCAGTACACCGAAGCTGCGTGAGTTGCCGGAACTCATCAATATCGAAGAGCTGAACAAGCAAGTTGCCCCGGACGACCATCGGGTTATCCTCGGCGTGGACGAGTCGCGTCTGGAGCCCTTCGGCATCGATTTCAACAAGCAGGACCATTTCTTCTTCTTTGGTGACAGACAGAGCGGAAAGTCCTCGACGCTACGGCTCATCGCATGGGAGATCGCGCGGCTGTATTCGCCTAAGCAGGCGCAGTTGTTTGTGGTTGACTACCGGCGGTCGCTTCTGGGCGAGCTGCCGGACGGCTACCTGGCTGGCTACTACACAAACGCGGAGCAGACCGCGGAGAAGCTGACACAGCTGTACAACTTCCTCAAGAGCCGCATTCCCGGTTCCGACATCACCCCACAGGAATTGCGAGAACGATCCTGGTGGGTCGGCGCTGAGGCATTCGTGCTGGTCGACGACTACGACATAGTGCAGACGACGCAGGGTTGCCCGGTGCATGTTCTCCAAGAGCTGTTGCCACAAGCGCACGACCTGGGATTGCATGTGATCGTCGCGCGGCGATCAGGAGGCGCACAGCGGGCGATGTTCGATCCGATTATCCAATCGATTAACGATCTGGCGAATCCGGGAATGCTGCTGCCAGGCAATCCCGAGGAGGGAAATCTGTTGGGGCGCCTGCGCCCGCAGGCGGGCAACGCGGGCCGAGGGCAATTCCGGTCTCGGGATGTTCCGCGAGAAGTCCTCCAGGTTGCATGGCGTGACCGACAGCTGGACTGATCACCGGCAACCGGATGGCCTGTGCTGCGCGTTAGACCGACCCGCCGCCGCCGAGTCAGTGCTGGCAACCCGGGCACCAGAAGAGGCGGCGCCCAGAAAGTTCCGTCTCGCGGACTATCGCCCCACAGCGCAGGCATGGTCGACCGGTGCGGTGATAGACGGCGAACCACTCTGCCTCGACGTCGTCGGGTGGAACGGGACTGGGGCGGAGATCCTCGGGTACGGTTCGGATAAGGCCCGCGCCTACGTCGGCGCGCATTACCGTGACCAGATCGTCCCACAGTGCTCCGAGACGGGTTGCCGAAACGCGCGCCGCCGGGCGCAATGGTGCGATGCCGACGCGGAACAAGCAGTCGGCGCGGTAGATATTGCCGGGACCTGCGGCCACCGATTGGTCGAGAACAATCTGCCCGATGGGCGCGCGGCGCGTGCGGGCAAGAGAGATGAAACGTGCACGGTCGCCCGGCTCGTTACGGATTGGGTCGGGGCCGAGCCTATCCAGTACAGCGTCTACTTCCGCCCCGCTCAGAACCTCGCAGCGGGCCGGACCGGTGAGGTCAAGCACGGCTTGGTCCGTCTCGAGGCGGAGCCGGACCGAGGGGCGTGGTGGAGGAGGGAAGGCGCCCTCTGACGTTGCAGCTGGCGCGACGACGACGCCGGACTCCTCCCCGACGCGGCCGGACTCGTCTCCGATGACCGCGGCGTCGAGATCGCCTTGGCGGGAAGTATGAGGGGAGATTGCGCGTATGCCCGCTCCGGATAGGGTCTCGGCCCGTGGCCCGGCGAAGGACCAGCGTCCGTAGAGTCCCAGATGCACGTGGAGCCAGGAGGCGCCGTCGTCGCCAAGAGGCAGCGAGGTAATCTCAGGCGGTGTGGGAAAGGGGGATGTACCTGCGCTGCCCGGTGGAGTCTGCGCTGCGGACGGCGTCCTTGCGTTCGCGGCACATGCTGGTCCTGCAGGGGACGGGTGAGTTCCGACGGGCGAGTGAGTGCTGGCAGACGTGTGAGTTTCGACGGGCGTGCGAGTTTCGACGAACGGCAGGAAGAAGTGTTTTCCCCATGCTTGCGCTTCTAACGCGGTCAAACCGGTTAAGAGGTGGGCGCCGGCGGTGAATCTTCCCTGCGGCGATGAGGCGACAACTTGCCGACCTGCAACAAACTGGCTGATGATTCGGGCGAGGCGGTGAATCGCTTGGCCTTCAGGCATGTCTCTCCTCATGGGCTACCACGGTGCGGATCGTCATCATCGTAGCGGGTGAGAATGTTAGACGAAATGGGGAATACGGCGGACAGCATCGTGGACGGCGGACAGCACGGATAGCATGAGGATGCTTCTGACAGGAGGGCGGAAGTCGGGCACAGTATGGCGGGCAACGCAGTGAATGACAGAAGGGGGGATTGAAACAAACGCCGCCGCGCCGCGGATTTTGGCAGGTGTTCTCGTGTTGGCGGGGTGCTCTTTTGATACGGCGCAGGTCGCCGAGCCACATGATTCGCAGTCTGTGACGCCGAGCCCCACACCAGAACCGACGTCCAGCCCGGAGCCTTCCACTACGACCCCTCACCGGAACCGACGACAATTGGTGATGCAAGGCCCGCGAGTTGGTCGGTTGACTTGGATGAAATCGGATGGACTGTGGAGCCTCGTTCCACTGGAGGAGCGGTGGCATCTAATGATGACGGTTGTGCCCTAGTGACGACGGAGATGGATTACTCGGCTCCGTTCTTGCAGGGTGACGATTATGGAGCGACGGAGGATTTCAGCGGAACCATCCTTAACGCCACGGCGGAGAACTACACGCTGACATCCGAAAACTCGCGAGGTATCGAAACGATACCGGCGAAGGATGGTGGAGAAGCCATTGAAGGGCTGAGTTTTGATGTTGTTTATGAGCACTCTGAGCTGGGCACCCTGAACTCGTGGATGTGGATGCGCGTCTTTACCGATCCGCAAGCGCCGCGAGCCGTGTACGTAATTCTCCAGTGCCAGCAGGACAGTTATTCTGAGGATATTCGGAATCAAATCAGGGATGACGGCCACCTCACGCTGACTGGCGGGCAGCCCGCCACTTTTGATCGCAGAATGCCGTGGGTGCCGACTTGTGGGCCGACACCCACGGCAAGTGCGAAAGCGCTAAGAATGTCTGCTGAGTCTGGCTGCGCAACGCGTTTCCCCACCTTGTAAACTTGAGTGGAATAGACTCAACTTTAAGCGCGTTGACCTTCATAGACATTTTGAAGGAGGAAATTGCTTATGGACAAGCTGACAACCAAATCGCAGGAGGCGCTGGCGGATGCCATTCGCCAGGCAACTGATGCTGGCAATCCACAGGTTGACCCGCTCCATCTACTGCACGCCCTACTGCAGCAAACCGGCGGCGTCGCCGTCGCCCTGCTAGATGCCGTCGGGGTGAATCGGGCCGATGTTGACTCCCGTACAACTGCCGCGCTTGCTACTCTACCCGGAGCCGAGGGGGCTTCCGTGGCGCAACCGCAGGCGTCGCGACCGCTTTCTCGTGTGATCTCGGATGCGGGGAAGGAAGCAAGTGCGCTGGGTGATGCGTACATATCCACTGAGCATCTTCTTTTGGCGCTCGCGCAGTCACAAGCACAAGCCGGCGAGATACTGCGGTCCGCGGGCGCCTCACGCGATCAACTGGCAGCTGCGCTTCCCAATGTGCGCGGCAGTGCCAAGGTGGACAACCCAGACCCTGAGGGTACATTCAAAGCTCTGGAGAAGTACGGCAGCGATCTGACGCAAATGGCGCGCGAGGGAAAGATGGATCCGGTGATTGGCCGCGATACGGAGATTCGCCGCGTCGTACAGGTACTTTCCCGCCGCACGAAGAACAACCCCGTACTGATCGGGGAACCCGGCGTGGGTAAAACCGCCGTCGTCGAAGGCTTGGCGCAACGCATGGTGAACGGCGACGTGCCGGAATCACTGCGTGGAAAGCGCTTGGTACAGCTCGATGTTGCCTCCATGGTGGCGGGAGCTAAATACCGCGGTGAATTCGAGGAGCGCTTCAAGGCCGTGCTGCAGGAGATCAAGGACGCCGCAGGGGAGGTTGTGACCTTCATCGACGAACTGCATACGATTGTTGGCGCCGGTGGCGGTTCCGAAGGGGCCATGGACGCCGGGAACATGCTCAAACCCATGCTGGCGCGCGGTGAGCTGCGGTTGATCGGTGCAACTACTCTGGACGAGTACCGGGAGCGCATCGAGAAGGATCCGGCACTGGAACGGCGGTTCCAGCAGGTGTACGTGGGGGAGCCGTCGGTTGAGGACACCGTGGCAATCTTGCGCGGCATTGCGCCGAAGTACGAGGCACATCACAAGGTGACCATTTCCGACGGCGCATTGGTCGCCGCCGCGACGCTCTCCGACCGCTACATCCCCGGCAGGCAGCTGCCGGATAAGGCGATTGATCTGGTGGACGAGGCTGCTTCGCGCCTGCGCATGGAGCTGGACTCCTCGCCGGAGGAGATC
Source organism: Actinobaculum sp. 313 (assembly GCF_003073475.1). Taxonomy (GTDB): domain Bacteria; phylum Actinomycetota; class Actinomycetes; order Actinomycetales; family Actinomycetaceae; genus Asp313. Next base: position 2,448,667 of record NZ_CP029033.1, on the reverse strand, counting down.
GATGCGCTGCAGCGGCAAGTAGAGCGACTGAAAATGGAGGAGGCCTACCTGGTCGAAACGGATGCCGACGACGACGCTGCGGCGGCAGACCGGCTTGAGAAGTTGCGTGCAGAGTTGGCTGACAAATCCGAAGAACTTGCGGGCCTCAATGCCCGCTGGGAGGCGGAGAAGGCGGGCCGTAACCGGGTGGGCGACCTGCGTGTGCGCCTTGATGAGTTGCGCACCGAGTTGGACCGCGCTATCCGTGAGGGCCGTTACGAAGATGCCGGTCGCTTGCAAAACGGTGACATTCCCTCTGTTGAACGAGAAATCGAGGCGGCGGAGGCGGCAGAGGCTGAAGGCGCTGATGCGGATCTTGAACCCATGATCGCGGAACGGGTTGACGCCGACGAAGTGGCTGAGGTGGTTGCCGCCTGGACGGGCGTGCCCGTCGGCCGCTTGCTGCAAGGGGAAACCGAGAAGCTGCTGTCCATGGAGGATGAGATCGGGCACCGGCTCATCGGCCAGAAGGCGGCCGTGCGCTCGGTGGCAGATGCGGTGCGGCGCTCACGTGCCGGGGTTTCCGATCCGAATCGCCCCACCGGTTCGTTCATGTTCCTCGGCCCGACGGGCGTGGGGAAGACGGAACTCGCGAAGTCGCTGGCAGACTTCCTCTTCGATGATGAGCGTGCGATGGTTCGCATTGACATGTCGGAGTATGCGGAAAAGCATACGGTGTCACGTTTGGTGGGCGCGCCGCCCGGATACGTCGGATACGAGGAAGGTGGCCAGCTGACCGAGGCCGTGCGGCGTCGACCCTATTCGGTCATCTTGCTGGACGAGGTGGAAAAGGCGCATCCGGATGTCTTCGATATCCTGCTGCAGGTGCTTGACGATGGTCGGCTGACCGATGGTCAGGGTAGGACCGTGGACTTCAAGAACACGTTGCTCATCCTGACATCCAACCTGGGATCGCAGGAATTAACCGACCCGACGCTGGATCAACAGACCCGGCACGACACGGTTCTTGCGGCCGTGCGGGAGGCCTTCAAGCCGGAGTTCCTCAATCGACTAGATGACATCGTCGTTTTCGACTCCTTGACCATGGAGGAGATTGGCAAGATTGTGGATCTGCAGGTTGCGCAGGTGTCCGAGCGACTGCAGGATCGTCGTATCACGCTGGAGGTGACTGACGCGGCTCGCGACTACCTGGCCCTGGACGGTTACGATCCGGCGTACGGTGCCCGGCCCCTGCGGCGGCTCATTCAGCGAGAGATAGGCGATCAGCTTGCTCGTATGCTCCTGGCCGGTGAAGCGAAGGATGGCGACACCGTGATGGCCGATGCGCGCGGTTTCGATATCGAGGCGCTGGTGGCCGCGCCGGGTGATGGTGGCGGTCTCGGCGATAGCACGTGGGGTGCGGCTGGGGCGGCTGGGTCGGCCACAGCGAGCAACGCGCCTGGCGAGCAGTCGGGCCTGGTGTTGACCGTGCGGCGCGAGGCGGCGCAGGAGCGCTGAGGGCCGAGAGCGGCAAGAAGTGTCGGGTTTTTCAAGAAGTGGAGCGAATAACCCGACACTTCTTGAAAAACCCTACATTTCTCGGGGTGGTGGGGGCATTTGCCGGGGAGACGGGGGTGGCAGGGGCGGTTCTAGGGGTGGTGAGACTGTGCCTCAGGGCCGCCAGGTGCGCATAGCATTCGTGAGCTCGGGCCATCCCGCCACATGGGCTGGCCCGAAGCGCTCCGCACCGAGGAAGATCCCGGCTCGCCCGGCGCCGCCGTCGGCGATGGGATCGACCCAGAGGAATGAACCCGATTGACCGAAGTGGCCGAAAGTGCGTGGCGAGAAACTGCCGCCGGTCCAATGTGGCGCCTTATGGCCGCGTATCTCAACGCCCAGTCCCCAGTCGTTGTTCTGTTGACGTCCGTAGCCGGGCAGAATACCCGCGAGGCCCGGGAATTGCACGGTTGCCGCCACAGCCTGCAGTTCGTGGCTTATGAGGCGCGGGTGTAGGAGTTCGACGGCGAAGAGAGCCAGATCGCTGACCGTTGAGATTCCTGAGTGTGCGGGAGACCCGTCAACGTCCGTGTCCGCCATACCGAGAGGCAGTAAAACCGATTCCTCTATCCATTCCTGGAAGGACGCGCCGACTCGCGTGGCGGTGTACTCGCCGAGGAGTTCGAAACCGTAATTCGAATAAATGCGGCGCTGCCAGGGCGGGGCGATGGGTTCGCCGCGTTCGGCGGGCAGCCCGGAGGCGTGTGCCAGCAGGTGTCGGACGGTGGAACCGGGAGGCCCTGCGGCGTCGTCAAGAGTCAGGAGACCGTGCTCGACAGCGCTGAGCACGGCCCAGGCGGATAGGAGCTTTGTGACGGAGGCGAGGGGAAAGCGGAAACTGCTGTCCCCGACGGTATGAAGCATCCGGTACGAAGAAGAGGTGCCAGTAGCTGCACGAGGCTGCGTCGTCGGTGGTGCCGAAGCGCCGACGGGCTGCGTGACGGGTTGAGTGCTGTTAGGTTGTCCGCTGACTGACTGTGTGGTGGTCGCTTGTGAGCCGCGAGGGCGCGCGCTGCCGGACCGTGTACCGAGGGGTTGTGTGCCGTCGGCACAGCCGCCGGACCGGCCAGCTGTGTGAGGAGTTGTCAATTGTTCGCTGGCGACGACGGCGAAGGCATGGGGGAAGTCGAAGTCGGACTGGGAGGATACGGACATGCTCCCAGTCTGCCACGCGTGAATAACTCGTATGTGGCGAAGGGGTGTATGCCCCGGGCGAAAGGCCACGTGAGCAGGTGAAAGGCTATACGAATCGCACGAAAGATGGTGTGAGACGGGTGGAGAAGTGCTGTATGCGGTGAAGGGCGGCACGACCCAGGCGAAGGGCCGTGTGGGGCAATGGTCGGATGCGATGTAGGGCAGATGGGTGCAAGTTCTTTACTCACGGCGGAGGCCGGGCCGTGAGGGGCCGGAAACTTGGAGGTTGTGGGTGTGGGTGGGTACCAGGAGGCTATGGAGCCGCGTGGAAAGAACGCGGAGAATATGAGCTTGCATGCTGAAACCCAAAGGTTATGAGTCTGCGCTGCGGGGAGAATCCCTCCCGGGCGATGCGCGGAAACAGGCCGAGAGTGTGGAGCTGTGCCGTGCGCAGTGCCGTCCCGCCCGGGCGATGCGCGGAAACAGGCCGACCATGTGGCGGTGGCGCCGTGCCAGATTGGGCGTCGCGTTCGCTGTCAGGACAATGGTGACCGGTATCAAAGCGTTGTGAGCCAGCTGCCACCTGTGGGGCGAAAGCGCAGTAAACAAGCGACGTCGTCGTGCGCAAGAAGGGACTTCGAAAGGGCGAGTCGCGCCACAAAACGGTGAATTGGCGGGCTTTCGCGTTTCTGACTGCCGCGGCCGGACCGTAACCTAGAGGCATGCGAAAGATCAAGAACTGGCTAACAGATATGGACGGGGTCCTTATCCACGAGGAAAAAGCCCTTCCTGGCGCGGCGGAGTTTCTCACGACTCTGAATGAGCGGGAGATTCCTTTCCTTGTGTTGACGAACAATTCGATTTTCACGCCCCGCGATCTCTCTGCCCGGTTGGAGGTTGCCGGGTTGAATGTGCCAGAAGAGCACATTTGGACTTCAGCACTCGCGACAGCTGACTTTCTTAAGACTCAGTCGGAGTCTCGGCGTGCCTATGTCGTGGGCGAGGCCGGCCTGACAACAGCAATGTACGAGGCTGGCTTCACGAATACGAATGTTCGCCCGGAGCTCGTGGTACTTGGCGAAACGCGTACTTACAGCTTCGATGCGCTCACGCAGGCGATTCGGTTGATTGAGGGCGGCGCTCGTTTCATCGCCACAAACCCGGATGTCACCGGCCCCTCGGCGGAGGGATCCATTCCCGCGACGGGAGCGGTTGCGGCCATGATTTCTGCCGCCACAGGGAAGGTGCCGTACTTTGTCGGCAAGCCGAATCCAGTGATGCTTCGCCGAGGCCTGAATCGAATCGATGCCCACTCGGAGGAAACCGCACTGGTCGGGGACAGGATGGATACGGATATTCTGGCGGGGATGGAATCCGGGCTGGAGACGCATCTGGTGCTATCCGGATCGACGACGCTGGAAAAGATGGCGGAGTACGCGTTCCGACCCGACGCCGTGCACAATGGCATCGGCGAGGTTGTCGACCTGATTCGCTAGTCCGTCTGCTAATCAGGGGCCGTGCCGCAAACGGCACGGTGGGGGTCGGCTGCAGGATGCCCGAGTGGGTTCCGCAACCGACCCCGTCCTCTTTACACCACCTGGAGCAGCGCATTCTCCACAAGCTCGGGCATTGCCGGGTGGATCCAGTACTGGTTACGCGCGATGTCGCGCGCAGTCTGGTCCGTACTCATCGCCTGGATCAACACCTGAATCAGAGTTGAGGCCTGCGGGCCGATAATATGAGCGCCAAGGATCCGCGTGCTCTCCTTTTCGGCAATGATCTTGGCGAATCCGGTGGTATCCTCCATGGCCCAGCCGTAGGCGATATCGGCATACGCCTGCTTTCCGACGACGATGTCGTACCCGGCTTCACGAGCCTCTTCCTCGGTCAGACCCACGGAGGCTACCTGCGGGTTACCGAAGACGGCATGCGGCACAAAGCGATGGTCGGAGGTCTGTAAATCGTCCGGGTGCAGGAGATTGTGTCGGACTGTGCGGGCCTCGTGGTTGGCAACATGTTTGAGCTGGTAGGGAGAGCAGATGTCGCCCAATGCCCACACGCCGTCGAGGACTTCGCCACCTCCGATGACGCGCTGGTATTCATCGACGACGATCCTGCCGTCGTCGTGCGTATCGATACCGGCGGCGGTCACATCAAGGAGGTCGGAATTCGGTGTGCGGCTGACCGCCACCAACAGCTCGTCGGCCACCAGAGTCTCGGTGCCGTCCGTCGTCGTTCCGGTGATTTCAACGCCCAGGGGCGTGCGGTGCACTTCGGTGGTGTGGAAACCAAGATGCACGTCAAGGTTCTGGGAGGCGAGTTCCGTGTAACGCTGGGATATATCCCGGTCTTCTTTGCGAAGCAGCGCGTTGGAACGTGCCAGGATGCTGACTTTGACGCCGAAGGAAGAGAAGATGTGTGCCATTTCCGCGGCGATGAAGCCGGAACCGAGGATCGCCAGTGACGAGGGCAAATGCTCGAGGCGCATAATCGTGTCCGAGGTGTGTGGAAGCGCTTCGACGAGCCCTGGGATGGGCGGGATGACGGGCCGCGCCCCGGCGGCAATCACGACATGTTCGGCGGTGATCTCCTCGTCTTCGTCGTCGACAGTGACGCGCATAGTCTTTGGGCCGATGAACTGGCCGACTCCGCGGAAAACGGTCATATTCTTGTTGTCCGGGTGAGACTGCCGGTACTCGGCGCCGCCGTCGGAAATCGGGTCTAGGCGCCCGAAGATACGATCACGTACAGCGGGCCAATCGACGAAGTCGAGTGTTTCGGAGACGCCGTAGCGAGAAGCGTGCGCGGGTGCAGAGGCGATTTCCGCTGTGTGGACGAACATCTTGGTCGGTATACAGCCGACATTTAAGCAGGTACCGCCAAAGCGGCCTTTTTCAACAAAAGCGATGGAACGGCCGGAAAACTCTGGGCCCGGGATGGTATTGCCCGAGCCTGCTCCGACAATGAGTAGGTCGAAGTATCGCATGGCACCACACTAGCGGCTCGAATGGGCGCGGTGCACAAGTTCCCATACCGGGCATTAATGTCAGGACGATCTGCAAACAGGTGCCGTAGTTGTGCGCGGTATGTGATGGCTGTAGGAGGGCGTGCGCTATGTGATAGGACGGGTGGGCGTGGGGACAGGTGGGCGTGGGGACAGGTGGGCGTGCGCAGACTCGGTGCGTTCCTTCATGATCGGACAAAGTCACAGTGAAGGTATGAAGGTGTCAGGCTACCGACAACAGGTGGGCGTACCCGGCCGGAGTGTGCCGTCGTCGTCGCGCAGCGGCACACTCTAGGACCGGTGGTGATCGGTTTGTTCGTTCAGCGATGTTGGCCGTCGGTTCGACGATATCGGTTTGCCAGACCAACCATGCCAGCCTATTAGCTCAGCGGTGCCGGTTTATTCGTTCAGCGATGTCAGTCCGCCAGCTCGATAATGACCGGCACGTGATCCGAGGCGCCCTTTCCTTTGCGTTCATTCCGGTCGATATGGACGGCGGTGACCCTTTTCGCGACGGCAGGGGAGGCCCATGCGAAATCAATCCGCATCCCTTCATTGCGGGGGAAACGCAGGCGTTGATAGTCCCAGAAGGTGTAGCTAGCCCCTTCAGCATCACGAGTCACTTCAGTCAATCCCGCCTCGGCGAAGGCATTGAACGCGGCTCGCTCCGCATCTGTCACGTAGATGTCGTTGGCGAACGCGCTAATGTCCCACACGTCTTCGTCGCGTGGGGCGACGTTCCAGTCGCCGCCCAATAGCAAAGAAGCGCCAGGATCACCTGTTAGCGTGGAGTCGGCGGCCTTGTGTAAAGCGGCGAGGAAATCGAGTTTGTACCGGTAGTGGGGGTTGTCGATACTGCGGCCATTGGGCACGTAAATGCTCCATACCTCGATGCCGCCGCAACGGGCTCCGAGAGCGCGAGCTTCGAGCTGGGGGGCGTCGAGAAGACCGCCACCGTTGTTTTTTGCGTAGGGCGGTTGATCGGGGAACGATGTGCGCACATCTTCCAACCCCTGCCGTGATATGATCGCGACTCCATTCCACTGGTTCAGCCCGTGGGCAGCCACCTGGTATCCGGCGTTCTCGAAGGTGTCGGCCGGAAACTGTTCGGTCTTGCACTTCGTTTCCTGCAGGAGAAGGACATCGAGGTCCCAACGCTTGAGGACGTCTACGGCGCGTTCGGCGCGTGCCCGGATGGAGTTCACATTCCACGTTGCTATGCGCATGCCACTAGCCTAGCTGGGCTCCCGCTGAATGTGCGTGGCCCTGGCGTCGCCTGACGCCAGGGCTTGAAGGGCGGACTGTCTCCTGCCTCGGTGCGTAGCCTGGCTCAACCCGCGCTTGCTCTGTGGCCTTCGGATCTGTGCCCGCGATCTTGCGATGCGTCGGCCGTGGCGTGGGTGGCGCATGTGGTGGCTGGCGTGGGTGCATGTGGTGGCTGGCGCTAGTACAGCGGGGGCTTGCCGTGTAGCGCTGATAAAGGCGCTTGCGGTGGCGCTGGTGCAGGGCGACACGGTGCGCGACCGGTGTGGGATGGGTGGTGCGGCTAGCGCGAGGGTGGGTACATGCGGTGGTGCTGGTGCACAGGTGCCTGTGGTGTGGCAGGTGCGAGGGCAGTTGCAGTTGAGGAGGAAGAGCACCGTTTTGCGGTCGGTGCAGCGTAGGCTTAGCGCATGGGTAGCGCATTGGTGACCGGGGCGACGTCGGGAATTGGACTGGAGATCGCGTGGCAGCTTGCTGCCGAACGCAACGACCTGGTGCTGGTTGCACGCACGACTGCGCGGCTGGAGGAGTTGGCCGAGCAGATTCGGCAGGTTGCGGGTGTGCGCGTGGAGGCGCTGTCTGCGGATTTGGCGACGTCGACCGGCGCGCTCGCGGTGGCAGATCGGTTGCGTAGTACGACGCGGCCTATCGGACTGTTGGTCAATAGTGCGGGTTTCGGCCTCGGGCAGGACTTTGTGGGCGGCGCGCTCAGCCGCGAACTCGCTGCGTTGGATGCGATGGTGAGAGCGGTGCTGATAACCAGCCATGCGGCGGCTGCTGCAATGGTGGCACGTCGTCGAGGTGCAATTCTGAATGTCGCGTCCATGACCGCGTTGACAGCGCAGGGGACGTATTCGGCCCACAAGGCCTGGGTACGAACGTTTACCGAAGGGTTGGCGGCGGAGTTGCGTGGTACGGGCGTGACAGCGACGGCCGTGTGCCCGGGTCTGGTTCGCACCGAGTTTCATGAGAGGTCCCACGTCGACGCCGGGCAGTGGCCAGCATTTGCTTTCACGACGCCGGCACATGTAGCCGAGGTCGCATTGGAGGCAGCTCGGCGCGGCAGGGTCCTTGTAACACCGACTTTGCGATACAAGGCGGTGGCTGCGGCTTTGAAGGTCGCACCCCGTTCGGTTGTCAGACGGGTTGCCGGCCCGGGCCTGTCGGGGCGAGGCAGTGAGACCCATTAGGGCTGAGAGCGTTGGGCTTGGTCTGGGTGGGGCCGTGGGGCGTCGGCTGGATGGGACTGCGGGGCTTGGTGCGGGTGAGAGCGTGAGGTTTGGCATGCGTGGGAGTGGGAGGTCGTGGGGCTCGCTCGATCTGGATGAGTAAGCGGATGGGTACGAGTTGGCCTGTCGGAGCGGCATTGGCCAGGCATGCGGCCCGCTGCCGCGTTGGGGGGCGCGGCTTCGTCCCAGTGGAAGACGGGCGCCCATGTGCCCCGCGTCTGCGTTGGGGGTGGGCCGAGTTGCCGGTCTTATCCGCGAGAAGTGGAGGGCGTGGCGAGAAATGTAGGTTTTTTCGCGGAGTTTCTTGAAAAACCCTCCACTTCTTGGGTGGTGTCCTAGCGTGGCAGGCGGCGCATGTGGCGGCGGGCGGAACACGGCGGGTGGTATGCGGAGTGAGGTCAGTTCTCCGGCGCCACGGCAAAGGTATCAGCAACAACATCACCTTCATCGAATGAGATGACGCCATAGTTGAGGTATCCGTTGTTGCAGACGGTCCCTCCTGCCGCACGTTCAGGTATTGTTGTCGTTACCACTTCGACGTTCTGGAGTCCTGGCTTCCACCGCATAAGCGTGGGCCCCTCATAACCGTTGGAGCGAAGCCGTTCCACATCGGGCCCCGGCAAGTCGGTCCACCAATAGGCGTACCCGTCACACAAGTTCAAACTGTTGGCCGATCCCCAGCCGAGGTGAACCGCCTCGCCTTCAGGCGAAAGTGCGACGACGAGGGCTTCGCCGAAATTCGTGGGTTCAACATCGGGAAGCTGCACGGAGACTTCCCAGTCATCGAGGACTGCGCCGACGAAGGGAATGTTGCCGTCAACATGAGTAATGGTGCGGATACTGGAACCATCGAAAGGTACGTAGTAGACCTCACGTGATCTGTGATAGGGACCGGCTGGTTGGCTCCACGCTGAGAAGGTCACTCCTTCTGCGCCGAGTACCGAGAACTGGGAGAATGTGTGCCCGATGCACTGCAACTGGTGGGTTGTGAAACCTGATCCTGCCCACTCCAATTCGAAGACGCATTGTTCACTATCGTCGGCGCGGTCGGCCAGCGCGACCGTGCGTCCGTGTGCAGAATTGACCAGACCGGGGAGCCAGGCCCAGAAGAAGCCCTCGGGGGATCAACGCTGGTGACGGCACCCGTAGATAGATCTGCCAGATAAAAGCGAGAAGCACTGTCCTCGAGGCCGGATCCCCCGTCGTAGTCGATAGCTTGGTTCTCGACCAGGAGAACAAAGTTATCATAGAACAGTACCTTCACGATTGCTCGAGTTGAGTCTTCGGGAGTTCTTGTGAGTAACACCGTGCCGTTGTGATCGAGAATCTTCACCCCACGAGGATCAGTGCCTCCGTCCGGAACGACGGTAAACTGGCCGTTCGTCTGTGACATGTCGGCAATGTCCGGGTATTGGGCGACACTAACAACCGGTTCCTCCGACTTGTCAGCGATGGGGAGGGGACTCACGTTTTCGGGAAGTGTTGGCCCTGGGTTCGGGAGAGTCGGAGCGCCGCCCGTGGGGCTGGCCGGAGAGGAGTTGCTATCGCCACAACCGCCAGCCCACACAAGCGTCACGAGAAGAACAAGACCGACGCTAAACGCCGATGTTCTGGAAAGACCTGTTTGCGTCATTTGCTTCCTTCACCTTGGTGAACGGATCCGTAACCATGGTCCGACGGAGCTTCCCGCTGAAGTCGTAGGGTTCAAAGATGTTGACGATCCCACTGCCGTTCGAGTAAACGGTGTAGCCAAACGCGACATTGAAGTGCCCACCTGTGCCGGTGCCCGCAGGAACATATGTCGACACGCCTGGACTTAGCTTTGGATGAAGAATCACCGGGGCTTTCTTGTGCCCAACAGTGCCGCTGATCTGCCCGATCCACTTACTGACGCTCCATCCACTGATAGACCTGACGACGTACCCGTTTACGCGCTGTGACCAACCGGGCATGTATCTATTGGCTGCGTTTACGAAGTTATAGATCGATGTTCCCCGCTACCCGTACCGAGCCGATTTGCCCATAGTTGCTGAGAATTAGCACTGGGGCTGCGCGGGTCGTGAAGTCCCATGAAGTTCGCTGACGCCGGACCGCACCAGTTCGAGCGCTGTTGCTTGCCTGCTCGTGTCGTGGTTACTAATCGCGCTCGCGATACGACAGTTGTCCGGGCTGCTGTGGAGGAGTTGGAATCTGTTTCCACATCGGCAAACGCGCTTTCCGCAGGGAAGGCTTCGCGAACATCGGCTGAAATGTCACCTGTGTCGGTGAATTGATCGTCGGCGAGAACCTTCCCGGCAGATGACTTAGCGTTCATCAGATCTTGTCGGAGCATTTCGCGTTGTTGATCTGGCGGAAGTGTGAGCAGGTCATAGATCGTGGACTCCCAGGGGACATCGCCACTGATTTCAGTGGATTCAGTGATGTTGTTGATGTCAAGGCGTTCTTCCAGGGGGATGTCCGTGTCTGCCCAACCCCAGAAGGGGCAGTAGTATAGGGCATCTACCGGGATACAGGAAAGATGCTCGAGAAGGTCAAACTCCTGAGCTGACCTCGTTACATTCTCGCGAGTCGAGGCGCCTGAAGAACCGGTTGCCTCAAGGTTTGCGATCTCGTTGTCAAGATTCGCGACAACAGCGGTTCTGTATTGAGTTCCAAGTTGGGGGGAGGATTGGCTGTCATCATCGGTAGTTCCTGCCATTGGTGCTAGTAAGAGCGACAACGACGACACAAAGCCAACAATAGATGGTCTCATGTTGGTGTCCCTTTCTGTTATGCGACACCACCATTGGCATCGCGTACTCAGTATACATGGCTTCTGGGGTTGTGTATAGGCATTCGAGGGCTAAGTTGCGCGTCTTTTGTGTGAGAAGTGGAGGGTTTCGCGAGAAGTGTCGGGTCTTTCGCGAAGCTTCTTGAAACAACCTCCACTTCTTGGGCCGTCGGGGCTCGATAAGGCGCACGAGGCGCACGAGGAGCACAGGGCGCATGACACGGGTCGCAACGCCGTGCACCAGGCATACACAGCGCACGAGGCGGCGCACTAGGTGAAGCACGACGCGACGCATATGGCAGGTCACAGCACAGCGTGCTAGTGAAGAGACCGCCCGATGCGCGGCAGGTCCGGGTGTGAGAAGGGCCCGGTGCCGTTCGCGGCGTCGTCGTAAAATGGACAGCGGCAATCGCCGGGCGGGTTGCCGGTGCACGTACAGCGGCAGGGGCGGACCAGCACCTGCGTAGCGCCAAGGCACCAGGAAGCATCGATATACGCGAGGATAGGAGACGGTTTTGCCGGATTCGATGCCGGAATCGGCGGGGACGAACGGCGTACCAGCAGGCGCATCCGAAGTTGCCGATGCCTCACACGATGCCAGTGCCTCATGCAATGCCGATGCCTCGCAGGACTCCGAGGGAAGGTCCTCCTCGCCCGTCGACATGGCACGGGAGTTCCCTCCCGTGGAGCCTACGCACTGCGCCGCCGAACTGGCCGATGCGGGCCAGGAATCCGTGCTCGCGGGCGTTGTGCCTCTTGTGCTTGCTCACTCGGAACTCAGTAGCACCGGCTCGGTGCCCGCCTCGTCCTCCGTCGGCCGGCCGCGAGACCCTGGAATCGAAGAACGCGCACTGATGTGTGCCCTGGAGATCTACGCCCGGTTGGGCTGGTCGGGGTTCACGATCGGCAAGGTCGCCAAGCGGGGGCATATGGGCAAATCGTCGCTCTATCTGCGCTGGCCAACGAAGGAAGACATCCTGTTGGACGCTTTCAACGCGACGGACGCCTTCTTCCAACGGCACGAGGCTGAACTGGGCGATATCCCCTTCATCGAGCGCATGTTGCGGATCGCGGAACACCGGGTTCGCACGTACTACACGCCTGTCGGTCAGGCGGTCATCCGCCTCAATCTGGAGAACCAGATGTTGCCTGAGGCCGTCGGCGAATTGTGGCGGAAATCCGTCGGTGGCGCCGTTATGCGCACGCGGCATCTGATTCAAGCGGGCATCGATAACGGCGATCTACGGCCGGAGACCAACTTGGTGCAGCTGGGTGACGCCTTGGAAGGTGGAATGACTATGCATGTGCTCGCTACGCCGACTGAGTTGCGGGACCGTGCCATCGCCCGGCTGGATATCTATTCGAATGAGCTGGTTGCGGGCACGCTTGGGCCGTGGCTGACTGAGCAGGCGCTGCGCGACGTGGAAAGGCGTGGCTCACAACGCGCAGTTGCTCTTTTGCCGCTGATAGCGTTGGCTCGCCCGACGCAGTAACTTCGGCGGCAGGTGAATCAGGTGTTGCGCACGGCGTGCCCAGTCTGGGTGTAGGTGTGACCGAATAGCCTCTGAACAGGCACGAGGTGAGCGAGGTACCACTATCAGGCCGATGGTGAATTCCCAGAGCGACGACGGGTCTGTTCCCGCGGCGGGACGGCCAGGCCTGCTTCGACGGGTGAACTATCAATCCGACGCCGAGTACCACGCGTCGCCCGGGGAGTGTGAACCGGCAACGAGTTCCTGCAGGCGCTGGCGGTCAACCTTGCCCGTGGGGCCGAGCGGTAAGGCGTCGATCACCTTGAGATGTCGGGGGAGTTTGAATCGCGCGATGCGACCATCGAGGTAATCGCGCGCCTCCTCCAGTGTGAGCGGATGGTTCGCATCCCGCGGGACGACGACGGCAAGTGGCGTCTCACCCCACCGCGCGTCGGGCACGCCGATTACCGCCACGTCTACAACGCCGGGATGCGTGCGTAATTCTCGTTCGATCTCCGCCGGGGAGATGTTCTCACCGCCAGAGATAATCAACTCCTTGATGCGCCCGCGAATGTAGAAGAAGCCTTCCTCATCGTGTTCCGCCAGGTCACCGGTGCGAAACCAGCCGTCGGCGGTGAATCCAAGATCGGCAGTGGCTCCGAGGTTCCAATATCCCCGTGTCACATTGCCGCCGCGTACCCAGATCTCGCCGACGTCTCCGGGCCCGACGTCGGTTGCCTCAGGCAGGGAAACCGTCTCGTCCGGCCCGTCGCCTGCCGCCACGCTGGCAGGGTCAACAAGACGGATATCCGTATGCGGGTATGCGCGACCGACCGAGCCAATGTGCTGCCGCACTTGCGATGGTGGCAGCATCGTTCCGCCACCACAGGTCTCCGTCATTCCCCACGAATTACACAGTGGGATGTCGCGTTCGGCGTATGCCTCGAGCAGATCGAGGGGCGCGGTTGCGCCTCCGACCACCGCGACGCGCAGGCTGGAGAGGTCCCGCCGGGCGAAGTCGGGATGGCACCGCATGGCGTCGAACATCGTGGGAACTCCGAACGTCGTCGTAACGTGTTCACGTTCGATCAACTCCAGTGCCTGCCCGACGTCAAAGGTTCGTTGAATCACCACCGTTCCGCCCGCAAGCATGGTCTGCAGCGAGAAGGTGTGTAAGCCCCCTACATGCCCGAAAGGCGCCACCGTTAGTGTCACATCGCGCGAGCAGTCACCGAGGGTGTCGACAACATTGGCCCACGATGTCCACAGATTCCGGTAAGTAATGGTCACCCCCTTGGGCCGACCGGAGGAACCGGAGGTGTACTGCAGGAGAAGTAGATCGTCGGCAGCGATCACGACCGGAGGCAGGGCGGGGCGATCAAGTTCGCCGCCCGGCAGTTCGCTGAGGCGGTGCCAACGCGCAGAGAGTGAATCCGAGACGGGATCCGTCGTTGGATCCTTGTCGTCCACAATCCAAGTGATCGGAGGCGGAGGATCCGCTGTTGCAGAGTCTGTTCCGGTTGAGCCCAGTGGGAGCGAGTCCATAACGCCGTCGAACTCATCGGCATGGCGTGGTCCGCAGATGACCACGGAGCAGCCGGCGTCGGCGATGATCGTGGCGGCCTCCCGCGCCGGAAGGCGGAAGTTGAGCGGAACGAGGACGGCGCCCAGCCGGGCCACGGAAAGGGTTGCGATCAGGTAGAGAGCGGCGTTGCGGCGGATGATTCCGACTCTGTCGCCGCGTCCGACGCCGAGTTCGGCCAATCGCGACGCCGTGCGGGTGGCAAAGCCATTGATATCGGACCGGCTCCAAGTGTGTGTGAGCACGCTGATGCACGGGTGGCTCGGGGCCTCCGCGGTCAGAAGATCAAAAGCCACCGCTAGCGATCCACCCGACGAAATCATGGCCGCACTTTCATCGCGAGAGGTTGATTCATCCGGGGTTGCGGAGCCCTTCTCGAAGGCCGCTTCGGTTTCATCCAGCGGGCTTAAGGAACTGGCCGACGCGGTCGAAGACACCGCGCCGATAGGGGTGCGAGCGGTGCACCGCAACTCGGGCGCGCCGCTCGTCCGTCCATCTGAAACATGCCCACCGCTCATAGGCCGACGTCAGCGTCCTTGCACTGGGCGGGTCTTATCCACCGCGCGATACACGAAGGTCAGCACCAGGCCGACTAGTGCGATAATCGCCGCTATGTAGAAGGCCCGTGAGAAGTCGCCGTCGGCGGATTCGGCCATATTCGAAGCCCATCGCGGTGCAACGACTCCGGACAGTGCGTAGGCGGAGAAGATGATCCCGTAGTTGACTCCTTGGTTTCGCGGGCCGAAGTTCCCCATCGTCAGCGGTGGGAAAAGGCTCATAACTCCGCCGAAGGCGAATCCGAGAACGACGACGCCGGCTGTGAGCACAGCGATTCCAGAACCGGAGCCGAGTGCCGTAAGTGCCAGTGCAGCCAACACAAAAACGATTGCCAAGGACGTGATGACGCCAATGCGGTCCGAGATCCAACCCCAGCTGATCCGACCGATGGCGTTGAACACGGCGAGAAGCGACACGTAGAGCGCCGCGGTTGCCGCGCTCAGGCCGAACATGCCCTCACTGATGGGCGAGAGATTCGAGGTGATCATCAGCCCGAAGAAAGCGCCCGCGATGAACATCGGTACCATAACCCAGAACTGGGGTGTGCCGAGCATGCCTTTCCAGTTGATCTGGCGCATCGCGCGAGTACCGCCTGAGCTGACCGGAGGGGTCCAACCGGCTGGCGTGTAGCCAGGCGGGCACGGTCGGATGAGGAACAGACCGACGGCCGCCACAACGACGGCGAACACGACGCCGAGGGTGACAAATGCCTTCGATACACCTAAGGAAGAGACCAGTGTGCGCCCCAACGGAGCGAACAGGGCGGAGCCGGCGCCCATGCCGCCGGTGATAACTCCGGAGGCGAAGCCACGCTTGTCGGGGAAGAACTTCAAGGTGTTGTTCAATGCTGCCGAGTACATCATGCCTTGCCCAAAACCGGCAACTATGCCGTAGGCGAGGTAGAAGACGGGCAGGCTGGTTGCCAGTCCGGCAATGATGTGGCCTGATCCGAAGAGCAGGCCGCCCAGGATCACAAGTTTGCGTGAATGCCCGTGATCAAGCAGAAACCCGGAGAGCACCATGACAATGGGTGCCAACATGGATGTCAACCCGAAGGCGAACATAACACTGGGCATGTCCCAGCCGCGCAGCTGTGCGAACGGCTGGGCGAAAACGGAGAAGGAGTAGAGTGCGCCACCCATAAGTAGGGCGACGACGGCGCCTACCAGCACCATGTTGCGGTTGGGGGCGGTTGTAGATGGCGGAGTCGTCATTCAAAAGCCTTTCTATGCGTGTGGTGGGATTTGCGGTGTAGCGTCTATTGCGATGCCTCGGCAGCAACGCGAGCATCAATGGTGGTACGTAGGTTCCCCCACTCCTCGCGGAAGAGCCCCGGATCCATTTCCTTCAGGTCGGCGGCAATGGCCGGGCGGAAGTCCATCTGCTCCAGGATGTGTTTCTTGAGGTCTATACCTGGTGCGATTTCGGTCAGGACCACCTCACCGTCGCGTAATTCGAAGACGGCTCGTTCCGTCACGTACACGACCTTTTGTCCGATGGCTGCCGAGCGTGCCCCGGAGAAGGTAACTTGTTCGACGTCGCGCACGAACTTATGGATCCTGCCCTCTTCGACGATTTCGCATCTGCCCTCACCGAATTGGACCTTGAGGCCACCTGCGGTGAAGGTTCCGGCGAAGACCACGCGCTTCGCGGTGGCCGTGATATTGATGAAGCCGCCGCATCCGGCCACGCGGCCATTGAATTTCGAAACGTTGAGATTACCGTGGCTGTCCGCCTGGGCGAGGCCGAGGATGGTCAGATCGAGGCCACCGCCGTCGTAGTAGTCGAACTGTTCGTGCATGCCAACTTGGGCGAGGGCGTTGTAGCTGTGCCCGAAGTTTTTATCGTCGGCGGCTGTTCCGCCCACGGCACCGGCCTCGGTGGTCAGCAGCGCGTAGTCGGAGATGCCCTCGTCGGACATGATCACTCCGACTTCCGCCGGGACTCCGACGCCGAGATTCATCACATCGCCGGGGCGGATTTCGGCTGCGGCGCGGCGTGCCATCACCTTTCGCTCGGTCAGCGGTATGGGTTTGAAGCCGGAGACCGGTACCTTGACCTGCCCCGAGAAGGCGGGGTTGTACTGCGTGTACTCGGTCTGCATGTGGTTCTCCGGTTCCGAGACGACGATGTAATCGACGACGTTGCCGGGAACGCGCACGAGATTCGGGTCAAGCGAACCCGTTTGTACCACTGTTTTCGCCTGGGCGATAACAATGCCTCCCGAGTTGTGGACGGCCTGGGCGATGGGCAGAATCTCCATCTTCAGGCCCTCCTGCTCCATGGTGAGATTCCCGGCCTCGTCGGCATACGTGCCTCGAATCAGTCCGATGTCGATGGGGAAGGCGCGGTAGAAGAGATACTCATCACCGTCGAGTTCGACGAGCTTGACCAGATCTTCGGTTGTCACATCGTTGACCTTCGCGCCTTCCAGGCGGGGATCGACGAAGGTTCCCAGTCCGACCTTGGTGATGACTCCCGGACGGCGGGCGGCGATTTCGCGGTACAACGCTGTGATCACGCCTTGCGGGAGGTTGTAACATTCGAGTTTGTTCTCGGCTGCCAGTTTTCCCAGATCGGGCGAGGCGGACATAATCCCGCCGATCCAGCGTTTCACGAGGCCTTCATAGGAAAGCTTACTTAAGCCCTCGCGTTTGCCACGCGCTCCGACGGCGGATGAGTTGATAATGGTCAGACCGTGCGGTCCATCGCCGCCGATCCAGCGTTCTTCCAGTGCTGCGATAACCTCTTGGTTGACGCAGGAAAGTCCGAATCCAGAGAAGGCGACCGTATCGCCGTCCTTGATAAGTGCTGCGGCGTCTGCCGCCGAGATGACTTTCGCCATGAACTACTCCCTTGCAGTTAACCGGTGCCGACTATGGCAGCGGGGCGTTGACGGGTGGGAGGTCCCAGAGCCGAAATCTCCCGCGTGTTTTGAGTCTAACATCCATTACACACCAATACGGACTACTTTGGTCCTATATTTGATTGTGTGGGACTGCTTACGCTCGATACGACGGCTCCGCCCCTTCGTCGTCGTACGGCACAGTTGCCGGTGAGCGAGAAGTGGATAACGGCTTCCTGTTCTAAGAGGATGGTCGGAACCGCGCATAACTACACAACCGGAAAGGAACCAACGATGGATTTCAGCCTGACGGAAGAGCAGGAACTCTTGCTGGCAAGCCTCGATGAACTGCTCGACGAGTACGCAACACCGGCCTATATTGCCGAGGTCGACGCCAAACATGAACAGCCGGTCGCCTTCAAGAAGGCGATGCATGAGGCGGGATTCCTGACGCTGGGATTCCCCGAGGAGTACGGCGGCACGCCCATCGATACCGTCACCATGTGCATGATCGGAGAGCGGGTTGCCGCGCGCGGGCTCAACCTCGGATACGCCACGGAAATCCTGCAGGTGCTGGATATTTTGGAGTTCGGCTCGGAGGAGCAGAAGCAACAGGTACTCTCGGTACTTGCCGACGGCGGTGTGCCCTTTGCACTCGCCTTCACCGAACCGCAGGCCGGATCGGACTCCTCGAGTATGCAGATGACTGCAGAGCATCGTGACGGCAAGGTCTACTTCAACGGAACAAAGACGCTGATCACCAACGCGGTGGGAACCAAGTACCTGTTGACAATGGCACGCAATCCCGACGCCGAGGATCCGCGCCGCGCCATCTCGATGTACCTGGTCCCTACCGATACTCCCGGAATTGAGCTGACGCCGATCGACAAGATGTGTTGGCATACCGCCGATTCCTCCGAGATCTACTACAACAATGCCGAGGTGGACGAGTCCTGCCTCGTAGGCGTCAAGGGCAACGGCTTCGTGCAGCTGATGAAGAACTTCGAGGTAGAGCGCATTATGACCTCCACACAGTCACTTGGGCTGGCGGAGGCTGCCTTCCAAGACGCGGCCGAGTATGCGGCTAGCCGCGTACAGTTCGGGAAGCCGATCGGTAGTTTCCAGCTTATTCAGGAGAAGCTGACCGATATGGCGATCAAGATCGAGAACATGAAGAACATCATCTACCACTCGGCGTGGATGGTCGACAACAAGTGCCTCGATCGCAAGCAGGCCGCCCTGTGCAAGCGGTACTGCTCAATCGCCGCCTTCGAGGTGTGCGACGACGCCCTGCAGATTCATGGCGGCGTCGGCGTGACTGAGGGCGTGCGTGTGGAGCGGCTGTGGCGCGACGCCCGCGGGCATCGATTCGGCGGCGGCACCGACGAGATCATGGTGCATGTGGCGGGCCGCCAGATCGTGCGTGAGCATACGAAGTGAGGCGCGGGTGTGGGGGCCGCCGGGGAGGTGGCGCCCACACCCGGAGGATTGTCCTTCTCCTACGTTTAGCATTCCTTGATGCCTATCGCATAAGTTAGGTGTATTCGCAGGATCCAGCTCGGTAACGTGTCATACCAGTATGACGGTCAAGGCGAAAACACACATGGTCGCCAATAACAGGACAAGGTCACCAAAGGAGAAGGTCATCGGGTCGCGGATGGTGTGGCCCGTACGGCCCAAGCCGCGCGATTCGAGCGCCAACGCTATTCGCTCGGATGAGCGGATAGAAGTGACCAGTAGGGCGAAGGCAGCGCGGGCGAAGCTTTTGACGCCTTGGCGCGGTGCCCCCTTCGTGTTAGGGGTGCCCGCACCGCTTGTGCGGCGCGAATCGTCGTCCAACGAGTGGGCATGGCTTCCAACATGCGGTGGCCGGACAGAATCGCATAGGCGTAACGAGGGCTGAGATGTAGGTTCTGGATGAGGCTGATCATCAGGTCGCGTGGCCGGGTGGTGGCGAGAAAACCTACGGTGAGCACTCCGATCAGCATGGCGCGTAATGCGAGAGCGGCTCCGATTGAGAGCCCTTCAATCGTGATCGGCACCGGCAACGTTGCCCATAAGCGGAGCCCCGGCCTGCTCATGGCGTTAACGAGAACGATCCCATCGCGAAGGAGAGGAAGGGGATCTGCGAGAGTATGATCGTCCGCCAGGGAACACGGCCCGCTGCACGTACTCCGGCGAGCGCCGTCGTGTACAGCACGAGAATCGGCAGTGGTCGGAAGAGGAATAGAACCGCAATGGATACGGCGAGGACAGCAGCGGCTTTCACCAGTGGATGACGCCTCGCCAGCCACGAGTCTCGTATCATCGCCCCGCTTCCAATGCCATGTCGTCAAGCGCTTGTAATAGGTGGGAGAGCTCACTTCGAGTATGGTCGCGTGAAGCCTGGTGCGGGGGATTTTGATCAACCGGTGCCTGACTGTTCCCTCTTGCCGTAGTTCCTGCCGTGTGATGGACGGGTTGATGTACCCGGCCGGAGTACGGTTGAGCGCGATTCTCTTGTTCTGCAGTCCATGCCGCCAGCTCGGTTACCAACCGTGGCGGGCACAGATGTGCCGCGGCGCAGAGAGCAGGGTCTGCAAAAACGGTAGCCGGAGGCCCATCTGCCACAATCCTCCCGTCGGCGAGGACGATCACGCGATCCGCGTATGCCGCTACCGCCCGCATGTCATGGCTGGAGACGGCGACGCAGACACCGCCGTCGGCGTGTTGACGCAAGCACCGCATTACCGAGATCGCGGCGTGCCGATCCAGCCCGAAAGTCGGCTCGTCGGCAAGGAGAACGGGACGGTTGTGTGCCAGTATGGCTGCCAGGCTGAGTAGGCGTTTCTGCCCGCCGGAAAGCCGAAATGGATCACGGTCGGCAAATGGTGTCAGGCCGAACTCCGCCAGCAGTGCTCCGGCAGGTGCACGGTCGCTCAGCCCATACTCCACTTCAGCCAGAACGGTCCGTCCGGCGAACTGATGCTCGGGATTTTGGAACACGACGCCGACGCGTGGTGCCTGGACGGTGCCGCTATGCGGCGGAATTAGCTTGGCAAGAGTATGCAGCAGGGTTGATTTCCCGGATCCATTGGAACCAACAAGCGCTGTTAGTTCCCCCGCGTATAAGGTGAAGTTGATTCCTGCGACGACAGGTGGATCAGTTTTTTGTCGAATGGTCCTCGTTATGGCGAGGTCGCGAGCGACGACGACGGCTCGTTTCGTTCTGGTACTGTGCTGCGAGGCGGTGCGGGCGGTCTCGAAGCCTTCGTCGGCGTCAAAGTCGTGGCCCGTACTGAAGTCGTTGCCAGCGCTCAAAGTGCGGCTTGTGCCGAAACTGCCGCCGCTGCTGAAGTCGTTGCCGGTTCCGACTCTGCATCGTATTGTCTCGATGTCGATCTCACCGGCTTCTCCAATGATCGCGTCGTCGGCGTCGTTTCCCAAGAGCGCCCGTAACTCCACATCAATGGGCAGCCAGCAGCCCTGCCCGATGAGTTCACGGACCTGACCCCAACGGGCCTTGGATATCCGGAGGTCCCAACGCAGTTCGCCGCTCGGGCCGAGTACGAGCCAGCGGTCGGGCAGTCCTTTCAATCCGTCGGCGGCTGCCAGTTCATCAAGGCGGTGCTCGACCAGTATCATCGCCGCATCGGTTTCGTGGCGGATAGACGTGATGGTCTCGCGTACAGCGGTGATTCCGTCGGCGTCGAGCATGGAGGTAGGTTCGTCCAAGAGGAGTAGTCGGGGGTGTGCGACGACGGCGGTGGCCAGGCTAATACGTTGTAACTCGCCGCCTGATAAGGCTTGTGTTGTTCTGCCCCGTAGCCCTTCAGCGCCACTGATGCGAAGTGCCCAGCCGATCCGCTGTTCCATCTGTGCAGCGGGAAATCCGAGGTTCTCCAGCGGAAGGGCGACCTCATCGTCAACATCGGACAGGCATATCGACGACTCGGGATCCTGCATTGCCACGCCAATGAGGTCGGCAAGGTCATAGACCTGATGGTCCTGTGGCCTGCGTCCGGTGACTTCGAGTTCTCCACTGACTCTGGCAGCGAAGGCGTTGGGAATGGCGCCGTGCAACAGGCGTATCAGGCTGGATTTCCCCGAGCCGGTCGGGCCGACCAGCAACACGCTCTCACCCATCTCAAGGCTGAAGGTCAAGGGACCGACGCCGGTACCGGTGGGGAATAGGCAGCTTACGTCCCGTGCTCGCACAACCACGCGGTCGCCGGTACCGGATTGGTCGTTACTGGTACTTGTCATAAGAGGTACCGGTATCACTTTCGCCGTGTGGTGATGCTTCCGCTGCTCGGGTCGGAGCGGTGGGGTGTTGCGATGTGCTGCGGGATGCGGGCCGGTTCTGCCGGGGTAACCGCTGTGCACCATCCGACCGCTGTGTACCTTCTGACCACGGCGCATCTTCCGACCGCTGTGCACCCTCCCGCACGATGGCGAAATCGTCCAAAACGCCGGTAGAACGTAGTGCTTCTACTATGACTTTTGCGAGCAGACCGCCCAGGACAAGGCCGGAGACCGCCTGTATACCGAAACGGGCGAGGATAATGGACTGTCCCCACCAGCCTGAGCGGAAAGCGTTGAGAACGAAAACAGCCGCAGCTCCGCAGGCGCCCGATAGCGCGTAGATTCCCCATCCAAAGCGGCGGTAGCGGGTCAGTGTGAAGGGCAACTCCGAACCTAAGCCCTGTAGCGTTGCCGAGAGAAGTAGCATGGGGCCAACCGGAGAACCGAGGAATACTACCTCAACAACGGCGGCGATGACCTCCGCAATAACTCCTACTCCTGGGTACCGGATAATCGCAATGGCGATCGGCGCCACCAGCAGCCATCCGCCGAACAAGATGTGCTGGGCAAGGTCGCCACCCGGCCCCATAGCGATGGCGAGGGCATTCCATGCCTGCACTAAGGCCCAGTACAGGAAGCCGAAGACGACGGCGAGCATCACCAGTAGGACGATGTCACGCATGGCGAGGCCGCGCCGGGTGGGTTTCGCGGGTGCGTGGTCCGTCTTCTCAGACATCGGTTCCTCCTGCCACGAGTGGAGAAATGTCATCGGTGGTATGTGACGGACTGTTGAGTGACAAGGTCAGATGCGAAGTGACATGCTGAACGGAGTTTCCCACGTGCACCCATGCGGCGAATACGCTTGCGAGGATGGTGCCGATGTCGCCGGCGAGTCGAGTGACAAAGTGGTGCGATCCGCGGAAGACGCCGCTTTCCTTCGCGATGTCTATCGCCTTTGCAATATCGCGCATGTGGTCGGGAGTGCCACCGAGTGCCGCTGTGTCGGCAAGAGGATAGAGAGTCCATTCGGCGGTCGCGTATCGGCCGGTCACGCGCCCGCTTGGAGTATCGACGACACGAGGGCTGACACGGCCGGGTGTGGAGCAGGCGACTTCGCCGGGGCACCCGCGTGACAGGAGCAGAGTGATGGAGGCGTGTGCTCCGGTTGCCGCAATGGCCTCCGCCAGGTCGGTGACATAGCGGAGAAGTGTGGCTTCCTCTCCGCCGAGATATGTGCTGACATCGCCGGTTTCGACGACGAGGCCGGTGGCATCAGTTTGAGCCAATGCTGAGAGAATCTGGTCGGCAAAGTGATCAGACATAATTGCGGCGGTGATTCGTGCACCAACGCCAAAAGCCAGCGGGTCGGCGACCGTGGTCGGTATCGCGGCTGGTTGTTTCGGAGACATCAGGGAATTCTCCCTTCTATATCCGGGAGAAGGATGCACCCCCTATGGCGCGTCCCCTGAGATCGCTTCCTCCACCGGCATTACCCGGATCAGGTTCAACGGTCGGAGCAGTGCTCCCTCTCAGCCCGATCTGGGCTCCCGTGCGTCTTCGACCTTACCACGACTAGAGATCCCAGGCGACTACACCGCCCATCTGTCGCCTAGTATCGCCTCGGGGAGCGACTGCCCCTTATTGTTCGCGATGCTGGGGATTCCGATGATGACCCGGGATCCGGATGATGACCCGCACTTCTCAGTTGTTGCCACTTGGTTGTTGCGCAGGCTCTTCGATCGTTCGGGTTGTGGTGGGTGTGGTGGTTTCTTTTGGTGCAAACCGGGTGGGATCGGTGTTGCCTGCTGCAGCTACCGGTTTCATGAGGGGAGAGGGAGCCGTTCCGGTTTGTTGCGTCGTGGGTTGGTCGTCATCCGAGTCGGATTGCTTCTGGATCGGCAGCGGGATGCGAAGTTTCTTCGGGATGGCGAAGAAGATGCCGCAGGCGACGAAAGTCAGGGAGACGACGAGTGACTCGCGAGCGTCCCGTGCTGCTATGCAACCGTTAACCCACGCAGCATCAATCATCCCATCTGCCTCGCTATAGAGTTCGTCGGGTTGTGCATCAAGATAGTCCTGGCGGGCGTTGCCTGCCTCGCTGGTGAATCTCAGAACGGCGTTTGGGGAGCTGCCGAATCCCGGTTTGAAAACAGGGACGCAGTGGACGGTGGCGTCGGTGTAGGTGTCGTCGTGGAAGGTGGGTTCGTGTAGTGCGAGCCAGGCGATGCCATAGGTGGCGATGAAGAGGAAGAGGAAGCGGATGAATGTGCCGGTGATATGGTAGCGGGTGTCATTCATTGCTGGGTCAGATAGTGCCGATGTCTGTGTTGGAGTTTGTGGTTCAGACATGATGCCTCCATTCCGGAGTGGTGCGTGTGGGGCGAGGTTTTCGACGTGGCAGTGTGATGGTGACGCATCGCGTGAAAGGAATGGAGAGAGCAACGACGAGTGAGGCGGCGCCGGTGAAGAGGATGTCGATCCGCCTGTCCATGCGCGCGACATGACAGGCCGTGGGCCAAGATGCCTTTAGCATTTTTTGTATGTCGTCGCCATAGCTCATATCGTCGGCGTACTCATCGAAGGCGGTGAGGGTTTGTTCGTCGGGCTGGACCACGTTGCCTGGCACTGCGCCGAATGTTGGATAGATGATCGGAGCGCAATGCACACGCCCAATATTGCTGTCACGGAAGCTTGGCTTGGTTAGAGCCAACCATCCCAGGATAAACAGCGCGATTACTATCACAGCAATACGGACAACACGCCCGTTGAAAGAGACTTGTGGTCGCATGGCTCCTTTTCAGTGGAGTGGTTGTGCGTCTGTCGTGAAGGAAGTTGCTACAACTTGTTGCGGGTTAGGTGTCCTGTGACGGCTGCTCGCTATCGACGGTTTCTCCTTGGTCTCGATTGCCTGTGTTGCCCTTTTGTCTCGGCGGGATGGAAAAGAAGATGATGGTGGCGAGTAGGGAGGCGAGGATGATATGTGTTTGTCGGCTCATACGAGCGACTTCGCAGCCTTGGGCCCAGGTCTGTTTGAGGTCAACGTTGTTGATCGTCCGATTTCCGTCCCTCTGCGATTCTAGGTACTGGTTGTAAGCGCTAACCGAATCGTTGTCAAATTCCACAATCTCACCTGAACGTTGGCCGTATCCGGGGGAAACGACGGAGACACATTGGACCTTTACTTCGGCGTAGTAGTCGTAGAAGCTGGGATTGCTGAAGAGGAACCAGATGATATACAAAAGGGCTACGACGGCGAAGAAGGCCCGTGTGGTGTAGAAACGTCGCTTTTTCATGGCATGGTGTCGCTCTCCGTGGTTGCCGTGTTACTTGGTTTGGGTGCGAACCGGGCGGGGTCGGCTTTAGTTGATGGCTCGCTGTGTGTGGATGCGTTGCCGTGCCGTAGTGCCACGGTGTCGTCTTCCAAGGCGGGATGTCTTTGAATCGGCAGCGGGATACGGGCTTTCTTCGGGATCGCGAAGAAAACTCCGAGAGTAGCGGCCGTGAGAGCAACAATCAGCGCTTCCCGATTCTCACGCGCCGCGATGCAACCGTCACGCCAAGCTGCATTGAGCCTACCGCGCATGGCTGTGTACTCATCGTCCGGCTGTGCATCGAGGTAGTTACTACGGGCATTGGAGGAGTCAATATCATGCCTCCAAACGCCCGCATTCGTGGGGCCGAATCCTGCCTTCAAGACTGGGGTGCAATGCACGGTGGCTCCGGTGTAGGCCTTGTCGTGGAAGGCGGGCTCGTGTACCGCGAGCCAGCAGATGCCGTAGGTAGCGATGAAGAGGACGAGGAAGCGGATAAAGGTGGCGGTGATGTGGTAACGGGTATCGCTCGTCGAGGTGTTGGTAGGGGACGGTTCCGTGGTGTGTGGGTTAGACATGGTGCCTCCAGCCTGGGGTTGCCTGGCGTGTAGGTTGTGATTTTCGGTGGGGCAGGTTGACTGTTATTCGGTCACGGAAGGGGATGGAGAAGATAACGATAAGGCTTGCAGCGCTAAGGAAGAGTATTTCGATCCGCCGGTCCATACGCGCCGTATGACAGCTGGTTCTCCAGGTCCTGGTGAAGGATCTTCGCTCGGCCTCGTCAAGTTTCATCTCGTTGGCGTAGTTATCGAAGGCAGCGAGGGTTTGCTCCTCGGGTTGTGCGGTGTCTGGTACTGCGCCGAAGGTCGGGGCGATAATCGGGGCGCAGTGCACGGCCATGTTGAGGTCGCCGTCACGGAAGCTTGGTTTGGTCAGGGCCAACCATCCCAGGATAAACAGCGCGATTACTATCACAGCAATACGGACAACACGCCCGTTGAAAGAGACTTGTGGTCGCATGGCTCCTTTTCAGTGGAGTGGTTGTGCGTCTGTCGTGAAGGAAGTTGCTACAACTTGTTGCGGGTTAGGTGTCCTGTGACGGCTGCTCGCTATCGACGGTTTCTCCTTGGTCTCGATTGCCTGTGTTGCCCTTTTGTCTCGGCGGGATGGAAAAGAAGATGATGGTGGCGAGTAGGGAGGCGAGGATGATATGTGTTTGTCGGCTCATACGAGCGACTTCGCAGCCTTGGGCCCAGGCGATGTCGATGTCGTTTGGGTAGTAGCGAAGTGGTGAGTCGAGGTACTCACTGCGTGCTGCATAGGCTTCGTCATCAGGGGTGGCTAGGCCTCCGGTGCGGGTTTCGTAAATCGGTGCAGCAATTGCAGCGCAGGCGATTTTTGTTCGGGTGCGCGGATCCTGAAAGCTCGGATTGTCGAGAAGTAGCCAGCCGATGTAGGCAATCGCAATGACGGCGAAGAAGGCGCGGGTGGTGTAGAAACGTCGTTTTTTCACTGATATCTGCTCCTCAGAGTGCTTCATCCTGGCCGGGGCGTGGAGGGAATAGCTTTGAGCGGGATGTGTCCCAGGGGTCAAAGGTACGGTTTTCGATCTGATCCACGACTTCCTTAAGGCTGTCGCTGCTGGCGTTGTCCGTTTCTAAGATAAGATTCATCACTTTCTCAAGATTGATCTTGCCAAGTTGAACCTCTGCCGCGAGGTCGGAGAGAAGCTGCCGGAGCGTATAACTGAGATCGTCGAACTCGTGATTGGGGCCAGCCAGGCCCAAACCGACATTGGGATCCCGAATGGCTACGGAGGACATAATGATGAGGAACGCCTTCGATGAGGCATCCCGGAGATTGTCGGCCATTGTTGGCATATTTGTCGTAATGATCTCGTTGATGAGTCCGACATCGACTACGGCTTCTTTCTCGATATTGATGCCGTCAACGGTGGAAATCGGTGGCATAGTTAAATCATAGTTGCCATGATCGGTATGCATCTGTTCCATGTTCTTCGTGAGGCTGGTGGCGATTGCTTGTTCTCCACGTAGAACATCGTTGTTGATAGAGGTAAAAAGGCTCTTAACCCATGTTATACCTTCCTCGTAGGTTCTGACTCCTTCTGGCAACTTGTACTCTTTCTCGGGGATTTCGGAGACGGTGGCTAGTCCAATTGCGGATAATTCTGCGGCTGTGGCAACTCCACCGGACAGGAAGAGTGCTGCTGCTTTTGCAGCTCCTGCGGCGATCTTCAAAGTGATGTTGTCTTGCGCCGTTTGACATTGCGCAATCATGTCGAATGTCTCCGTAGCGTAAGCGACATTGTCAGCAACAGCAGTTCGGGTCTGTGAAATCACCTCGCGTTCGGAGGCCATGGCTGCGCCAAGAATAGTGGCGACTGCGTGTAGGTTACCGACGGTTGAGCCGAGTTTGTCAACGAACTTCTGTTTAAAGGCCCCGATGGCACCGCCGGACATGTTCTCGATCTTGCGCTCGATGGCATCGATATCGTCCGTGATTAAGCCACCGGGCACGAGGTTTCCTTTGCTAGTACTACCCGAGCTGGCAAGCATCCCCATCAACTTGCGGCAGTATTCAAGTTGCACGTCAAACCCGTCAAGCGATGGCAGATCGGTCCATGGTTCGAGGATCGAATCAATCGTCGCTCGAACCTCGTCAAACGCCCGGCCGAACTGATCGGGGTCAGACCAGAAATTGGCCGGATCTTCGTTGTACTCGCCACGGATGAAATTACGGTGATCCTCGCTGGATAGCGTACCTCCTCCGTCCCCGTGCTCGTTGGGTCGTGTCACGAAGTAATTTACCCCACGGTTCTCATACATTATGTATTCTGACGAACTAGGGTTGAGTGAAAAGTGACCTCCACCTTGTACAGTCCACACCATATAGGCATCAATCGCAGAGCGCTTGAGCTGCCCGATGAGCGTATCCAACTGTGAGTAGAACTGGTGTGTCATGCGTGTGATGCTACTACGTACTCGGACTCTTTGGGGGCTTGTTCACAGGAATTCCAGCGGCGCGTGACCGCTACGGCAACGTCTTGCCTGGTCAGCGTCCAGCACCCGCTAAGCTTGACCTGTGAATGATTCGCATCACAACAGACTTGTTGAGCTAGTTCAGGCCCTCGCGATCCAACACGGCACGTTCACGCTTGCCTCCGGTCGCACCTCCACCTACTACGTCGACATGCGGCGTGCCACGCTGCATCATGAGGCGGGTCCGCTGATCGGGCATGTCATGCTCGACATGTTGGAAGAAGCCGGTTTTGGCCCTGGCGAGGTGGACGCCGTCGGCGGATTGACCATGGGTGCCGATCCGGTGGCTATCGCCATCATGCACGCGGCCGCCGCACGCGGGCTGGACCTAGACGCCTTCGTCGTGCGTAAAGAGGCAAAAGACCACGGGATGCAGCGGCAAATTGAAGGGCCGGATATTGCCGGGCGCAACGTCGTCATTCTTGAAGACACGTCCACTACCGGCAGTTCTCCCATACATGCCCTGCACGCCGCTCGCGCTGCCGGGGCGAACGTGCTGGCCGTCGCCGTCGTCGTGGATCGGGCAACCGGCGCTAAAGAGCGAATCGAAGCTGAAGGTGTGCCATATCTTGCCGCTCTCAATCTCGCCGACCTCGGGCTTGACCCGCAGGCATAAGCAGGGCCTTATGAAGAACCGCAGCAGTTCGCCCGAACAACATGGTGGAAGCGAAGCATTGCCAGAGATAGAAGAAGCATTGCCGGCGGTAGAAGACGCAGCGGGTATCGATGGTGCGGTAGCAGCCATGGACAGTACCAACACCGCCACCCGGATGACGGAATCGCCGCGCGACGTCGGCGTCGGGCCGCTGCCGCAACCATGGCCGGACGATCCGCGCTTCGACCCGGAACTGATGGCGAATGGCGACCGCCGCAATGTCGAGGACCGGTTCCGCTACTGGAGCGTGCAGGCCATTCGCGAGGAGCTGGACCGCGACCGCAGCGCCCTCCACATCGCCATCGAGAACCTTGAACACGATCTCAATATCGGGTCGATTGTCCGTTCTGGTAATGCATTCAATGTGGGCGGTGTACACATCGTGGGGCGCCACCGGTGGAACCGTCGCGGAGCGCTTGTCACCGATCGGTACCTCGATATCCTGCACCACGCCGCTCCCGTCGATCTGGCGCAGTGGGCACGGGAGAATGACTACCACCTGGTCGCCGTCGACAATCCGCCAAACTCCACCGCGCTTGAGGAAACCCACCTGCCGGAGCGCTGCGTGTTGGTCTTCGGGCAGGAATCCACCGGGATCTCGGATGAACTCTTGGCCGTGTGCGAGCAGGCCGTGCGCATCAAGCAGTACGGTTCCACCCGTTCGCTTAACGTGGCAGCCGCCGCCGCAATCGCCATGCACTGGTGGGTGGTACAGCATCGAAGCTAGTGCGCAGGCCCGCAGATTCGTTACAGCAAGGACGCGGAGTGTTTCGTTACAGCAAGGGCCCGCAGATTCGTTACAGCAAGGACGCGGAGTGTTTCGTTACAGCAAGGGCGCGGAGTGTCCCGATCACTGTCGGTCGCCATGCGGTGTTGGCAGGGAGTTGGGCGATGCCGCAATACAGTTAGACCGTGAAGCTGCCAACGAATAACGCAGGTGGAGATTACCCGGTTCAATGCGCACCATGAATCGGAGGGGTGATGGAAGCGCGCCCGCCCGGGCGCTGCCGGTAGCTCACCACTGGCGAGAATCCACGACCTGGTCGCGAGAATGCTCAGCTCTCGATCCCGAGTAACAGCTCTGCCGTGCGTTGCAGTACTTCGGAAGCCCCCGCTTCGATCCGCAGGTCGGCCAGTGGGTCGGCCTGGGTGCCGCCGCGACTAATGATCGCAAGCGTTGATCCAGTGGCGAGTGCCTCCCGTACCACGAACATGCCGGTCATCACCACAAGTGAAGTTCCGACGACGAGTGCCACATCCGCCTCGCGGGCCATGTCCAGTGAGTCTTGCATCGCCTGGCCGGGCAGACTCTCCCCGAAGAACACCACCGCTGGTTTCAGTATGCCGCCGCAGCGCGGGCAGGGGGGAACGACGAACGTTGAGGCCTGCGCGGCCTCGCGGTCGGCACCGGCGAGGATTGCCGCATGGCGGGGGTCGGGATCCTCCGTGAGGCCGGGATTAAGGCGCCGCAACTCGACGTCGACGCGCTCGCGTGGAAACTCGGCCCCACAGCTAATACAGGTGACTCGAGTGAACGAGCCATGTAGTTCCGCAACTCTACGTGCCCCGGCTTTCTGGTGCAGGTTGTCCACATTTTGCGTGGCGACGCCGACGACGAGTCCCGCTTGTTCCAGCCGTGCCAGAGCGCGATGCCCGGCGGTGGGGGAAAGGGCGTCGACGGCGCGCCACGTCTCCTGATTGCGCTGCCACACCCAGCGGCGCCATACCGGATCGGAGGCGAAGTCATCAAAGTACACTGACGGTTGCTCGGTTGATCCTTTGCCGCGGTAATCGGGTAGGCCCGAGTCTGTGGAGAGTCCGGCTCCGGTGATTGCCACAGTCTTCTTCCCAGCGATCATCGCAGCGAGAGCCTGAGCCGCCTGCGTGATATCGCTGATCATTCCAGAACCTCGATTCCGGCGACGTCGTCGGGATGCTTGGCAATCCAGGCCGCGGCGAAGGAGCAGGTTGGCCGCACGGCTCGGCCCGTGGTACGCGCCTGTTCAATGGCACGGCGCACCAGGGCTGAACCGACGCCTCGGCCCCCGAAAGCTGGGTCGGTGATCGTATGGGGAAGGGTGAGGGTGGCGCCGTCGTCGTCGACGTCGATGAACCCGGCTACCTGGCCGTCGATAATCGCCTCGAAGCCGCGCTCGGAATCTCGTATTTCCATAGTGCCAGCGTAGCGCGGTGCAGCCTGGCAGGTGGTGGAGAAAACATTTCGGAACGGAGGGTGGAAGTACGCCTTGTGTCGAGGAAGTGGGGCTGAAGGTGTCGGTGGGGTCGGTAGAAGATGTAAGTGGGGACAGCGGGAAGATAGTGGTTGGCCGACCCCTCGGTGGCTGGCGGAAGTGTGAGAGGCCCACTACCACGCAGACAGAAGTCGGCCGTCTGCCGGACGTGTATGGAGTCGCGCCGTTCAAGGGGAAGCCGCAGGATGGAAGATCCTTCTCCTCGGACGCGTATGGAGCTGGTTGTGTTGTGGCTCTCAATGTGGGCACAAATACCGGGGCCTTTTGGGGTACTTTCTGTCGGAACGAAGTGAGAGAATAGGAGAGTCCAGGAAATTACTAAAGGAGAGTTCTCGTGCCTATCGCAACTCCTGAGATTTACAACGAGATGCTTGACCGCGCCAAGGCGGGCAAGTTCGCATACCCGGCGATTAACGTGACGTCGTCGCAGACGCTCACCGCTGCACTGCGCGGTTTCGCCGAAGCTGAGTCGGATGGCATCATCCAGGTTTCGGTTGGCGGCGCCGAGTACGCCTCCGGCTCCACTATTAAAGACCGCGTTGCCGGTTCACTTTCGCTTGCCGCATATGCGCGTGAGGTTGCCAAGAACTACCCGGTGACGGTTGCCCTGCATACCGATCACTGCGCCAAGCAGAACATCGATTCGTGGATCCGCCCGATCATGGAGCTGGAGGCCGAAGAGGTCAAAGCCGGTCGCCTGCCCTTCTTCCAGTCCCACATGTGGGATGGCTCTGCAGTGCCGCTGGATGAGAACCTTGAGATCGCGAAGGAGCTGCTCGCATTGTCGCAGGCGGCCAACACGATTCTTGAGATCGAAATCGGCGTTGTCGGCGGCGAAGAGGACGGCATCGTTGGTGAGATCAACGAGAAGCTGTACACCACCACGGAGGATGCACTGAAGACGGTCAAGGCCCTCGGCGTTGGTGAGAATGGTCGCTACCTGACGGCTCTGACCTTCGGTAACGTTCACGGCGTGTATAAGCCGGGCCATGTCAAGCTTCGTCCGGACATCCTTGGCACCATCCAGGAAGAAGTCGCCGCAGAGATCGGCTGGAAGGATAACCGCCCCTTCGACCTCGTCATGCATGGCGGCTCCGGCTCCACCGCTGAGGAAATCGCCACCGCAGTGGCGAACGGCGTCATCAAGATGAACGTTGACACGGACACGCAGTACGCCTTCACCCGCCCGGTTGTGGACCACATGTTCCGCAACTACGACGGCGTCCTCAAGATCGACGGCGAGGTCGGTACCAAGAAGCTGTACGATCCGCGTTCGTGGGGTAAGGCTGCCGAAGCCGGCATGGCCGCGCGTGTTGTCGAGGCGTGCGAGCGCCTTGGCTCCGTCGGCACCAAGATGGCCTGATAGGGCTGAACCGAAGAAGCGCTGGCCGGGCATCCGCAATGGGTGCCCGGCTTTTCGTATGCAGGGCTGTTGAGGTGACCGGCATAGGATGCGTGTCCAAATCCCGTCCAAACGGAAAAGAGCCGAACGGCACACCAGCCAAAATCCGCATGATTCCGCCATTCTTTAAAATGAATTAATCCAGATTAGCGCCGTTTGGACGGGATTTGGACAGTCGCAGAGGTAGGGCCTTCAACGCCTCCGGGTCTTTTGCTCGGCACGGGCGATCCGGCGCTCCTCGCGTTCAAGAAGTGCAAAAGTCTTTGTGTCTAGCGGGATATCCAACGGAATGTCCTCTTTTTGAATTGCGACCAGGCTGCTGACCGTTGCGCCATGAGATTCGCGAGCGTGCACGATAAGTGACATCGCTTGCCGGGAGAAACGCTGTACGTTGACACTGCCATGTTCTACATTGGCCTGAAAACATTTCGCAGGAAGGAATGTGGCTGCTGCCTGAATTGTCGAGGTCCGGCGCACTGGCGTCGGCGTGGCCTGGCGCACTGGCCGCATCCCGTGTTGCCAAGAGGATGTGGTGTATTTGAACCTTCTCGCGAACGCCTGGGATCAACTCCCAGGGAAGGAACTCGCCGTCGCCGAGCCAGAAGCTCAAACGGCTGCCGCCACGCCGCAGGGCGAGTGCGTGCCAGGGTGATGCATGACGCTGTAGTGCCGACTCGACCTGCTGGTTCACTTCGCGTCGCGTAGCGCCAGCTCAGCAACGCGTAAACCAGCGACGGTATCTAGATCCGCGACCGTCATTCGTGCCCGGGCGTCCAGTAGTGGCCCCGTCCAGAGATTGAAACGAGCGTCGCCTGAGTCGCACATAGCATGACCTTCTAGATTCGCATTGGATGCCGACGGCTACTAGATTCTAGTCTCGCATTCTGGGGCCAAACGGCCAGTCTCCGGAAATCGAGGGCATGATCCGGGCAACTCGGGCTGAAGTTACTGGGCCGGGTTCTCCGGGCTTTTGCTTGTTTTCCGGGTTATTCGCGGAAATTGGTGGAAATCCCGGAGAAGGGGGCGGCGTGGACGGGGATCACAGGTTCCATGGTTGCTGGTGGAACACCCGGAGAACGGGAGTGGGATGGACGAGGATCACGGGTTTCACAGCTGCTAGTGGAAAACCCGGAAAACGGGAGTGGGTCGAGCGTGGCGAGGTGTGGAGAGGCAGGCACGGCAGGCGCGAAACGACAGGCGGAAAACGGCCAGTCAGGTTTTTGGGAGGGGAATCGTGCAAAAGCTACTCGCGTGCGGCAGCGCGCAGACGATTGATCACGGGAAGCTCGATGAGTGCGATCAGGTACGCAATGAATGCAACTCCCAACAGAATCATGAACCACGCGAGTGGAGCCCGCGCAGCCGACACGTAGAACCCCAGTACTACTGGTGCGGCAAGCAGGCCGAGCGTCAGGATCGTACGCCCCAGATGCCCAACCGCCAGCAACGCCGCGTTGCCCACATGGCCAACAACCGTGTTCTCGAAGAAGGCCACTAGCGGGATCAGCCAGGTAAGCAGTGCCACCAGAAATACGACTCCGGCGATGAGCAGGCCCGTCAGCGCTCCAGATGCGCCGGGGCTCGCCATGCCGCCAAGCAATCTATTCTCTAGCCAGAGGAGGAAAAGCAAGATCGTGATCGGCAGCCACCATCCGAGGGACTGTATGAGATTTCTACGGAATGATCGCCACCAGCTCCTGGCAATCAACCCATCCTCGTCGCGCGCCATATCCATTGTGACCCGCGCGCAGGCGGTTAAAGACGCCCCGGCGGTGATGACCGGTAGACAGCCCAGCAGTGTCAGAAGATTGATAACAACGAGGTCCGTCGCCGCGGTCAGGGCTCGGTAGAACGATGAGTCAGGCCCTAGCCACTGTGCCATTTACTTCTCCTTCTCACGAGCTGTGAATGCCGGTCGGGTCGCCGGGTGGGTGATGCCCGATTTGTCCCTCATCTCACCAGCTGTGCATGCCGACCGGATTGTACCCAATCTGTCCCGCATTCTCCTGGGCTGTGCCGCTGTGGACTCGTTCCACATGGGCGTAAGCCATGGTGCTACGACGGGAATAGCGACCGGGCGCGGCCTGGGGAAGGACCTGCGTGACTTCGTTACCCCATGGCAGCACCCGGCCGCGGCTTTGCCGACCCCTTGACAGCATCCGGTCGCGGCTTTGTCTACCCCTTGACCGCACCCGCGGCGACGCCCTCGATGATGTACTTCTGGGCGGAGAGGTAAAAGATAACGATGGGCACGATAGCGAGAACCAACATCGCCATCTGCGCACCCATGTCGCGGTTGCCGTTCGAACCTATAAGAGACTGAATGACGATGGGGATAGTCCGGTAGTTCTCGTCTTGCCCGATTACCAGATTCGGGAGCAAGTAGTCGTTCCACACCCACATTGCGTTAAGAATGGCAACCGTAATCGCGGTGGGTTTGAGAAGTGGCAATACCACGCGGAAGTAATTCTGTAGTGGCGAGCAGCCATCTATGAAGGCTGCCTCTTCGATCTCTAGTGGGATTGACCGAACGAAACCTGAGAAGAGGAATACCGACAGTCCAGCCCCGAAGCCGAGGTAGAGGACGATCATCCCCCAAGGGGTTGCGAGGCCGAGGGCGTCCGCGATCTTCACGGTTGGAAACATGACCATCTGGAAGGGTGCGATCATGGAGAAGGCGAACATGTAGTAGAGCAGAGACGTCCACCAGGTTTTCACTCGGGTGATGTAGTAGGCGGTCATCGCGCAGAAGAAGACGATCACAATCACCGAGCACACTGTAATGAACAGTGACCAGCCAATAGCGCGCAGGAAGCCATTGAGTTGGAGGCCGGTTTCGTAGTTCGTCACTCCGGCGAAGCTGTCACCAGTGGGGATGCTGAACGGATCAGCTGAGATGAACAACTTGTTTTTGAACGAGTTGATGAGGATGAAGGCCAGCGGAACAAGATAGACGAGTGCGAGGAAGCTCAGTACGATGACGGCAACCACGCGTCCGGGTGTCGTCTTCGGACGAGTATTCGGCATGTTTAGTTTGCCATCCGACGCGGCGGGGAAGTCTGTCGACGTCGCTACTACAGCGGTACTCACTGATCCACCTCCCTGGAACGTGTGGCGCGCAGTTGCAACAGCGCAATGACCGAGACGATCAGGAAGAAGATCACGGCCTTGGCCTGCGCAATCCCTTCCTGGGAGACTTTGTCATACATGGTGGAGACGATGTTCAAAGCGGCCATTTGGGTTTTCTGTAAAGGAGCACCGCTGGTCAGCGCCAAGTTCTGGTCATACATCTTGAAGGTGTTGGCCAGCGTGAGAAACAGGCAGATAGTCACGGAGGGCATAACCATGGGGATCGTGACAGAGCGCAGTTTCTGCCACCCGGAAGCTCCATCGATCTCGGCCGCTTCGAGTAGCTCCGGCGGCACATTCTGCAGCCCCGCAATGTAGATGATCATCATGTAGCCCATTAGCTGCCAGTTGATTAGCATGACGAGGCCCGCGAAGCCGAGCTTCCAGTCATTGAACAGAGTCATTTCCCAACGACTCAGGATGGCGTTGAGCATTGCCTGCCAGGTGTAGCCGAGTACGATGCCGCCGATCAGGTTCGGCATGAAGAAGATGGTACGGAAGAAATTCGTACCGCGGAGCTTCTTCGTGAGCATGTAAGCAAGTACGAAGGCCCCGATATTGACCGTGATGATGGAAACAATCGAGATGAGCGCGGTGAACAGCAGCGCGTAGGCGAAGTTCTGCCCGTCGGAGAAGGCCTTTTGGTAGTTCTCAATTCCTACCCACTGGGCGTTCGTGAGGGTGGTGAACTTCGTGAAGGAGAGATAGAGGCCGATGAAAAACGGGGCAAGGAACGCGATCAAGAACGCGATCAATGTAGGCGCCGTGAAATGTGCTGAGTAAATTCGGAGAGTTCTCGTCATGGCTTAACCTCTCGTCCGGGCACCGATGCACGACCGGTGCCCGGACGGCTATGACTAGCTATTTTTCTGCTTCTCGGAGGTCCACGCGCTGGTGAAGTACTCCATCACATCCGACCATTCCTCCTGGCCGGTTGCGTACTGCGAGAGGTGCTGACCGAGCTGGTTCTTGAAGTCCTGGCTCGGGAAAACAGTAAAGACCCAGGTAACGTTGTACAGGTCGTCGTTGTTCATGTACTCGACGACTTCCTTGCCGAGCGGGTCCTCGGGGGCTAGATCTTCAAAAGTGTCGAAGGGTGCGATGAAGCCGAGCTTCTCGGAGACAAGTTTCGTGCCATCCTCAGAGGTGAAGAGCCAGTTTGCGAAGTCAATGGCAGCTTGCTGGTCTGCCTCCGATGCCTGCGAATTCACGGCGAGGAAGTTTTCGGTGCCAATAGCGAGACCGGCTTCTTCTTCACCGTCGACTCCCATGTAAATCGGTAGGAAGTGGATGTCTTCTTCCTTGACGGTGTTGCCTTCCACCTCGGAGATCTGGCTCCAAGCCCAGTTGCCGTTTTGTACCATGGCGGCCTTCCCGAGCGCAAACTCGGACATTGAATCAGTGACGAGTTTGGCGGGCGCCTGGGATGCGGAGATCGTCGAGTCCGTTAGATAGAGATCGAAGATATCCTTGTAGTTGTCGCCGTAGGTCATCTCGACCGTGTCGGTATCGGCAAGATCTTTATCGCGCAATTCGTAGTAGACAGGATAGTTGGCGAGATGGGTCTGCCAGCGCCACTCCTCGCCCGGTGACAGCGACGTCGACGCGAACACGCCGTCGATTCCGAGTTCATCCTTCTTGGATTGCATGTCATCCGCGACAGCCTTGAGGGTGTCGAAGTTGTTGATGTCATCCATGGACGTGGCGACCGCACCGTCAGTCTGGAAGTACTGCTGCATGATGGCATCGTTGTAGATGATGCCATAACCTTCGGTTGCGAACGGTACACCGTAGATCTTGCCGTCTTCACCGGTCACCGCCATTGAAGGGTCGGAAAGATGCTTCGCAAAATCCGTGTCAGTCAGATCGAGCGTGTAGTCCTTCCACGTCTCATAGCCGACGGGTCCATTGATATTGAACAACGTCGGTGCATCTGACTTCGCCAGTTCGGTCTTCAGGGTCGGCTGGTAGTCGCCAGAGGCTGCGGTGACAATCTTGACTTTGACACCAGTCTCTTTTTCGTAGGCGGCTGCAACCTCTTTCCAAGCGTCTTCAGATTCTGGCTTGAAGTTAAGGTAGTAGACGGATGCCTCTCCGTCATCACTTGAATCATCACTGCTGCTGCAACCCGCCGCTCCGGCAAGTGCCAGTGCGGCAATGCTGCCGAGTGCTGCGTATGTTCTAAAGCGACGCATACGTAATGCCCTCCTTTGGACACGGTCACGACGATGTTGTGGCCGTCACCGGGTTATGTTTATGCCCGAGGCCGTGGCTCGGGCGTGTGCACATACATTCCTACCACAGTCTTGCAGTGTTTGTGAAAAACGTTGCAGAACTGTTATGTGCGGTACTGTTGTGAATGCGGAAGTGGA
The DNA here is from genome assembly GCF_003073475.1 of Actinobaculum sp. 313. Taxonomy (GTDB): domain Bacteria; phylum Actinomycetota; class Actinomycetes; order Actinomycetales; family Actinomycetaceae; genus Asp313. Next base: position 2,410,810 of record NZ_CP029033.1, on the reverse strand, counting down.
GTAGGCCTGGTGCGCATCAGTCGCGTTGCGGAGATTGTGAAAGCGCATGTGACGTGTGTGGGAGGAAAGGGTGCCTCTACCGGGCTTTGAGCTTCCGGACGACGCCGTTGCTTGCGTCAGCAGGACCTGATCGCACAACTCGTACACGATCCCCGTACAAGCAAAGTGACCCGTACAAGCAAAGTGACCCGTACAAGCAAAGTGACCCATGCAAGCCAAGTGACCCATACAAGCAAGCTGATGGTCGCGCCTGTGAGCTGGGTTCAGACAGGTGCCCTGCGGCAGATGTCTGAACACATGCGCCTTCCCGCAAATGCAAGTGTGCCCCCTTCAGCGGGGGCACACTTAGTGACAACATATCCGTATCGGAGCCCAGCGTGACTTTTGAAACCGGGTGCACGGCGCAGCCGGGCCCAGCACCTTACCGATCTTCGTCCACTCAGATGGCCTGCCGGTCCAGCTTCCACACTTCGGTGGCGTAGTCGTTGATCGTCCGGTCGGAGGAGAAACGGCCAGACATGCAGATATTGACCCAGCACTTGCGCGCCCAGCTCGTCTGGTCGCGGTAGCCCTCGGCCATGCGGTCCTTCGCCTCGCGATACGCGGCGAAGTCTCCCAGCACGTAATAGATATCCGCGGCCTCCCAGGAGCTGCCGTCAAGGAGTGTACCGAGGAGATCGTGGAACTCGCCGGTTCCGTCGTCGTTCAAGGTGCCATCGACGAAGGTATCCAAGGCGCGCTTGAGGCCGGGAACCGTCTCGTACGCCTCACGCGGCTGGTAGTGCTGGCGCAGCGTGGGCAGCTCGTCCTCCGTAGCACCGAAGATGTAGGCATTCTCCGGTCCGACAGCGTCGAGAATCTCCACATTCGCGCCGTCCAGCGTGCCAAGGGTCAAGGCACCGTTCATCATGAACTTCATATTCGATGTACCGGATGCCTCTTTGCCAGCCATCGAAATCTGCTCAGAGATATCGGCCGCAGGAATGATGTGTTCGGCGGGGGATACGTTGTAGTTCTCCACGAAAACGACGTTGAGCTTTCCAGCCATATCCGGGTCAGAGTTCACGAGCCGGGCGACCTCGTTGATGAGCTTGATAATCGCCTTGGCGCGCCGGTAACCGGGTGCCGCCTTGGCGCCGAAAATGAACACGCGTGCCGGGGTATCTAGTTGCGGGTCATCCTTGAGGCGGAAGTAGAGATCGAGGATGTAAATGGCGTTGAGTACCTGACGCTTGTACTCGTGCAGACGCTTGATTTGCACATCGTAAATCGCATCCACCGGGATATCGACGCCCTGCCGGTTCTTGATCCACGCGGCGAAATCCGCCTTGTTGGCCTGCTTGATGGCCATGAGTTCGCCGAGGATGGCGTCGTCGGCCTTCTCGACCAGCATTGCCAACTCATCCAGGTCGGTCACCCAGCTGTCGGAGCCGACCACGCGTGTCAAAAGGCCAGCGAGGCGCGGGTTGCAGTTGTTCAACCAGCGGCGTTGGGTCACGCCGTTGGTCTTGTTGTTGAACTTCTCGGGCCAGATCTCATACCAGTCATGGAGCGTGTCGCGCTTGAGGATTTCCGTGTGCAACGCCGCCACACCATTGATGGAGAAAGAGGCGTAGCAGGCAATCCATGCCATGTGAACACGTCCGTCCGAAAGTGGTGCCATGTAGTTGATCTTGCCGTCGTCGTAACCCAGCCCGGCCAGTTCCGCGCGGAAGCGGCGGTCGATTTCGGCGACAATCTCCAAGACACGCGGGAAGAGCTGCTGGAAGATAGAAACCTCCCAGGATTCGAGGGCTTCCGCCAGAACCGTGTGGTTCGTGTACGCGAAGGTCTCCTGGACAATCTTCCAGGCATCATCCCAGGTCATGCCATGATCGTCCAGCAGCAGGCGCATCAACTCGGGGATGGCGAGTACCGGGTGCGTGTCGTTCAACTGCACCGCGTTGAACTTACCGAAGTCCTTGAGATCCTCGCCGTGCGTGCGCTGGTAGTTGTCGATCATTGTCTGCAAGGATGCCGACACGAAGAAGTACTGTTGCCGCACGCGTAGCACCTTGCCTTCATACGTGGTGTCGTTCGGATAGAGGACACGGCACAGATCGGCTACGCGCTCGCGCTCCACAATGGCATCGGTGAATCGTTGCGAATTGAAGGCGTCGTAATCGAACTCCTCGATCGGCTCGGACTTCCACAGGCGCAAGGTGTTGACGTTACGAGTTCCGAATCCGGTGATCGGCATGTCATAAGGGACTGCCCTCACATGCATGTCTGAGAAGTGCACGTACTTGGCTTGTTCGGCGCGGCGGATGACGAAAGGGTTGCCCTGTTCCATCCACGGGTCCGGATGCTCGGTCTGGAAGCCGTTGTCAATGGTTTGCTTGAACAGGCCATAGCGGTAGAGGATGCCGTAGCCGGTTACTGGGAGGTTCAATGTGGCGCAGGAATCGAGGAAGCAGGCGGCGAGTCGGCCGAGGCCGCCATTACCCAGAGCGGCATCCGGTTCGGCCTCCAGCACGTCGGAGAGATTCTGCCCGTAGGCGGCGAGAGCCTGCTCGGCGTCCTCGACCAGGCCGAGGTTGGTCAGATTGTTCAGGAGGGCGCGGCCCATCAGGAATTCGGCCGAGAAATACGCGGCCTGCCGCGCGGGAGCATAGGCTGCCTGTGTCGCGTGCCAGTTATCGGCAAGCTTTTCGACGACGAGCTCCGATAGGCCGGTCCAGAACTCGCGCGGGATCGAGTTGCGCGTGGTGGTGCCGGAGACGGAGCGGACGAAGGCGCCCAAAGATCGCGTCAGGTCTGTTGACATTGCTGATTCTCCTTGCGAAAAAAGTTTCAGCGCTAGCGTAGCGGACGACGGCGGAAATTGCTTGTTTCAGGCACAAATCTCACGCGGACACGCTGTGGTACCGCTCCCAACTCGTAGCGCATAGACACCGGCACCTCGCTCGATAGCGGGCATGCACCTCGCTGCCAGGCAGGCGCCGACCAAAGGTCGAATGCCTGAAATCATGCGATTTTGAATGCGAAACCGCCGGTTCCCAGCTCGGACCGAACGGAAAGAACCCGTCCAGCATATAACGTCACCTGTGTTTTGTAAGACTCATGGCTATGCTGAGACGGTAGTACCAGCTCTACGGGGAGGGCCGATGCCGACCGCGTAGGCGGCCCCGTCCGTGGCGCTGAACAAGTTCCGTGAAGGAGAGGCGAATGCCCGCGATAATCATCCTCGGTGCGCAATGGGGCGACGAGGGCAAGGGAAAGGCGACCGATCAGCTGGGAGCACGTGCAGACTACGTTGTGAAGTACAACGGCGGTAACAATGCCGGGCATACTGTAGTGATTGGCGAGAACACCTTTGCGCTGCATTTGCTTCCCTCTGGCATTCTCTCGCCGGGGTGTGTGCCGGTGATCGGCAACGGGGTCGTCGTCGATCTGGACGTGCTGTTCCAAGAGGTCGACGAACTGGAGGCGCGCGGAATTGACACCTCACGCCTGCGTATTTCTGCCAACGCGCATATCATCACGCCCTACGGGCGTGCACTTGATCGCCTTTCCGAGCGTTCGCTTGGCTCCCGCAAGATAGGGACGACCGGGCGTGGCATCGGCCCCAGCTATGCGGATAAGGCTTCTCGTGTGGGAATTCGGATCCAGGACCTCTTCGACGAGTCCATTTTGCGGCAGAAGATCAGCAGCGCCCTGACATCGAAGAACGGCATGCTGACAAAAGTCTATGGGGAGGAGGCCGTTGACGCGCAGGCCGTGGCAGACCAGTTGCTCGAATACACCGAGCGGATCAGGCCGATGGTCGCGGATACCTCGTTGGAGATCAACCAGGCGCTTGATGCGGGAAAGACGGTGGTGTTCGAGGGTGGACAGTCCACCATGCTTGACATCGATCATGGCACATACCCCTATGTCACATCGTCCAATGCGACTGCGGGTGGTGCCTGCACCGGAAGCGGCGTCGGCCCGACGCGTATCAGCCGCGTCGTGGGCATTGTGAAGGCGTACGTGACGCGGGTGGGAGAAGGGCCGTTCCCCACCGAGCTTCTGGACGATGCGGGGCGGTGGTTGCGCGAGCACGGTGGCGAGTACGGTGTAACAACCGGGAGGCCGCGGCGTTGTGGATGGTATGACGCGCCGGTGGCACGCTACTCCAGCCGCATCAATGGACTCACGGACCTTGTGTTGACGAAGCTTGATGTGCTTGGGGCCTGGAGACGATCCCGGTTTGCGTGGCATACATGATCGAGGGGAAGCGCGTTGACGAGGTTCCGGTATCGCAGTCGGATTTCCACCACGCCCAGCCCGTCTACGAGCATTTGCCCGGCTGGCACGACGATATTTCCGGTTGCAGAACGTTCGACGAGCTGCCGGAGGCGGCAAGGAACTATGTGTTGTATCTGGAGGAGATCTCCGGTTGTCGCATCAGTGTGATCGGCGTGGGCGCAGACCGTGAGCAGACCATCGTGCGTCGCGACCTACTACAATAGTCCAGGACCTGCTGCAAGAGGGCCACAGGAAATGGTTCGAGCAGAACGCCGTTGAGCATCGGCGGCACGCACGGGACCGATAAGCAATGTGTGAGGCTGATGGGCGCTCGGCACCATACCGGTGGGCATTCAGTTGGAGACCGGCAGGCGATCCGCGCTGTGCCACGATTTCGGCCAAACCATGCAACAGCAGTGCATGGCTCAAGTGAGTCTCGCGGCGTTAGCCTTGGCAGGCGGGTGGTACGTGCTTGGGAACTCGGCACCTGGTGCCAGCGCCTCGCCGACACGGCGGGGCCGAGTCGGTGCCCTACTCCCACGTTCGTTACAACCAGTTGAGGAGCTGCAATGACCACGGTTCTCGTTATTGGTGCCACGGGGAAGGTCGGGCGAGCGGTCGTCAACGAAGCCTTACAGCGTGGCTTCACCGTGCGCGCTCAAACTCGCAATGCCAAGCGCGCCCAACGATCATTGCCCGCCAACGCGGAAGTGGTGGAGGCGTTGCCGACGTCGGCAGATGAGCTCCGACCGCTCGTCGCCGGGGTAGATGCGGTTGTTCTTACACATGGCGGCGACAGTGATGGTGAGAACAACTTTTACGCAGTGATTCCAGCGTTACTGGAAGCGTTAGACGGCAGCGACACTCATATCAGCCTCATGACGCTTATGAATGCCAGCCGTTCAGCCGGGGCCGCAGCGTCGAGTTATGACTTCATCGAGTGGAAGCGCCGTGCCGAGCGGCTGGTTCGCGCCTCTGGCCATCCATACACGATTGTTCGCCCCGGATGGTTTGACTATCAGGGTCCAGCCGATCACCAGATTGATCTGCGCCAGGGGGATCTCGTTACCGGACAGCCGGGAGTTGATCGCCATCACATCGCGCAGGTTCTATTGGAAGGGGCGGTGAATCCGTCCGGTGCACGGCGCACGGTCGAAATATTCAGCAAGTCCGGTGCTCCGGTGACGGACTTCGAGGCGCTGTTCGCGACGACGACGGCGGACCCCGACGGCGCGTTGGACGGTACCCTCGATACACACAATGTGCCCTTGGCTGAGGAACCGGAGCGGGTCCAGATGGACATTGCCCGTTTCACACGCTGACGTGGAGCGCGCTGCCCGCGGCCGAGGGTCGTTACGATAATCGAGGAACTCATTCGCCGCGTCAGTGCTGCCCGCAGCCGTTCGGAACTTGTTTTCCGGCGGTCTCTACCCTTCTCCGCACCTTCCCGGGGTCTTCGCAGCGCTGCGTGGTGACGTTCTCCTGCCCGCGATGGCCGCCAGTTCGCTCTGCGGGAGTCTCGATGATGGGCAATGACAGGAACATGTCCAAATCCCGTCCAAACGACTGAAAACTTGATTGGCTCCATTTAAGAACCGGCGGAATCTCGCTGATTTTGTCTCGCGACTAGATTGGATAGATCTTGTTTGGACGGGATTTGGACACGCCGCGTAGAGGCGCCCAACTAACTGAAGACTGGTTATGCGGCTCCTAGACGCCACCCGAAACAACACCAAATGATCTATAACTGAAATGGCGCGAAGTGTCCTACAAGATACAGGTGTGCCCCGAGAACGAACTCGGGGCACACCTGTACAAGACGAACGCTCTATGCCGTGGGATGGAAGGCGCTTGACAATGGCCCAGGTACCATTGCTCACCGCCCCTGTGGGCCACCGCAGACAAGCACACCCGCGTCTTATCGACGGACAGGTTCCAACGCCGTGCCTGCGGGCCGACGGGACGTAGAAACAACTCCCATGCATCCGATGCAGGTTGCTTCCCGTGCCCGTGGGCCGAGGCGCGTAGTGTCCGAGCAGGGCCCCGGGGGCTGACGTCATTGCCTGGGCATTTGTCCGCCCGCCCGGCCGCCATTTTGTGGCGGGTAGATGTTCTGCCCGTAAGTCGGCGGTTGGTTGTAGCCCTGTGCCTGGGTTGCCTGGCCAGAAGCCTGCGCCTGTTGGCCGTAGCCCTGCGTGGGCTGGCCGTAAGCCTGGGTTGGTTGCCCGTAGCCGGTGGCACCACTGGCCTGCCCGTAAGGGGGATTGGCACCGTGCGCCGCTTGGACTGCTCCTGGACCCGGCTGGCCGTAGCCATAGGGCGAGCCACCCGGAGTTCCCGGGCCGCTTGGATAATCGCCCTGGTTGCCGGGGCCGCCCTTCTTTCGTGTAGCGAGGAAGATACCGCCGCCAGCAAGAGCCATAGCACCCACGGCGATCAGCACCCAGGCCCACACCGGGAAGCCCGAATCACTTTCGTCTTCCGTTGCGGGCGGCTCAATCGGACTCGGTACAGTCGGGTCCGCCGTGGTGATAGATGGTGTGGTGGAATTTGAGGGTGTGTTGCTGGGGTCTGCGCTTGCCGACGAACTCAAGGAGCCTTTTCCGCCAGTCACGGAGAAACCCGTTTCCAACACGGAGATATCCGTATAGACGGCAGTGTTGCCTTCAATTTGCCCACCATTGTCAGCCTCGGTGATGTCTCCCGGTAACACAACCCGCAATGAGAATGTGGTATTCCCCAGTAGGTCGGCGTCGTCTCCGACATCGGGCATCAGGCCCGGGGTGACGTTGAAGGTCATGCTGTCACCGTTGTCAACGAGGAAGATGCCGTCGAACTCGACCGGTTCTTCCGTTGTCAGGCGGCAGCCTGGGTGCCCGTCAACCGTGATGTCCTCAACTGTTGCATCCTGTAAACCTTTAGCTGCGTCTCCGGCTATGGCGATGAAGCTGGCACAATCCTCCACCGCTGTACCGAGGATCAAGCCCTCGTCGTCGACAACATCCATCGTCATCTTGAGCATGCCGTCGTCGGTAATCTCGAGGGTATTCTCTGATCGGCAGGCGCCAAGCAAAACGGCAGGTAGAAGCATGGCGAGAGCAGCGAAGCGCGCCTTCGGATACGTGTCTTGTTTCATGGTTCCTCTCTGCTCGTATCTGAATTAGGGCACTGGCCCCGCTGAATTGGACCACTAGTTTCGGGGTGGGTTGTACGGAGTAGTGCCCGCCGCCGGTCCACCGTATCCTTGGCCGGGCATCCCCTGATCGGGTGTCGGATACTGTGGCTGTTGCGCCGAGGAACCGGGCTGGACTGGATAGCTCGGATACGGGGCGGCCTGTTCAGCAGTATTCGTTGGTTGCCCCGGGTAAGGCTGCCCGTATGGCTGTCCTGCCACTCCCGCGTTACCCGGATAGGCGGGAGTGCCTGGCTGCGGGCCGTTTCCCGTCTTGTTCTTTCCGCGGCGAATCGCGAAGAGTACGATTCCAACGATCAGCAAGACGCCGACCGCGATGACAATCCATCCCCACACCGGGAAGCCGGAAGACGCCTTCTGCCCGGCGGTTTTGTATCCGGTAGCAGAGATCCCTTCGAGGAAGTCGTCATAGGAGTGCCATGTGACAGTGTTTCCCTCAATTGTTGCACCATCTGAGGCTTCTATCACATCGCCAGGGAAGGTGACCGTCGCGGTGAAATCTAGAGATCCAATGCCTACTTCATCAAGGTCGAATGCGCTTTCAAACATCGATCCCTCAGCTTTAGACACCTCAAAAGTGAAGGTATCGCCATTGTCGGTCACATAGGTGCTTGACAAAAGTGCAGAGTCCTCGAACGTCATGCGGCAGCCAAAGGCTCCGGCGGAGCCCGCATCCTCGACGGACATGGTGCCGAACAGTTGCATTTGGGGCTCGGATTCCACGTATCCTTTCAGGTCATCGCAGGTTAAACCGTCTTGTATCAAGCCTTCGTCGTCAACGAACTCGAAGGCCGTGGTAAGGTCACCGTCTTCGGAGATAGTGAAGCCGAGATCGCCTTGACAACCAGCCAAGGCAAGCCCAGCAGTAAGTGCTGTAAACATAGTGATCCGGCGCATGCGCCGATGGTTATGCGTCATAAAGAGGAGAATACACGCATGGGAAAGCGCTGGGAATCCTCAATTGTGCGTCGTGCTTCACCTCTGGGGACCGTAATGGCACCTGTGGACCCGTTTCGGCTCGCGTGAAACCAGGTGTGGACTTCCCCGGCCACACCGGAGATAGCCGCGAATCAGTCGCGGATCCTTATCGGCGAAAGTACCTGGTCAGAGAGGGAACTCGCAGCGCATCGCAGTAGGTCGGGCGTTGGAGGGGTATCTACCGGCAATCGGTCGAATAGGTGTGTGCAGGCGATCATGCGCCGCTGGAGCAAACTGGAGCAAATGTGGCCCCTATCGCATTCCATTGGGCAGAAGGTGAGGAGAGTGGCAACTTCTCGCCTTTTGTGACGGGCTGGACACATTGTTTGGGCCACGTCCGGGACGTAATTCATGGATAACAGCCAGTTATTTCGGAGACAATAGGAGATGTTCGCGCCGCGGCGCCGAGCTTGCGGCGTACACATCGCTCTTTTAAGGAAGGAAACGCGATGACGTCTGACAAGACTTATTCCGTCGAGGAGGTCCGGGCCGGAGCTCCTTCGGAGGCTCCCGATGACCTCGTTGCCTGGGTGGTGGAGCAGGCTAATCTTTCGAAGCCTGATTCGATCTACTGGGTCGATGGTTCCCAAGAAGAATGGGACCGACTGACCAGTGAAATGGTTGATTCGGGCATGTTTATCCGTTTGAACCCGGAGAAGCGCCCCAACTCGTTCTTGGCTCGTTCACTGCCATCGGACGTGGCGCGCGTCGAGTCACGCACGTTCATCTGCTCGGAGAAGGAAGAAGATGCCGGCCCGACGAATCACTGGGCCGAGCCGAGCGAGATGAAGGCCACGCTGCATGAGAAGTTCGACGGCGCTATGCGCGGCCGCACGATGTACGTGATCCCCTTCTCCATGGGTCCGGTGGGAGGCCCGATCTCCCAGCTGGGCATCGAGCTGACCGACTCCCCGTACGTGGTATGCAATATGCGCATCATGACCCGTATGGGCTCCGCCGCCCTCAAGCTCATCGGCGAGGGTCAGACCTGGGTTCCCTCCGTTCACTCCGTCGGCTACCCGCTGCGCGACGCCGACGGGACCACCCGCGAGGACGTGGCGTGGCCGTGCAACGACGAGAAGTACATCACGCACTTCCCGGAGACCAACGAGATCTGGTCCTACGGGTCCGGTTACGGTGGCAACGCACTGCTGGGCAAGAAGTGTTTCGCACTGCGTATCGCTTCGACCATGGCGCGCCGCGACGGCTGGATGGCGGAGCACATGCTCATCCTTCGCCTTACGGAGGAAAGCACCGGTCGCCAGTTCCATGTGACCGCCGCCTTCCCGTCTGCTTGCGGCAAGACGAACCTCGCCATGCTGCAGCCGACCATTCCGGGCTACAAGGTGGAGACCATCGGAGATGACATCGCCTGGATGCGTCCCGGCCCGGATGGCACCCTGCGCGCCATCAACCCGGAGGCAGGCTTCTTCGGAGTTGCCCCCGGCACCGCCTACACCACCAACCCGATGGCCATGGACACCATGAAGTCCAACACCATTTTCACGAATGTCGCGCTAACGGACGACGGTGACGTGTGGTGGGAGGGTATCGACGGCGAACAGCCGGAGCACCTCATTGACTGGCAGGGCAACGACTTCACTCCGGCGGATACCGCCGCTGGCAAGAAGGCGGCTCACCCGAATAGCCGTTTCACCACGCCGGCGTCGCAGTGCCCGATCATCTGCCCGGATTGGGAGGCTCCGGAGGGTGTTCCGATTGATGCCATCCTCTTCGGTGGTCGCCGCGCTACCAACGTGCCGTTGGTAGCCGAGCAGTACGAGGCAGCTCACGGCGTGTTCATCGGCGCCTCAGTGGCCTCTGAAGTCACTGCTGCGGCAACTGACGTGAAGGCTGGCTCGCTTCGCCATGACCCCTTCGCCATGCTGCCCTTCTGCGGCTACCACATGGCCGATTACTGGGGCCACTGGCTGGAGATGCAGGAGAAGCTGGGCGACAAGTTCCCGAAGGTGTACCAGGTCAACTGGTTCCGTAAGGACGCCGACGGCAAGTTCCTGTGGCCGGGCTTCGGCGAGAACTCGCGCGTGCTCGATTGGATCGTTCGCCGCGCTGCCGGCGACGTCGATGCTATCGACGGCGTGACCGGCCGTTACCCGAACTTCGAAGACTTCAACCTCGATGGTCTCGGCATTGACAAGGATGGGTGGGATCAACTGTTCGCCATCGATCCGGACGCCTGGGCGGCCGAGATGGATGGAACAGAGGAGTACTTCGAGCAGTTCGGAGATAAGGTTCCGGCTGCAGTTGTCGCGCAGCTTGCAAAGTTCCGCGAGCGGATCGCAGCTGCGAAGCAGAACTGACTCGCTTCGTTATGAACGCGTGGCCCCGGCGTTGTACAACGCCGGGGCCACCGGCTTTTGGAGAGGCTGTGGTCGTAAGAGCGCGGAGGAATGCCTAACATGCCTGCGCCTAGCCTGGGCGGAACGGCCGTGATTGTGCGGGCGCCTTGTTCGCCCCAGCTCGCAGCGAAGGCAGGCAACGGACACTCCGCAATAGTGCCGGTGCCTCCCCTTTTGGTATTGGGCGTGGGTCGGTTAGGGGAAATTCGGCGATCACGCCGGTGCCTCAGCCCGGCGCCAACGCTTTCCGCAACCAAACTCGGTTCGTCTCCACGTTTTGGTTCCCCCGCGCTAAAGTGGCACCACTCACGTAGGCTGGTATTGTGAAAATTCTCCTTCTGGGATCGGGCGGACGGGAGCATGCGCTCGCCCTCGCATTGCACAGGGATCCCTCCGTCACCGAACTTTTTGTCGCCCCCGGTAATCCCGCCACCGCCGAGTTGGGCCGGAATATTCCGCTCGATGTTCTCGATGGTGAGGCTGTTGCGGTGCAGGCCGTGCGCCTGGGCGTTGATCTGGTTGTTATTGGGCCGGAGGCTCCTCTTGTCGCGGGTGTTGCTGATGACGTGCGAGAAGCAGGGATAGCTGTATTCGGACCATCCCGCGAGGCGGCCCGACTGGAGGGCTCCAAGGCCTTCGCCAAAGATGTCATGGCGGTCGCCGAAGTTCCGACAGCGCTTGCACGTGTGTGTACCACCCGGGAGCAGGTGGAGGAAGCGCTAGATGCCTTCGGTCCGCCCTACGTGGTGAAGGATGACGGTCTCGCGGCAGGGAAAGGCGTCGTTGTTACCACCTCGCGTGACGAAGCGCTGGCACATGCCGACATCTGCCTGGCGAAGGACAGTGGCGACGCCACTACGGCCGGGCAGCCCGCCGCCGTCGTGGAGGAATTCCTCGACGGCCCGGAAGTATCGCTCTTCTGCATATGCGACGGCGCCCATGTGATCCCACTCGAACCGGCGCAGGACTTCAAGCGGGCATATGACGGAAACGAAGGGCCGAATACCGGGGGAATGGGTGCATACTCGCCCCTGCCGTGGGCGCCGGACACCCTGGTCGGCGATGTCGTCGACCGCGTCGCGCAACCCGTCGTCGATGAAATGGCGCGACGTGGCACCCCGTTCATCGGCCTGCTGTACTGCGGACTCGCGTTGACCTCGCGAGGACTGCGCGTCGTCGAATTCAACGTCCGATTCGGCGATCCTGAGACGCAATCGGTGCTGCCGCGCCTCAAGACGCCGCTTGGTGTTCTTTTGTATGCAGCGGCGACCGGACATCTCCCAGCGGACACCGTCCTCGATTGGAGCGATGAAGCTGCGGTGACCGTGGTGCTGGCCGCGCAGGGGTATCCGGGTAGGGTCCGTACGGGTGATCGGATCAGCGGCATAGACGAGGCCACATCGCTGCCACACGCGCACGTGATCCAGGCAGGCACCGCGCTCCGCGAAGGCCAACTCGTTAGTGCCGGCGGTCGCGTCCTTGCGGCGGTGGGGCTCGGGCCAAATCTCGTGGACGCGCGCGACAATGCATACCAGGTTATGGCTAGAATCGGTCTGAGCGGATCGCACTTCCGCAGCGATATTGCGGCTGGGATGTGAATGCGATATAGCTTGTTGAGGATGCCGGCACACTGCGCAAGGATGACAGTCACACGGAGGGAGTTCGCATGAGCGGGAGCGAGAATCGGCCGAGCCTTCCCGGTTGGACCCACATTTATTCGGGGAAGGTACGGGATGTCTACGTTCCGGCCGACGCCAGGGCTCATTCCGGGGTCGATACGTATTTGATCGTGGCATCGGACCGTATCAGCGCATTCGACCATGTGCTTCCCTCAGCGATTCCGGAGAAGGGAAAGATACTCAATCAGCTTTCCCTGTGGTGGTTCGAACAGCTGGGAGATATCATTCCCAACCACTTCATCTCCACAGATGTTCCGCAGGCGGTTGCGGGGCGGGCCATGATCACACGGCGCTTGAATATGTTTCCAATCGAATGCGTTGTGCGTGGATACCTGACCGGCTCCGGGATGGCGGAATACCAGGAGAGCGGCGAGGTCTGCGGTGTTAAACTGCCCGCCGGTCTGCTTGAAGCGGATCGCTTGGAAGAACCCATTTTCACCCCCGCCGCAAAGGCTCCCGCAGGGGGAGGTGGTCATGACGAGAACATCACCTTCGGGGCGATGATCCGCCGCGTCGGCGTGGGCCCTGCGCATGCTCTTCGGTCCGCTTCACTCGCAATTTACGAGCGTGCTCGGGAACTGGCGGCACAGCGTGGCATTATCATCGCCGACACCAAGTTTGAGTTTGGAGTCTCACCAGATGCCGGTGAGAACACGATTATTCTGGCCGATGAAGTCCTCACCCCGGACTCGTCGCGTTTCTGGTCCATGCAAGGATACGAGGCGGGGAAGCACCAACCGTCGCTCGATAAGCAATTCGTCCGTGATTGGCTGACATCGCCGGAGTCGGGCTGGGATCGCACGTCTGGTGAACAGCCGCCGGAGCTACCGGAAGAGGTCATCGCGAAAACGCGCGAACGCTACGTGAGGGCATACGAAACGCTGACCGGTCGCGCCTGGCAATAGGTTCGTGGCAGGAAGGCTGCTGAAGGTACAAGCGTGCGGAAGTTAACGGCTACCGGCGCAGTAAGGGAAAGAGGCCGCATGGGACGCATTATCGTGGAAGTCATGCCAAAACCGGAGATTCTTGACCCGCAGGGGAAGGCCGTGGGCGGAGCATTGAACCGCCAAGGCAGTAGCCCGTTTACCGATGTACGGCAGGGCAAGCGTTTTGAATTGACGGTTCAGGGCGTGGTGACTGAAGCAACGCTCGATGCGGCGAGGCAGGCCGCGCAGACGGTACTGTCCAATCCGATTATTGAAGATGTCGTGGCCGTATACGAGGCGGATGAGGAGCCGGGGCAGTGAGGATCGGGATTGTCACCTTCCCGGGAACCTTGGACGACGACGACGCAGCGCGTGCTGTCCGCATTGCCGACGGCGAGGCGATTTCCCTCTGGCACGCCTCGGATAACTTGCATGGTGTGGACGCCGTTGTCCTTCCGGGCGGATTCTCCTATGGTGACTATCTGCGCTGCGGCGCAATCGCAGCACTTGCGCCGGTGATGACCGCAGTGGTTGAAGCCGCCGGACGCGGGCTCCCTGTTCTAGGGATCTGCAACGGCTTCCAGATTCTCTGCGAATCGCACCTGTTGCCGGGAGCGCTTATTCGCAATGACCACCAGCGTTTCATTTGCCGTGAGCAGGAGCTCGTTGTGGAGAACACTGCCACTCCTTGGACGCGCCAGTTCGAAACCAACGAGCACATCGTCATCCCGCTGAAGAACGGCGAGGGCTCCTTTCAGGCACCGGCAGCGGTAATCAGGCAACTGGAAGACGAGGGGCGGGTAGTTTTCCGATATGCGGGAACGAATCCCAATGGTTCGGTGCACGATATTGCCGGAATCTGCTCCGCAGCGGGTAACGTTGTCGGTCTTATGCCGCACCCGGAACACGCCGTTGAACGAGGCTTCGGACCGGCGGGCCGTGAAGGGCTGCGAACCGGCACCGACGGCTTGCGCTTCTTCACCTCTGTTCTCACGGAACTGGTCTCATGACGGTACGAGTGCGCGGCACGGCCGATCACGCTGCGATATGCGTGGCGAGCACGCGCCACGTTCGGAGCCAGCGCGCGGTGGAGCATGTCATCCGCTTTTTGCATGTTGCGCACTAGGGCAATCGCACTTTCGATTGGAGAGGTTAATGGCTTTCTCACAGATTGAATCCGCCCGGTCGCCGGAATCATCCGGGCAACCCACAGTCACCCAGAACTACGACACCGTGGACAATGCCGCAGCAACTCCCGATCAGCAGATGCCGTGGAGGGAGCTGGGACTGAAAGAGGATGAGTACCAGCGGATTCGCAGCATCCTTGGCAGGCGCCCAACTATCGCCGAGTTGTCCATGTACTCTGTCATGTGGTCAGAGCACTGCTCCTACAAGTCTTCGAAGAAACATTTGGGTGAACAATTCGGGCGGAAAACGACAGCCGCCATGCGTGAGCACCTTCTGGTAGGCATGGGGCAAAACGCGGGCGTCGTCGACATTGGCGGCGGGTGGGCGGTGACCTTCAAGGTGGAATCGCATAATCATCCGAGTTTTGTAGAGCCGTATCAGGGTGCGGCGACCGGAGTTGGCGGTATCGTGCGCGACATTATTGCCATGGGTGCGCGCCCCGTGGCGGTTATGGACCAGCTGCGCTTCGGCGCCGTCGATCACCCCGATACCGCCCGCGTGGTGCACGGCGTCGTCGCCGGAGTCGGCGGTTACGGCAACTGCCTGGGCCTGCCCAACATCGGTGGTGAAACCGAGTTTGACCCGTCGTATCAGGGGAATCCTTTGGTTAATGCCCTGTGCGTTGGCGTGATGCGGCACGGCGATATTCACCTCGCCAACGCGGAAGGGGTGGGAAACAAGGTCGTGCTATTTGGAGCTCGGACCGGGGGTGATGGCATTGGTGGAGCCTCGATTCTTGCCTCGGAGACCTTCGACGGCGGCATGCCAAGCAAGCGGCCCTCGGTGCAGGTCGGTGATCCCTTCATGGAGAAGGTGCTCATCGAGTGCTGCCTTGAACTCTTCTCGGCCGGAGTAGTGGAGGCTATCCAAGATCTGGGAGCGGCCGGGATTTCCTGTGCCACAAGTGAGCTGGCGGCCAATGGTCATTCCGGTATGCATATCGATCTGGAGAAGGTGTTGCTGCGCGATCCGTCCTTGAGCGCCGGTGAGATCTTGATGAGTGAGTCGCAGGAACGGATGATGGCGATCGTCAGCCCGGAGAAGATCGCCGACTTCTTGGCCGTCACACGCAAGTGGGAGGTGGAGACTGCCATTATCGGAGAGGTGACGAGCGACGCCCGCCTGCGTATCGACCACAATGGCCACCGCATTGTCGACGTCGACCCTTCCACCGTGGCGGTTGACGGGCCGGTATATGATCGGGCATATGCGCGGCCGACGTGGCAGGATACATTGCAGGCCAATTCGGCTAGGAATTTACCGACGCCGACTAACACCGCGGAGTTGCGCGAACAGATTCTGCAGGTCCTCACAGATCCTAATCAGGCCTCGAAGGCATGGGTGACGGACCAATATGACAGATTCGTGCGTGGCAATACGGCCCTGGCACAGCCTGACGACGCCGGCGTGGTCCGCGTTGACGAACAGACCGGACTCGGCATAGCAATCTCCACCGACGCCAATGGCTGGTACACCCTACTGGACCCGTACGCCGGTGCGCAGCAGGCGGTGGCCGAGGCATATCGCAATGTGTGCACGGTAGGTGCGAAGCCGCTCGCCGTGACGGACTGCCTGAATTTCGGCAACCCGGAGGACCCGGCGGCAATGTGGCAGTTGGTTACAGCGATGGAGGGGATGGCAGACGCGTGCCAGGCTCTCGGTATACCGGTGACTGGGGGGAACGTCTCGCTTTACAACTCATCGGGAGGAGTCGGCACGGCAGAGGATGCCGATACATCCGGGCCTTCCGACCCGGCGGGGGAGACCCACGCGCCTTCCAGCACCGGGCCGGAAGGCGAAATCGGCGCAGCCGCCCGCCCGACCACATCAATCAATCCGACGCCGGTTGTGGGTGTGCTTGGCGTTATGGCCGATACCACCACTGCGGTGCCCTCCGGGTTCCAGGAGGAAGGGCTTGCGATCATACTGCTTGGTGCCACGGCGGCGGAGCTTGACGGATCCGCCTGGGCGCGTATTGTCCACTGTCATGTAGGTGGCCGCCCACCCCGCGTGGACTTGGCGGCCGAGCAGGCGCTCGGGCGGGTGCTGCTCGCACTGCATGACGCCGATACGCAGGGAATGGGCAGAATCACCCACGCGGCGCATGATCTCTCCACGGGCGGGCTCATTCAGGCGCTTGCCGACATGACCACGCGATGCGGTATCGGCGCGTCGATTGATTTGGCATCGGTGTGTTCGCAAGTGGGTATTGACTCATTCACAGCACTGTTCTCGGAGTCGCAGGGGCGTGCACTGGTGGCCGTACCGGAAGGATTTCTTCCCGCCGTGCGGGCTGCAGCGCAAGCGGAGGGAGTCCCCATGGTGCGTATTGGCACAACCGGTGGCGAAATCCTCGCGATTACCCCGGCGGAGGGGCAAGGTACGGCAACAGAAGCCCTCGTTTTCGATGTCGCTGCACTTCGTGCGAGTAGCGAAGCGGTTCTTCCCGCGTTGTTCACATAGCCGGACTCGGGGTGGTTCGGGTCGCGCTGGTCGTTCGGCTCGGTGTGCTGCCCGGAACGTCCGGCTCGACGTCGCGCTCAGACTGACGTCTGCCGCGATCATCGGTTCGTGTACTGTGTTCACCCGTTTTGCACGAAGGAGCTTGCGGGACCGGATATTTGAGAAGACGAAGAGGCCGGGTACTGTCCCCACTGTGCGCGGCGCTGCTTCCACCGCGGTGGCAGGTACTCGTGGTGCCTGTTTGATACTTTTCCCGGGGCGTAGGATGGAGCAGTTCCTTAGCAATGGAGTGAGGAGAGATCCTGTGGCATCGAATCGTGATGAGTTCGCCGCGCAAAACGTATTTGGACTCGGTGCCCCCAATGATGCCTATGCACAATACTTCATCGGGCAGTCGTACCTAAATCCGTTGACGCCACCGGATGAGGACCCGCTCTTTATGGTAAATGTCACCTTCGAGCCGGGTTGTCGCAATAGTTGGCATATCCACCACGCCACGCGGGGAGGCGGGCAGATCATTGTTTGCACCGCTGGGTCCGGCTGGTGCCAGATCGAAGGGGAGGAACCGGTCAGCCTCGAGCCCGGCTCCGTAGCCGTTTTTCCGGCTAACGTAAAGCACTGGCACGGCGCCAAAAAGGCGCCTGGTTCTCCCACATAGCCATCGAGCTGCCGGGCGAGGGCACGAGTACCGAATGGTGCGAGCCCGTCTCGGATGAGGTGTACAACGCCCTTTGACCGGACGTGAACTTAAGGTGGTAGCGCTAGCGGCTTCATCTACGTCGTCGTAATCTGGACACGGAACCGGCGGGCTGTTTCACCGGAGTAAAACAAAGGTGGAAGCGAAGCCGGTCGGCCGAGACGCGGAATACGCGCTGCGTGTTTGTAGGGAAATGAGCCGCTGCTAGCAGGTATTGCCGCTGGGGCGGCTGCCACCGGAGCGATGCACGCGGTCCGTGGTCTTATGACGGTCGAGCTTTGTTGGTACCTACCGTGAAGGAGTGATTTCATGGACGATCGTATCGAACGCATTCACAGCGCAGTTATCGCGCGCAACCCCGCTGAACCGGAGTTCCACCAGGCCGTTGGGGAGGTTCTGGAGTCGCTTGAGCCGGTGCTCGCAGCTCGTCCCGAATACCTGGATGAAGC
This sequence comes from Actinobaculum sp. 313, assembly GCF_003073475.1. GTDB lineage: Bacteria > Actinomycetota > Actinomycetes > Actinomycetales > Actinomycetaceae > Asp313. The sequence continues at coordinate 2,392,608 of NZ_CP029033.1, read as the reverse complement.
TATCCTGGAGCGAATCGTTGAGCCGGAGCGTCAGCTCATTTTCCGCGTGCCATGGGAAGACGACGAAGGGAACATCCACGTCAATCGTGGGTTCCGTGTCGAATTCAATTCTGCACTTGGACCCTACAAGGGCGGACTGCGATTCCATCCATCCGTCAACCTCGGTATTATCAAGTTCCTCGGTTTTGAACAGATCTTCAAGAATGCTCTGACCGGTCAGGGCATTGGCGGTGGCAAGGGCGGCTCGGATTTCGACCCGCATGGCAAGTCAGATCGTGAAGTGATGCGCTTCTGCCAGTCCTTTATGACTGAACTTTCGCGCCACATCGGCCCGGACACCGACGTGCCGGCCGGCGATATTGGCGTGGGCGGCCGCGAGATCGGCTATCTGTTCGGCCAGTACAAGCGCCTGCGAAATCGCTTCGACGCCGGAGTGCTGACGGGCAAGGCCCTGGGCTGGGGCGGCTCGCTCGGCCGAACCGAGGCCACCGGCTACGGCACAGTCATGTTCGCAAAGGCCATGCTCGCCACGCAGGGAGAGTCTCTCGAAGGTAAGACGGTACTAGTCTCCGGCTCCGGTAATGTGGCGATCTACGCTGTGCAGCGCGCCCAGGCCGAAGGTGCGAGGGTCGTGTCAATCTCCGATTCCTCCGGGTCTGTTTATGATCCCGACGGCATTGATTTTGACCTGCTCAAGCAGGTCAAGGAGGTCCAGCGTGGTAGGGTGGCCGACTATGCGGCGGCGCGCCCCGGTGCACAGCTACGAACCGGTGAAAAGGTGTGGACCATTGAAGGCGCTGATATCGCTTTGCCTTGCGCCACCCAGAACGAGATCGATGAAGACGCCGCCAAGGAGCTCGCCAATAACGGCGTGAAGCTTGTGGCGGAGGGTGCGAATATGCCCTCGACGCCGGAGGCAATCAACGTGTATCGAGAGGCGGGAATCCTGTACGCCCCGGGTAAGGCCGCTAATGCCGGCGGTGTCGCAACCTCCGCGCTGGAGATGCAGCAGAACTCGGCTCGCCAACAGTGGAGCTTTGACACTACCGTCGGCAAGTTGTCCGAGATTATGGCGAGTATTCACGATACCTGCCTAGCGGCCGCCGACGAGTTCGGCCATCCCGGCGACTACGTGCTCGGCGCGAACGCGGCAGGGTTCCAGAAGACCGCCGACGCAATGATTCAGCAGGGACTGGTGTGATCAGCAGGCGGCAGGCTCGGGCTTGTCGCACCGAATGATGACCTTCTGGGTAGTGCCGCCCGCCGGTAAATCGGCGGGCGGCGTTTTTGCAGCCTTCTTCATTAATGAGGTGACTAGGGACACCTTTACCGGTTAGGCTTGTGTGGTCAGGCTTTCCAAGAAAGGAACACACACATGTCCGACGTATTCACGCGCGGCGGTCGCGCAGTGGGTGCCTTAGTCGCTTTCACGCTGGGCGGCTTGGGCCTCACGGCCTTGCCGGCGGGTGCCACTGACAATGGGGATGGCACCGTCACTGTTGATATTGCAGCGATTTCCGATCTGCATGGGCATATTGAAACGGCAGGTGCGCTCTCAGCCAAAGTCAACGAAATGCGTGCTGCTAATCCCGACACGATCTTTGCCGCCAATGGCGACTTGGTTGGTGGGTCGGCCTACGTGTCGTCGATTGATAACGACACCCCAACCTTAGAGATCATGAACGCGATGAAGCTCGATGTTACATCGGTGGGCAATCACGAGTTTGATAAGGGATACAGCGATCTCATTGATCGCATTGCCCCGTCAAGTAACTATCCTTGGCTGTCCGCGAATGTGGATGGCGTGGATCCCTCCGTTGTTCCCCCATTCGCAGTGTTACGAACGCCATCTGGGGTGCGGGTCGGCTTCGTTGGCACGGTTACAGACGACCTTCCCACTCTCGTTTCGCCGTCGGGTATTGAAGGTTTGACCGTTACAGATCCTGTAGCCGCCACGGACAAGTATGCCGCAATTCTCAAGGATGGTGACGAAACCAATGGAGAAGCGGATATCGTTGTGGCACTAATGCACGCAGATGTCGACTTTGGTGCCAAAGTGGGACCGAATGTTGATGCGGTAGTTGCAGGCCACACCCATCAGGATAAGTACAGGGAAACTGCTTCCGGCGCTCCGGTTATTGAACCGGAGTGCTTTGGCTCTCTGTTAGCGAAGATCTCGTTCGTGTACGACAAGAACGCCGGTAAACTCGTCTCTACAAAGGCGGAGAACCTTGGTGTTAGCGATAACGATGGTGTGGATGCCACCATTCAGGCCCTGTACGAAAAGGCAGCTGAAAAGGCGAAGATCCTAGGTGCTAGGGTTGTCGGTTCTATTGATGGTGTCGCCAACCGCGGGACGAACAATGGTACCGACCTGGGTGCTAACCGCGGCGCCGAGTTCTCTGCAAATAATCTGATTGCTGAGGCTTTCTACCAGTACTCGCAAGGAATGGCGCAAAAGGCGGACTTTGGCATCATGAATCCGGGCGGTGTGCGCGCCGATCTAGATCCGAATGGTGACGGCGAGATCACTTTGGAAGAGTCGTACACCATGCAGCCTTTCGGTAACACATACACGACGATCCAACTGAATTCTGCGCAGGTATACACCCTCTTCGAGGAGCAGTGGAATGCCAATCCGGAGGCGGCGCGGCCCATTCTGCGCCTGGGAATGTCCAAGTCGATCACTTACACCTACGATCCCACTGCACCAGTGGGATCCAAGGTGACTGGCGTTTACCTGAACGGTGAACTCTTGGATCGATCCGACACCTCCAAGCTCTACACCGTGGTGTCCAACCAATTCCTCATCGCAGGCGGTGATGGATTCAACGTTTTGAAGGAAGGTCTGAACTACAACGACACAGGCCTGATCGACAATGATGTGTTCAACCTCTTCCTTGAGGCAAATCCGAATTATAAGGTGACCTACGAACAGCACTCCATCGGCGTGTCCGGTGTTTCGAACCTGACGGCCGGGAAGAGTGCTGATATCGCTCTTTCCTCGCTGTCCATGACCTCTGTTGAACCGAAGCCCGAGAAGGTGACGCTGTATTTGGATGGTCAGGAGTTGGGGACCGCCACGGTGGACAATACCGTGACCCCGAACCGCGATGAGACAGGTCAAGCGACCGTCTCCGTGACCATCCCGGAGTCGGTGACTGCCGGTACGCATGAACTGCGTATCGTCGCCGAGCCCACAGACTTCACTATGCAGGTCGAGGTTGCCGCTGCGGCAGCACCGGAGAAGCCCGTCATCCATCCAAACACCTTCCAGATCGATACCGATGGTGATGGCGTGGCCGACCAGTATGTCAACTATGGTCGCGCCTCCGATACGCCGCTGGTTGGTGACTGGAATGGCGACGGTATTGATACTCCGGCTGTTAAGCGTGGGGAACTCTACTTTATTTCTGATTCGTTCGACGGCGGAGCGGCAACAACGGTATTCGCCTACGGACGGGAGTCCGATACGCCGCTGGTTGGTGACTGGGACGGTGACGGTAAGGACACCATCGCGGTTCGCCGTGGTAACACGGTGTACATCAACAACACCCTGAGCGGCGGCAACGCCTCGGAGGTCTTCCATTTTGGACGTGCCACCGATGAAGCGCTCGCAGGTGACTTCGATGGCGACGGCAAGGATACAGTGGCGGTTAAACGCGCCAACGGCTACTACATCAAGAATGAACTCGCCGGTGGAAACGCCGACTACTCCTTCGCCTTCGGGCACACTAGTGATAAGCCTCTGGTTGGTGACTGGGACGGTGACGGTAAGGACACTGTTTCCGTGTTGCGCGGCAATACCGTCTATGTGAGTAACGCGGAGCGTGGCGGAGGAGCGACACCGGTCAAACTGGCGGATGTATCTAGTTCTTCGGTTGTCCTCTCCGGTGATTTCAACGGAAATAAGGTGGATACTTTCGCGGTGCGCTAGCCGCTTCGCGGGTGACTTTGCTGGCTAGCCGCTGGCAACGTCTCCGCCACGACGCCTAGATACAGAAATGGGGCCAGGTGGTTATGCCGCCTGGCCCCATTGTGTGCCACTGCATCGACTAGCCTTGTGATATGCGCAAAATTGATGTCGACGAGGGAATGCGAACAGTGGGCCGTTTCGCAGCGGGCGAGGCGCTTTCTTCGGGGCAGCTACGAACCGCAGCGCGATTCTGCCTGGAAGAAATCGCTGAGCGTTATCCCGGCCGAAGCGTGGAGATCCGGGTACCCTACATCGGTGCGGTGCAAGTACTGGAGGGTGTCCGGCACCGGCGTGGCACGCCGCCAAATGTGGTCGAACTTGACGGCCAAACATGGCTAGACCTGTGCGTCGGAAATGCGGCGTGGGAGCAAGCCGTTGCCACCGGCCGGGTCAGCGCGTCGGGAACGCGGGCGGACCTCACCGAGTTCATGCCATTGTTTAGCAGTGCCGTCTTACGTCGTTGGACTGTGAAGGGCTGAGGGATGCACGAAGTCGGTAGAGGGCTCAGGTGGCGTGCTATGCAGTAACACTACAGTCTGCTCGGTGGGGGAGAAATGCCCTCCCCGTGAGGTGTGCGAGAAACACAATGCCGTTCCGTGAACGGCATGTGCCGAGCTTGCGATGGTGTGAGACGATGGGACGGTGAAAGGCGATGGGCGCCTGAGCGCCGGGCTTTCGAGTGTGAAGCCGCAGGATGAATGCGGCGTCTTCGGTGTATTCGCACCGGGGTTGGAGGTAGCTCAGCTGGCCTACTACGGCCTCTACGCGTTGCAACATCGTGGGCAGGAATCGGCTGGCATTGCCGCCTCCGACGGGAACACAATCCTCGTGTACAAAGACATGGGCTTGGTGTCACAGGTATTTGACGATCAGAATCTCAAAACGCTGCGCGGCCATATCTGCCTGGGGCATGTACGCTACTCCACCACGGGACGCTCCGAGTGGGAGAACGCGCAACCCATGCTCGGACCGACGGCATTCGGCACAGTCGCCGTTGCCCACAACGGTAACTTGACCAACACCAGCGATCTGGTTGCACGAATTCACGAACTATCCGGCGACGATCTCAGCGCCGAGTTGGGGCGCGGGAGTTCCACGGATACGGCCGTCATGACGATGCTGTTGACGCTGATGGGACAAGACAATCTTCACGATTCCGTCTTCGATGGAAGCGCTGAGATGCAGAGCCTGGAGGACGGCTTGCTCCGTCTCCTACCCCGCCTGGAGGGTGCCTTTTCAGTGACCTTCATGGACGAGACGCGTCTGTACGCGGCTCGGGACAGGCATGGCTTCCGCCCGCTGGTCCTGGGGCGTCTTGGCAGTGGCTGGGTGGTGGCGTCGGAGACAGCCGCGCTGGATATCGTGGGCGCCGTCTTTGTACGTGAAGTTGAACCCGGTGAGTTGATTGTTGTCGACGACGCCGGACTGCATTCTCGTACGTGGGCGTCGCCTGAACGGGCGGGCTGCATCTTCGAATATGTGTATTTGGCCCGGCCCGACACCGCTATTGCAGGCAGATCCGTCAATTCCGCGCGGCTGGAAATGGGGCGAATACTGGCCCGGGAGCACCCCGTGGCGGCGGACCTGGTAATGGCAACTCCGGATTCGGGTACACCTGCCGCCATCGGCTACGCACAGGAATCGGGGATCCCATACGGCCAGGGACTCGTAAAGAACGCTTACGTTGGGCGGACATTCATACAGCCGACACAATTGAGTAGGCAACGCGGAATTCTTCTCAAGCTGAACCCGATGCGGGAAGTGATCGAAGGGAAACGGCTCGTCGTCGTCGATGACTCTATCGTGCGGGGTAATACGCAACGGGCACTGGTCCGCATGCTCCGTGAGGCCGGTGCAAGCGAAGTCCACGTGCGAATTTCCTCACCTTCCGTGAAGTGGCCATGCTTTTTCGGAATCGACTTCGCCACGCGCGCCGAACTGATCGCCAACGGCAGGGATGTCAACGAGGTATGCGAGTCTTTGGGGGCGGACTCTCTGGGTTATATCAGCCTCGGGGGATGGTGGAGGCTACCCGCCAACCCTTTGCCGAGCTGTGCAGTGCCTGTTTCACTGGCAAGTATCCCATCGATGTCACCCGTGTTGCCCAGGCCACCGGTGCTGATCCAGTTTTGACCGCCGCGACTGCCGATATCGCAAGAGAAACGTCGCTGCGCGGGCAGATCAACCACGCACGGGGCAGTGTTAAGAGGCCGCCCCTAGAACAGGAGAATCGCGGCGGCGAGGAGACGGAGGAATTGTGAACGGGCAGAATGCCTATGCGGCCGCTGGCGTTGATACGGAAGCAGGAGACAACGCCGTCGAGCTGATGCGTTCCGCTATCGCCAGTACGATGACAGCCGACGTCGTCGACGCGGTCGGTGGTTTTGCCGGCATGATAGACGCCTCCGCACTACGGAATTATCGACGGCCGTTGCTGGCCACCTCCACTGACGGTGTGGGTACCAAAATAGCCATTGCACAGGCCATGGGCGTGCATCACACCATTGGTCAAGATCTTGTCGGCATGGTTGTTGATGATATCGCTGTTGTCGGTGCACGCCCGCTTTTGATGACCGACTATATCGCCTGCGGTCGCGTTATCCCGGAGCGTATCGCCGACATTGTGCGAGGAGTGGCACTGGCATGTGAATACGTGAAGGTACCGCTGTTGGGAGGGGAGACGGCCGAGCATCCCGGCGTTATGGAACCCGACGACTATGACATTGCGGGGGCGGCAACCGGCGTCGTGGAAGCCGATGCGGTACTCGGAGCGCAGCGGGTGCAGGAAGGAGATGTCATCGTCGCAATGGCGGCATCCGGTTTGCATTCCAACGGGTACTCCCTGGTTCGCCGCATCGTGGCCGACGCCGGGTGGAAGCTGGACAAGGAGGTCCCGGAATTCGGGCGCACACTGGGCGAAGAGCTCTTGGAACCAACGAGGCTTTATTCTCCGCTGTGTTTGGACCTTGCCGCGCGCGGCGACGTTCACGCATTCTCACACGTCACCGGCGGCGGCTTGGCTGCCAACCTGGCCCGCGTCATCCCGGTAAGCCTACAGGCGCATATTGATCGTGGAGAGGTAGAGGTTCCCGCGGTGTATCGCGTGCTCTGCGAGCTCGGTTCCGTGGACTGGCGTGACGCTGAGGACACCTGGAACCTGGGAATCGGTATGGTCGCAGTCCTTCCTGCGCATGATGTGGAAACGGTGACAACAGTGTGCCGGGAGTACGACTGCGAGGCGTGGCCCGTTGGCAGTATCACCTCGGCCTCGGCGGAGGGCGCGGTGGATGGCTCGACGGGCACCGGGGCGCGGCTGATCTCTGGCACCAAAGGGGTGGCCGGAGGAAGTGTGCTGCTGCACGGAGCATACCGCTGAGCCGTGGTAGATGGCGTCTAGTGAGCCATGGGGGATGGTGTCGAGCTACACAGGCCCGATGAGCGTATCACCCGCAGTGGGCTTCACGGACTAGTGCGCGCTCATGGCACTCCTCGGAGTCGTTCGGCGCAACAAGACGGCGCCGCGCCCTCACAGGGCACGGCGCCACCGTATCTAGAACACACTGGATGCGAAGTGGAAGAACCGCCGTTTAGCGCTCATCCTTCTCGGACTCGGCGTCGCGGCCGTACTCGTCGTCGGCGTCCCACTCGTCGTCGTCCCAGTCTTCGTTGTACTTGGCAGCATATTCAGCGTAAGCGTCCATCTCAGGTTCGGGATGCTGAGACCCCTCAGCTCGCGCTCAAGGGCCTGATAGTCGGTATCCGGAGTGAAGTACTTGAGATTGCGAGCGACCTTGCGCTGCTTAGCCTTCTGACGGCCGCGCCCCATATGGCTCGACCCCTTTACCTCATCGCGGGGCACACACTGCTGTGGCCCATGTACGTATCCGTTCGCCCATCTACTTTACCGCGAACGTGGCAATTCCCGCCACGCATAACCCCATGGTGAGAACGACAGGTCGGCTGCTGCCTGCGCGTATTGCGCGGTACCACGTGCTTTGCCCGGGAGATGTTAGGACAGGCACAGTTGGTCAGTGGCGGCAAATGACCAGTACGCCCAGCCCGACAACAACCACCACACTTCCCGCCAGGATTCCGATGGCGCGCAGATCTCCGGACTTCGCGTCGTGGACAAGTGCCTTGACCCGAGTTGTGGCCGTAGCGGCCTTCTTCTTAGCCTGGTCAGTAGCGGCTTTTGCGACGACTTTCGGATCAAGCCGCCCGGCCAGTTCGTTGACGGTTTGCGTCATCTCTTCACGGGTTCGCCTCAGTTCAGCCTCGATCTGCGCGATAGAGCGCTGGTTACTGTCCGGCGAGTTCTTCGCGTCGCTCACCTTTTGATCCCCCTCTTGAATGCTTCGATGTCTTGGCTCAAGCCGTCTTTAGGATTGACCACGTGGCGCTTGGATGCCTTCAGACGCGCTGCTCCTATGGCGGCGAGTATCGCGGCGAGGACAATGAGAATGCCCGCGACCGTGAGGAAGGCGGCCCACACAGGCATGATGTTCGCAAATCCACTCACAGCTGCTAGCAGCAGAAGCAGGAAGATGAACACCGCAAGGAAGGCGGCGACAGCGAGAAGCACGCCGCCCATGCCGAGTTTCTGTATTTTCGCCTTGAGATTCGCGGAGGCGTAGTCGATTTCTCCGCGAACCAGTGCGGAGGCCTGTTCCGAGATACTCGCGATCAACTCGCCGATGGACCGTTGCGTGTTAGATGACTGGGAAGCCGCGCGCGTCGGCTTATCCGGGGCGGCTTCAGGGTGTTCGTGCTCCGTCCCGCCGGGTTTCTGCGTGTCCACGATCATAAGCTCCTTTTCGGTGCGTCCACCGCGTTGGGCGGTGGGCCGTGGCTGAAGACAAGACTATTCTCCCCGATCTGGTCCGTGAAGGCGACCATAACGGCGAATATCGGAGTACGCCGATAGCTATTCTGTGCGAAGATGTGGCGCCTATTGTTCCGGCGAGGGCCGAGTTCATGAGCGCTGGGGCACACGCGGTATAGCTGCAAGGCACCTCGTGCTTCAGTAAGCCGACGCGTACCTCAGCGCGGTACGAGTAGAGTTCATAGCTGTGACTTCAATTGCGCCAAGCTCGTGATGCGCGTGGCGGAAAGTGCGTCCGCCACCAGGGGTATGCCCGGTGTTTCGAGGAGGACGCATTCGATACCCGCTTCTTGCGCGGCGACGGCGTCGATCGGGCGATCACCTACTGCGAGGCAATCTGACGGGTTGAGATCGTGCCGCTGCATCATCGTGATGTACATGTCGGGGTCGGGCTTGCGCGCATAGCCATCCGGAGCACAGATCAGATCGTCGACCTTTAGACCGCTCGCATTGAGCAACACGCGGGCACTTTCTCGGTCGCGGTTGGTGATAACGAGATTCAACCCGCCTTTGCTACGTACCTGCTCCAGAATGTCGTGAGCGCCGTCCATGACGGGAGGAGGGGAGACTTCCCAGGCACGCTTAAGCAGCGTATAGGCCTCCTGCAGGTCGTCGGGTGGGATGGAGAATCGTTCTGCCAGAGCTGTGATCGCAAAAGCGATGGAATGCCGTGTCAGGTGGGCGACGTCGTCAACCGAAATCGTGCCACCGCATTGCGTGACGTACGCCTGCAGCATGCGATCAATTTGCGGGTAGCTGTCGATAAGGGTACCGCCAAGGTCCCACAGAATGTGACGGGTCATATATCCATTGTGCCTAACTGGCGGGCCCGTAGGCCATGAAATAGACATGCTGCCGGGTACTCACACGCCTTTCACTTTCCTGTTGGCTGTGGTCTTGGCCGGAAGGTAGGCCTCCGCGCGCCGTTCGGTTTCCGGGCGGCCTCCTTCCACTGCCGCCCGCCGCCTCTAGTGTACGGCCACCTCCTCCAGTGGCGCGACGACCGCTTCCTCTGGCGCGGTGAAAACGGTGATGGCACTCACGTGCACTAAAGCCCTTGGGGTGTGGCGGGCAGGCGATTAGCCCGCCGATAATTTGCCCGGACGCTGGATCGGCGCTGCCGTGCCGCGCGCATCGGAGGCGGTATCACCGGCTGTGTCCGCAGCCGACAGCGTTGGGGGAGCGAAAATCCACCGCTGCTGCACCGCGAAACTCAACAGCAAGCAGAGGAAGTCCATGAGAAGTTTGGCCAGCCACAGCGCGATTCCAATGGACGCCAGGGCGCGGACCCCCAGGGCGGTTATCGTCACAAGCGTTGCTGCCAGGAGGGCGTACTCGAAAGCCTCCAATGCGGTACGTTCCCTCGAATGCTCGCGGAATACTTGCGACTTGTTCAGTGCGAAGTTGACAGTTCCGGAAACGACACGGGAGGCGACGACGGCGGGGAAAATCCCCCAGCGGGACTGCAGAACTAGAAACAGCAGCATTTCACCCGCCCAGCACCCGGCGCCAACGGCGAAGAACGCCAATAGAGGCCGTAAGACCAGCCACGAGTCAACCAGGGGGCGGAAGTGGGAGCCGGAATTGCCGTCGTGATAGACGGTGGCGATAGGAACCTGCCGAATCTCCTGGCCGACCCGCGCGGCCGCGAGAAGCGCCTGGAGTTCCCACTCGAAGCGATCACCCGGAATGCCAAGAAGGCGCGCCAGATGCTGTGGCCCGTAGCCGCGCAGGCCGGTCTGTGTATCGCTGATGCGTTGCCCGCTGGCGAGGCGGAAGAAGCGGGCGCTCATCCAGTTACCGATGCGCGACCGGATGGGGACCCTACCGGAGAAGGCGCGCACGCCGAGAACGACGGCGTTCGGATGTTCCCGTAAGTCGAATGCCACCTTGCGGATATCGTCCGGAGTGTGCTGGCCATCGGAGTCGGCGCATATCACCGGCTCATCGGGCGCGTGTTCGAGGCACCAGGCGAAACCTGTGCGCAGCGCGAAGCCCTTCCCACGGTTGACCTCGTACCCGATGACGGTGGCCCCGGCGTTGCGGGCCTTCTGGAAGGTATCTGCGTAGCGCGCTCCCGAGCCGTCGTCGACAATCACGACGTGTGCTTCGGGTATGTGATGTGCCAGTGCATCGACGAGTGCGGGCAGACGGTGGTCGGGTTCAAGCGAGGGAATTAGAACGATCATGACAGATCCTCGATGTACAGAATGTCGGATGTTCCCCGTTCTCCACCGTTAGAAGGTTGGTTGATCACCTCGCCGTTGAAGTACATGGTTGATGAACCTCCGCCGTCGAGGTTGTAGGCGATCACGCATCCAAGCGACTGCATAATCTGTGCAGCCTCCGTCATTGTGGCACCGCGCGAGTGGCCTTCGTCTCGTCCGTCAATCACGACGAAGACGAATGTGCCGTCCTGCTTCTGCCCGATCAGCGTACGGGGCTGCTCGCCTTGGATCGAGTGATTGCCGAAGTTTGTGTCGATCTCTACGGAGTCAATGCCGCTGACAGCCTCCCCGTTTTCGATCAGGGCAGGACCGAAAGAGAGTGTGTTCCACACGCCGGCGTCGACTAGCTGCTGCGCACTGGTGGTGGTCTCGTCGTAAATCGCCATTGTTCCATTGCGATAGATGGCAAGTCCGGTGCGGGCGCCGTCGTCGCGATATATCACGCCGTTGCGGATGAGGATCCCGCTGTCCCGGAAGCCGTAGTAGTCACCGTTGATGGCGAGGATGGCGTTATTCTCTTCCGCTATGGTTGAGGTCTTGTCGGTGATATTGGTGCCGTATGAGTTCTTGGCGAAGGCTGATCGTATAGCCGTGCCGTCCGAGGCGCTGACGGTGGCCACGTAGTACGTCACGGTATTGTCGCCACCGCCCGTGGTGACTGTTTCAACGCTGATGGAAGCGTTGGAGGCTGTGTAAGAGGAATAGGTTACCGTGGCTGTGTGGTCGGCAGTGTCAGTGCTTTGCTCAGAGTCGGTGCTGCCGGATGAGGATGTCGATGACCAACTGGCGGAAGCCCCCGCCTCTAGGGCGCTGACATCGGCTATTTCGACGTGGTCGATGACGTATCGGTCGAGCGCCCAGGCGGTGCTGCCTCCGACGAGGGCCAGAGTAAGGATGCCGGCACCTACAACGACTCGGCGTCGCTTCAGGCTGCGCGGGTGTGGCGCGGGGGTGTGTTGAGCCGCCCGGGATTCGGCTTCCGAGCGTGTCGGAGAGGTATTGGGTGCAATAGCCGGGCCGTTCCTCCCATCCGCTTGACGGCTTGCTTCACAATGCTCCATGACAGGCAGTGTGCATCTACAATCCCGCCGTAAGCTGGGCGCAATCTGAGGGTGGACTGGAAGAGACGCCGCTTCGCGCCTCGCTATTATACAAATATGAGCGAAAGAAAGCAGGCGCCTGCGGATCGGGTGGAGACCGGGCGGAAGACGGCGTCGAAGTCTGATAATTTTGTGGATATTCCGACAACGCCACGCGCGTTCATTGAAGCACTCGTTGCGATGGACACCACGTCCGCTAAGAGCAATCTTGCTGTGATCGACTTATTGGAGTGTTCATTTGCGGCGGCGGGCGCTCGCATTCATCGCATCGACGATGCCGACGGGCTGCATGCCAGCCTATTGGCGACCTTTCCGGCCGTGGATGGCACGGTCGATGGCGGGGTCATGGTAGCCGGGCATACGGACTGCGTTCCGGTCGACGGCCAGGTGTGGACATCTGATCCCTTCACGCCTGAGGAGCGCGATGGAAGGTTGTACGGCCGTGGTACCGCAGACATGAAGTCCTATCTGGGCATCATCGCGGCGCTCGCCCCGCAGATTTCTCAGACGCGGCTGGCACGGCCACTGCATATCGCGGCGACGTGGGACGAAGAGGTCACGAGCATGCGTGGAGCATTCGCACTGGTGGAGAAGCTGGATGAGCTCCATATTCATCCGGATATCGCGTTGGTGGGCGAACCGACCACCATGCACGCGATAGGCGCCCACAAGTCCATGAACGTCATTACACTGACCTTCCGTGGCCTGGCTTCGCATTCATCGCTACCGGTGCGGGGGCTCAATGCAATCCGGTACGCGGCCGAGTTCATCACCTGGTATCACACCGAGATCATTGAACGCTTCCAGAGTGAGGGGCCCTTCGACGACGGCTTCCGAGTGCCGTGGTCGACCGGCGGAGTCAACGTGGTTCAGGGTGGCACGGCGGTGAATACCGTGGCGGACCGAGCCTACCTGGAGCTCGACTTCCGTACACTGCCGCAGGTCGATGCACTCGAGATTCACCGGCGTGTGCACGAAAAAGCGAGGGACATCGACGAGAGGATGAAGGCCGATGCGCCGACCGAAGCTGCCGGAGATGTATCGCAGGTTGGCGTAACCGTGGAGACGGTCGGTCAAGTCACTGGCCTGGCGAGCGGGCCCGAATCGGCGGCCGCGCGTTACGCCGTGAGCCTGGGGGCTATTGCCACCGCGGATAAGGTCACCTACGGCACCGAGGCGGGTACCTATGAGGCGGCGGGAATGAGCGCTGTCGTCGTCGGACCGGGTGATATTGCGCAGGCTCATGGTCCGGATGAGTACATCGAACTCGACCAAATCGCGGCGGGGGAGGAGTTCTTCCAGCGCTTGATCGCAGACTTGGCGGAGTAGGACTCGGCCGCGTTGCTGGCGGCGGGGTGGATGTGTGCGAGAAGTGCCGGGTTTTTCAAGAAGATGCGGGTTTTTCGCGACACTTCTTGAAAAGTCCTCCACTTCTTGTGCCAGGGGCGGACGTGACCACGTGCCAGGGGCGGCTCCCGACGCCGCTCGTAGGCCGATGCCGCGTGCCAAGCACCAACCCTGGTCTCTGGCACAGGTGTGGGTGGTTTGGTGGGTAGGTGGGTTGTCGAATGAGTTATGCGTGGGGTCGAATGACTCGTCGTCTGGTGTCGAATGACTTGTTACCGGTTGTCAAATGACTCATGGTTGGACGTGGGTTTTTCCTTGGTGGCTCCGACCGGCGTCGATCCGGTGACCTTTCGATTTTCAGTCGAACGCTCTACCAACTGAGCTACAGAGCCTGGTAGACAAATGCCCGGTTTCCCGGGCAGTTATCCGCGACCCCGACGGGACTTGAACCCGCGACCTCCGCCGTGACAGGGCGGCGCGCTAACCAACTGCGCTACGGGGCCAATACGAGGTATTGACCTCAGTACCCCAACCGGGTTCGAACCGGTGTCGTCGCCGTGAAAGGGCGATGTCCTAGACCACTAGACGATGGGGGCGAAAGGCTTTCGCCCGAATCCGTTCGCTACCGTGTTGGTGGAACTCGTTAAGCTTAGAGGAAGAAGGGGCCTTGGTGCAAAATCGAGAGGCCTGTGTGTTTCCTCACCGCGGTGACTGTCGTCGGATTCTTCCCGGAGATTCCGGGAAGAGCCGCGCGAATTGGCCTTGAAAAATCGACGATTTGACTACTACAGCGGGCCTCGAATACACCGCTATCGTCCTTGCGTCCTATCGTCCTTGCGTCCTATCGTCCTTGCGTCCTATCGTCCTTGCGTCCTATCGTTCCGCACTATCGGCACACCACCTGACCTGGCGGGAAGCTGCGTGCCAAAGCCGTGACCTGGCGGGAAACTATCCGCTAGCACCCGGCAACACTCGCCGTAGTGCACCCAGCGCGGGGCTGAACTGCGCAAACCGGCGGAACGTACACCGGGCTTTTGAGTGTATGTCGGTGCACTGTGTGGAAAGTGTCAGTGGGCATTGCGGTAACTTCTCAGGCCGGTGCAATACCCTGGAAGGTATGGCGTTGCTCAGCGTGTTGTCTGCGCCCAGCACATTTTTGGCTGGAGTGCTCTCTTCTCAGTCGGCCTTGTCGTCATTAGCGCGGCAGGTGACATCCACACCGTCCCCTTCGCCCGACGCTACTCCAGCCGATGATTCCACCACCGTTGCCGAGACCGCGGTGGAGGCGACGGTAGATGTGCTTGGAGTGGTGCTGCGTATCGGCATTGGAATCGTTGTTGGTTTGCTGATCAGTTTTTTGCTGCAGGGCGTTATCAAGTTCATTGTTCGGCGGCACGAATTCCTGCGCGGCTCAGCACGCAAGGCAGTCCAGCCTTTGCAACTGGTGCTGGGCACGCTAGGTGCCTGGGTGGGCATGGTTATAGCGGTTCCCGTGGCCGCCAATCAGGAGCAGCCGCAATGGCGGGAGTATGCGCAGCACTCCTTCCTCATCCTGCTCATTTTTGCGGGGACTTGGCTAATCGTCTCTATTGTTGACGGGGCCGAGCAGACCATCGTCAAGCAGGTGAAAGCCGCCGGGGAGTCGCGCTACCGCAAGGTCCAAACGCAGGCGCAGATCCTGCATCGCGTGATTGTGGTTGTTATTTGGGTGTTCGGCCTTGCGGGCATTCTTATGACATTCCCCAGTGCCCGCACGGCCGGAGCATCGGTATTCGCGTCAGCCGGATTGGTCTCCGTCGTCGCCGGTATTGCGGCGCAAGCCACGCTCGGTAACGTATTTGCCGGCCTGCAGCTCGCGTTCTCCGATTCCATCAGGGTGGGCGACATCGTGATCTGGCAGTCGGAGTACTCGACTGTTGAGGAGATTACTTTGACGTACGTGGTTCTTAAGGTGTGGGACGGGCGTCGCCTGATTGTGCCCTCCTCCCTCATGACCACGGAGACCTTCGAAAACTGGACGCGCCGCACGCCTGCGATGCTTGGCTACGTGCACTTCCAACTTGATTGGCAGGCGCCGATCCCGCAGATGCGCGTGGAATTGGAACGTATTCTGCAGTCCACAGACCTGTGGGACGGGAATACCGGTATTCTCCAGGTTCGCGACGCTGATTCGGAGCTGCTGCAGGTTTCCGCTTTGCTTTCGGCGAAGAACTCCTCCACCTTGACGGATCTGCGCTATTACGTGCGCGAACAAATGGTGCGCTGGATCCAGGAGAACGCGCCTTCTGCCATGCCGCATATGCGCTACTATGCCGGTACGGATGTGCCGGACATGGTTGCGCCGGATGAAGTTCCCTTCCCGGAAGTGAAGGCTCGCGCCGAAGGGCAAGCAGAGGACTCAAGCCAGCAAGAGGTGCGCAGCGGACGCGTGCAGGCGAGGCTTCCGCAGCGCGGGGACGATACGACGCCGGAGGCGGCCTTTGCCGGGGATGGTACCTCGGGCCCCGCTCCGACTGCGGCCGATTTGACGGAAACGCGTGTGCTGAGCGTTGAGGAGATTGGTCTTGTAGGACCGGCGCGCGTGCCTGCGGGGCAACGCGAAATCGGCCCGACGGAGACCATGGTCGCGCCTGGGCATGAATCGTCGATCTTCACAGGGTCTGTTGCGGCGGAGAAACGCGGTCAGGAGTTCGCAGGGCCCGGCGACGAGGCGATGCGGGAACGTGAGGCTGCAGCTGAGCGTCGGCACCGTCGTGACGACGAAACTGAGGAGCGGCACCGCGATGATCGGCAGCGGACTTCTTCACCTGCTGGTACCACCGCAGAGCGCGCTGCGATCGAGGCGGACTCCGGGCGGGAAGACCTCTCCGAGACGGAGAATGAAAACCGGTCAACAATGAAGCAACCACTCGGGAATCCGGCACAAGACACGGGTGACTGACACGATTATGGGGGCGAGGTTCTACCCGGGTAGGGCTCTGTGGAAGGTACAATCTTTCAACCGGCTTCGTGTTCCAATCGGTCCGGACGGGGCGCGTCGGTCCGGACGGCGCGGAGCCCTGTGAAGTCCCTTTGGATTCTTCTGTTCCAGGCGTCGGCAGGCTACGCTCATAGCTGAGAGATTCGGCGGAAGGTCTGGATTCGCGCAGAGGCGCGTTGGAACTGTGTGCGCGGGGTGCTCAGGCAGAACGCAAGCTCTGCTCGGGACGCCGCACACGCCACCTAGCGGCTTTGTACAAGGTCGGCATTAGGTGCAAAGCCAGAAATGGTTGGGTCACATACTCGAAGTAGAAAGGGAAGCGGAAACATGGCTGATCAAGTGCGTCTACCACAAACTGATGAAGAATGGCGGCAGGTCCTCTCGCCGCAGGAGTTCCATGTATTGCGAGAAGCTGGCACCGAAAGACCGGGAACGGGCGAACTGCTCGACGAATTCCGGGAAGGCGTGTATCGCTGCCGCGCATGTGGGCAGGAGCTCTTCCGCTCACAAACCAAGTTTGAATCCGGATGCGGATGGCCGAGCTTCTACGACCCGGCAGATTCGGATGCGGTGACAACGGCTACCGATTACAAGCTGGGATATCCGCGCACGGAGGTACGCTGTGCGCGTTGTGACTCGCATCTGGGGCATGTGTTCCCGGACGCTCCGCAAACCCCGACCGGGCAGCGGTACTGCATGAACTCCGTGAGCCTGACATTCGAACCGGCAGATCAGCAGGAGGCTGATCAGCAGGTGGCTGATGATCGGCAGGAGAGCACTGACCGGCAGGAGACATCTGAGTCGAGTGTCGAGCCGACCTCGGCGGGCAAGTCGACCGTTTTCTAGAGATACGGGATGAACGGGGTCGAGTCGAATGGGTCTACGGGTTGGAACCTTTAACCTGCAAAGTGGCACGCCGAGTACTCCGCTCAAGGTGGATGAGGCGATACGCCAGACAGCAGATCGACTGGCCGCCGAGCGTTTGGACATCCTAGCTCTTCAGGAGGTCTCGATGCCGCGCGGCCAATCGCGGCCACCTCTGCGGGTGATTACCGATGTGGCAGGGATGGCCTGGATGCAGTTCGCAGCGGCCCGACGCGCCCCAACCGACATGATCTATCGGGTGGCACGGCGCCAGGAACACGGTTACGGCGTCGTGCTTGCCACCCGTGAACCGCCGATGTTCTGTAAGTCGCTGCGATTGCCTTCATGGAAGTCTCCGGTACGCCGAGATAGAACCGGTAGGCGGGGGATTGCGGGTCGTTATCTGCGCGTGGAGGAACAGCGCCGCGCCGTCGTCGTGATCCTCAATATGGACGGTGGGCCGCTCCTTGTGTGTGCCACCCATCTGGCTGCCGATGCGCGTTTAAACTCGCGGGAACTCGTATGGCTCGAGAACCGGCTTGCGGGCATTGCTCGCCACGCCGGCGTAGCGAGCGCGCCGCGCTTACTTCTCGGTGATCTCAACATGAGCCTGGAGAAGGTGCGGCGCGAATCGTCGTTCACCGTGCTGGCACAGGGAGCGACCTTCCCGGCAGCCTCACCGCGCACCCAAATCGACCATATTCTCGGCCAGAATCTCGTCTCCTGTGCCGAATCTTCTGTTGTGCATCTTCCGATTTCCGATCACCGGGCACTTCTGACGGAGGTTGCACGTGGCTGAGCGCGGTGCAGGGGGAGGGAAACGCCAGAAGCGCCACGTAAGCGGCTGGGAACAACGGGAACAACCCGCTGCGTTGCGGCGCAATCGTTGGGCTCCAGCGCTGCTGCTGGGAGCGGGTATTTCGCAGTATGTCGGGGCATCGCTGGCGGTCGGTCTTTTCGCGGCGGCTCCTGCCTTGGCGGTGGGGTGGGGCAGAATTGCCGGTGCGGCGATTTTGCTATTGCTGTGGAGGCGAACTCTTCCGCGTGACTCCAACGAAGACTTCAGTTGGCGGGTGTTGGGTGCGGCTGCCATTTTCGGTCTGGCGCTTGGGGCGATGAACCTTACTTTCTACCTGGCGATCGACCGGATTCCCCTCGGCACTGCGGTGTCGCTCGAATACCTCGGTCCGGTGGTACTGGCAGTTGCCACCGGGCGAGGATGGAAGACCCGACTCGGCGCCGCGCTCGCCATAGGCGGTGTTTTCCTGATCTCCTGGGCAGGAGTTGACCTTGGCGATGCCGACGTCGCAGCGGGTGTGACGGCGGCGCTCGCCGCGGGTGCCTTCTGGGCTCTCTACATTTGGCTTGGCCGCCGAGTGGCGGTTGGAGGGCGGGGTCTTGACTCCTTGGCATGGGCCATGACCGTGGCCGCGCTCGTCTATGCCCCCCTTGGTGTGGGCGACTTCGCGCCAATTGCAACAAACCTGCGTTCACTGGTGCTGATGCTGGCCGTTGCCGCTCTCTCCTCGGTTCTGCCCTATGGCGTTGACCAGATTGTCATGCGTTCATTGCGTGCCTCCACCTTCGCGCTGTTGAGTTCTCTTCTGCCTGCCACCAGCCTGCTTGTGGGGCTCGTCGTGCTTCGGCAGGTGCCAAACGCTGCGGAGGTCCTTGGGTTGATAGCGATTTCGGCAGCGGTGGCGTTGGCGACGTCGCCTCAAGTACCGGAATCGTCCTAACTGGCGGTTCTTACTTCTGCTCGTCACCTCCGCAGGTGCGTGGTGGCGTTCCCGATTTGTGACCGAGTCCGAATGGTAAGACGCCTGCCGGAAATTCTCATAGAGGTTGCGAACGGCATCGCGCCGCCGCTTTCGGCGGATGTGCCGCGCGTGACGGCCAGTTTCATTCTTTAAACGTGTTTGTTCTGGAGTCATCCGGGTCTATGCTATCGGTGTTGGATTCCCCACGGAGCCTTCTCGCTCGCAATAGTGCGAGCGGAGGGGCTTGTGGATTCCACGGCGTCGGCGAAGGACCTCCGGTTCTTCTCGGCGAAGCAATTGCGATTCTGCAAAGGTCGATGCAACGGAGAATCGAGATGGAACCCGATACAATCCTCGAGGTCGAGAGAGAGTTCAGTGTGCCGCGCGGCGTCCTCTTCCGCGCTTTCACTGAACCCGCCGCTCTCGCTCAATGGTTCGCCCCGGACGGTTGGCATGTTGTGCCCGAGTCGGTCGAACTTGACCCGCAGCTGGGTGGTCGGCTGCGTCATACGAAGGTGCGCGACGACGATCCCACCCGAATCTGGGTGGTAGACGGCGTTTACACGGAAGTCTTCTACCCCGATGTGCTTGTCACGCGGCAGCGTATCAGCGGCATTGAAGGTATTGATCCGTCCAAGCCGGTCGAATTGCGCGTGGAATTCACACGCCTCGGCCGGGAGAAGAACTTACTGCGGATCGTGCAAGGCCCGTATACCGAAGAGGCGGCAGTGGACTATTCCGATGGATGGGAATCCATCCTCGACCATCTCCAGGAGTACCTGGACGCACAAGCACAAGAGGAGACTAAGAAGTGAGCGCACAATCTACCACTGTCGTTAGGCGAAAGCCGATGATGACGATGAAGCAGATTCTGCTGATGAACTTTTGATTCTTCGGAATCCAGTACTCGTTCGGTATGCAGCAGACTGCCATTAATCCGATCTATACCTTCTTGGGCGCCGATCCGGAGAGCCTACCCCTCTTGAATATGGCCGGTCCTATTACCGGTCTGTTCATCCAACCGTTGATCGGAGCCTTGTCAGATCGGACATGGTCGGAGAAATGGGGGCGGCGTAAGCCGTTCTTCCTGATCGGTGCTACTGGCTGCGCAATCTGCCTCTTCCTCTTCCCTTTTGTATCCGCGTTGTGGATGGCAGTGTTGTTGCTTTGGTTGCTCGACGCATCGAACAACACGGCTATGGAGCCCTACCGTGCCTTCATTGCCGATAAGCTTCCGCCCAGCCAGACAGCGAAGGGTTTCCTCGCGCAGAGCTTCTTCACGGGCCTTGGCATTACCCTCGCGAATGTTTCGCTGTTCTTCTTCCGGCGCCTCCTTGACGGGGCAACTGCCGCCGGATTGCCTTACTGGGTGTTTGGCTCCTTTATGCTCGGATCGGTGTGTTCGATTGGCACGGTACTCGTGTCGGTGCTGTCGACTCCGGAGATTCCACCGACGCCGGAAGAACTGCAGCGCATGCGGGCAAAGAAGTCGAAGGAGCATTTTGGCGCCGTTCATGGCATTTGGACCGCAATCGTTGAGATGCCGAAGCAGCTACGCAAGTTGGCTTTGGTCTATCTGTTCCAGTGGTACGCCATGAACGTCTACTGGCAGTATGTTTCCCTGTCGGTGGCGAAGTCGGCGTTTGGCACCACTGATGCGTCGTCGGATGCCTACGAATCTGCGGTTGGTTGGACAGGTCTGATCAATGGCTTCTACAACGTGGTGACCTTCACGGTGGCATTCTCGCTTGTCGCACTGGCCAAGAAGCGGGGAGCGAAGTGGGTGCACATCTTCTGCCTGCTGTGCGCCACTGCCGGTCTGCTTGTCTTCCCACACATCACGAACAAGTTCCTGCTTTTCATACCGATCATTGGACTGGGCATCGCCTGGGCGTCCATTATGGGTGTGCCATACATTATGGCCGTGCGCATGGTGCCATCGTCTCGTTATGGCGTGTACATGGGCATCATTAACATGATGATCGTAATCCCGCAGCTCATCCAAACCCTGACCTTCGGTTGGGTGTACAAGCATATTCTGGGGAGTAATCCAAGCAACGCCATTACCTTTGCTGCAATCTTACTCGCTCTGGCGGCCATTGCCATGACGTGGATCAAGGAGCCGCCGATTGTCCGCGATCAGGACGATGTGACAGCTCCTCCGAAGGTTGCTGGCCCCTCCGTGCAGGAAGGCGAGTGAGATCATGACGATTAAACGGTATAACAAGATCCTCGTGGGAACCGATGGCAGTTCCCTGGCCGGCCCCACGGTAGCGCGTGCCGCAACGCTGGCGGACACCGAGAGTGCGGAGTTGATCATCGTATGTGCCTACACCACGATGACGGCACGCGAGGAAGCCACTTTGAGTTCCGTTCCGGCGCAGTCGGTGAAGCTGGGCCAGGTGCCTGGAAAGGCGTCCGCCAGTCAGGCCTTGGATGAGGCGATGTCCATTGCGGAGCGGCAGGGCGCGCACGTTTCGGCGGCCATTTTGATGGATGCGGAGCCCGCAGCTGCGCTGCTTGAGACCGGTAAGCAGTTCCTGGTCGATGCCATCGTGATCGGAGCTATTAGGGACACTTCGATTGTGGGCGGCTTCTCGGTACCGTTGCCTCAGAGGTTGTCCGGCGCGCACATTGCGATGTGCTTGTTGTCCGCCCGGCTCCCGGTGCTCCGGAACCGAACGTGGCGGAGGACGTCATGATCGAAAACGACTCCACGGAGGAATAACAATGCCACTGGACGCAGCAGGCCGCCAGAGTTTCGAACTGCGGTGGGAGCGCTATTCGCCGCAGATCCGCGCGGCGCTTACACACCTGTATCCGGGACGCGAACGTGAAGTCGAGGAGCGGCTATGTGCGCTGCTTCTCGCTGCGTTCAAGGCGCGTAGCCCAGAGTTGCGGCGCCTCGATGAAGAACGCCTGCTGCGTCCAGATTGGCTACAACTTCCGGAGATGATCGGCTACGTGTGCTACGCTGATCGCTTCGCTGGGAATCTGGCAGGCATCGCCGATCGAGTCGACTACTTGACCGATCTCGGCGTGCGTTATCTGCATGTTATGCCCTTCCTCCGTCCGCGAGAAGGCGCGAACGACGGCGGCTATGCGGTGCAGGACTACCGCAGTGTTCGCCCTGACCTAGGCACGATGGACGATCTGGAAGAACTTGCCACGGTGTTGCGGGAGCATCGGATCAGTCTGGAAATGGATCTCGTGCTCAACCATGTGGCGAAGGAACATGAGTGGGCGCAATGCGCTCGAGCCGGGGAGCAGAAGTACCGCGACTACTTCCTCATGTTCCCGGACAGGAAGGTTCCCGATGAGTACGAGAAGACTTTGCCGGAAATCTTCCCCGACTTCGCCCCCGGCAACTTTACGTGGAACGACGACGCCGCGGCGTGGGTGTGGACCACGTTCAATGATTACCAGTGGGACCTGAACTGGGCCAACCCGGACGTCCTTTGCGAGTTTGTTGACCTCATCTGCTGGCTGGCGAATAAGGGCGTGGAAGTCTTCCGGCTCGATGCCATCGCCTTCACCTGGAAGCGGCTGGGGACAACCTCGCAGAACCAGCCGGAGGTGCATGATCTGACCCAGGCGATGCGTGCCTGCCTGCGGATTGCCGCGCCTGCGGTGGCCTTCAAGGCCGAGGCGATTGTGGCTCCGGAGGATCTGATGGCCTACCTGGGACGTGGGGAACACTACGGTTTGGTTTCCGACATGGCCTACCACAACGAGCTGATGGTGCAGTTGTGGAACTGTGTGGCAACCGGGGAGGCCGATATGGCGCAGGCGGCGCTCGCGGCGATGCCGTCGAAGCCGCCGTCGGCTACATGGGCCACCTACGTGCGGTGCCATGACGATATCGGCTGGGCAATCTCCGACGCCGACGCCGCGGCGGTCGGCGTGTCTGGTTTCGATCACCGGGCGTTTCTTTCGGATTTCTATTCGGGAGAGTTTCCCGATTCCTTCGCGCGCGGCTTGGTGTTCCAAGCGAATCAGGCAACAGGGGATCGACGTATCAGTGGCAGTTGCGCTAGCCTGGCAGGTCTCGAAATCGCTTTGGAGCGAAATGATGGCAAGGGTATTGATGCGGCGATAGCCCGCATTATCCTCATGCATGCAGTCATGTTCGGGTACGGCGGTGTGCCGCTGCTGTATATGGGTGACGAAATCGGGCTTCTCAACGATATGGACTACGCTCGTGATCCTGCCCATGCCGAGGATAACCGCTGGGCGCATCGCCCCTTCATGGACTGGGATATGGTCGATAAACTGCCGAATGAGCCCTTACATCCCGCGCGGAGGATCAATGAAGGCATCCGCCATCTGATTGATGTGCGCGTAAAGACGCCGCAGCTGCATGCCTCCATTCCCAGTGAGGTTGTGGAGAGTCCCGATTCGCGCCTGCTGATCTTTGAGCGTTTGCATCCGTTGGGCACGCTGGTGGAAGTCTACAACTTCTCGAACCAGACCGTTCGCCTGCATCACGGGGTACTGACGTACCGGTTGGGATACGACGCACAGGAGCTTATCGGCAATAACAGCTACGATCTGCGCCCGGCGACCATCGATATCGCACCGTACCAGCCCGCGTGGTTCATCCGCGCCGATAGGTCTTAGCTCATAGTGAAGGCCTCTCGAATTCTCCGCGAGATGGACTATATTGGAATTAGTCCATAAAGGGCTGGCGGTTAGCATGTACCGGAACACCCGGGAGACCGTCCGGAAAGGAGCAGAAGAGATGGCGCAGAACACTTCCAAGTCCAACACGGTAGAGAAGGCCCTTCAGCAGGCCCTGGTTGACCTTACTGATCTGGCCCTGCTGGGCAAGCAGGCTCATTGGAACATCCAAGGTTCGCGTTTCCGCGCGTTGCACCTTGCATTGGATGAGATCGTGGAGCAGGTGCGCGATGATTCCGATGAGGTGGCAGAGCGTCTTGCCGCCATTGGCGGAACCCCCGATGCTCGCGCCGCGATTGTCTCCGCACAGTCCGGTGTGAAGCAGTTTGATGCCGGCGTGCTCAGCGTTGATGATGTGTACGAGCAGTTCGAGGAAATGCTGCTTGGCGTATCCGACCGGATCAAGGCCACCCTCGACGATGTCGACGAGGTGGACCATCTCTCTAACGATCTGTTGATCGGTGTGGCAGCAGGTCTGGAGAAGCAGGCCTGGATGCTTCGATCCGCGACGAAGTAGGTGCCTCGCGTCGGTGTTCTGGCGTAGGAAACCACGCCGCCGTGTGGGCGGCAGAATTGCCGACAAACTGAGATTCAAACCGCGGGTCCACCACTGCCTTCTGGCGGGCGGTGGGCCCGGGTATTTCGGCACAACAACTAGCTACCGCAAAGGATCAATGATCTGTGGGAACTGCCCGGACGTGGGTGTCGTAACTGGTTGAGTGGTTTCGGGAGCTGCTTAGTAAGGGTGCCAAAACCGATAAGCATGGATGGCAGCTTGCCATGCGCGCTAAGCAGCGCCCGTGCACTAAGCAGTGTCCGCGCGCTGGACACCTTACTGGATTGGCGGGGTGAAATATGGTGTTGAAGGCTGCTGACCTCGTCGTGAACATCCCTGGCCAACAGTCCCCAAACCTGGGATGATGCGGCGTGCCCGACGAGCCGAGGATCACCACTCATCCTCGGGAAGCTCGTCGTCGTTCTCGTCGAATATCTCGAAGTACTCTGCCTCGGCTGCCGCCGCAGCGACGGCGTTGGGGGAGTCGATATTGACGCGAAGAAGCCAGCCAGACTTACCGATTTGCACGGTGGCGGTGCTGGGTAGCTGCCAGGTGACGGATCGTGCTTCGCCTTCGTCGTTCCATTCGGTGATTCCCTTGCCGTAAAA
This sequence comes from Actinobaculum sp. 313, assembly GCF_003073475.1. GTDB lineage: Bacteria > Actinomycetota > Actinomycetes > Actinomycetales > Actinomycetaceae > Asp313. Next base: position 2,367,626 of record NZ_CP029033.1, on the reverse strand, counting down.
CGCACTCAGCGCCCCCACGTACTGGTCGAAAGCTGATCGCGCCACCGCTTCGACCAACGGTTCAAACTCCAGCGCGATCCGGGAGGATAGGTTGAAGGCGAAGGAGTCGACCATGCCGCGGATTGCGATGGCGGACGCGTCCTTTTCTCCCGTGCCGTGATTGGTGGTGAAGAGTGTCGCTTTCGACGGTGAGGATACCCAACCAAGTTCATCTCGCAGTTGCAGGGCGTGGTCGGTGCTGAGCGGCCAATCGTGTTCGAGCCATAAGCGGATGACTCGAATGCCTACCGGTATGGGTACGATTCGGTATAACGTGCCGTCGGGTAAAGGCATCTGCATGAATTTGCTGTCGTGCGCTGCGGGGGTTTGCGACATGGCAGCTAGATTAGCATGTCCGCTATGCCGCCGTGACTTCGATGTTGGCTGGCCAGGTGTCCACAGGTGCCCGCGAGGGCGCTGGTTGAGTGGGCAGGCAAAAGCCCCCTTTGCGGCTCCGCGGCCGCGAGTAGTGCCTGGACGTGTGCCCACCGCCTTTGGGTGTTCGCCCGCACTACCCGCGGCCCGGCGCCTAGGATCGCGGCGATTCGGCCGGTTTCACCGCTGGATTACAGTGCTAAGGCGAGTTCGTAGGCGTCATTAATGGCGTCTCCGACCTTGCGGGGGTTCACACAGTCGCCTACCGTGTGCACGGTGGCGCCGCTAGCAGTCAGCGCCGCTCCGAGTTCGGTGGCGGGTTTCAGGCCGAAGGCAGTGATGATGCTGTCGGCTTGGATGATCCTGCTTCCGGCTGCGTCTGTTACTCGAACACCCTCTGGCAGGATCTCCTGCACCGAGGTGCCGGTGAGAACCTCGACGTTGTGCACCGCCAGATCGCGCAGCAGACTCGTGCGGTTGAGCATGAGCATGTCACTGGCGATGGCATCGGTCATCTCGACGATTGTGACTGCATGCCCCTGCTGGGCGAGTTCGAGCGCGGCATCGGCGCCGGAGAGTCCGCCGCCACAAATCAGCACCCGATCACCCACCGGTGCGCCCAGATGGAAATCGAGTACATCAATTGGAGTTGCATCAGTGGCAATGGCGACTGCTGCGGGAATGAATGGATGGGACCCGGCGGCGACGACGATTTCGTCGACGTCGCTGAGCACGGGATCGTCGGCCGTGACCTCGTGCCTGAGGTGGAGGGTTACGCCGTCGATTTGCTCGAGTTGGTGCTCCCACCAGGTGATCATCTTGAAAAGCTCACGTTTGAAGTTGGGGGTGGCGGCGGGGCGCAGCACGCCTCCGACGGCGTCGCCCTTCTCGTAGACGTCAACTGTGTGTCCGCGCAGGCCGGCCACACGGGCAAATTCGAGCCCGGCCGGGCCAGCGCCAACCACCGCAATTCTCTTGGGGGTCCGCGCCATGTGTTCGGAAATAACCCGGGTGGCCTCGTGCCCGACCTCGGGGTTGACCGCACAGCCGATCGCTTGTCCAAAGAACGCGTTGCCCGTGCAGAGCTGGTTACAGCGAATGCAGGGGCGAATGTCCTCCGGTCGGTTCTCGCGTAGCTTGAGGACGATGTCGGGGTCGGCAATAAGGCCGCGACCGATGGCGATGAGGTCCGCCTTACCTTCGGCAATGAGTCTTTCGCCGATCTCCGGAGTGATATTGCCGCATGCGGCCACGGGAATGGACACGACGTCCTTTACCCTCGCGGCGGCTTCCACCATCGGCGCGTCCCCCAAATAGTAGGGCGGGAACACGTAGTCCATGGCCTCGTAGGAGCCGTCGTCGCACAGAATCATGTCGAGTCCACCGGCTTCCAGCGCGCGTACCAAATCCTGGGTCTCCTCCCAGGTTCGGCCGCCCTCGAAACGGTGGTTGACGGAGATACGGAAGGAAATGATGCGCCCGGGTGCGTTTTCCTTGGCGGCCTGGATACACTCGACGGCGAAACGTGCGCGATTCTCGGCGCTGCCGCCGTACTCATCTGTCCGCCGATTCCATACCGAACTCATGAACTGGTCAATCAGGTACCCGGTGTGGCCGTGTATATCGATAACGTCAAATCCGGCCTCGTAGCCGCGATGTGCAGCCTCGCCAACTCTACGAATAATCAACTTGATCTCTTCGGTTGTCAGCGGACGGCAGCGGCGGGTCGGGTCGAAGAAGTAGGTGTTGTCGGAAGAGGACACCGGTTCCATGCCGAAGGCGTCATAGTTCTGATTGTTGCGGCCTAATCCGGGTGTGAGTTGGAGGGCGGCTAGCCCACCTGCGGCATGAACGGCGTCGGCGATTCCCTTCAGGCCCGCAGTGTGCTCGTCGGTATCGGCACGAGCCAACCCGGGCTGAACTGGTTCGAGGTCGGACTGTACGAAATTGATGCCGGTCATGGTCAGTGCGGTGCCGCCACGGGCACGGGCGCCGTAGTACTCGGCTTCTATTTCCGTGGATTTGCCATCCTCGGTGCCCATTTCTGTGCCCATAGGCGGGAGGATGATGCGATTGGGGAAGGTGATTCCCGCGATTGTGATCGGGGAGAGTATGTGGTCAAAGCGTGACAAAACTGGCGTTGACATGAGGGAACTCCTTCGTCCTATGTGTTTTGCGTGTAGAACCAGCCTACGTAGGGGGAACGCGCGCAGGATGCATAGGCGTCCGGGAAGATACTTATACGCAGGAAATCGCGTGAAATTGGTTTCGAGTTCCGAAGTGGCTGCAAAACTAACCTTGTGTGCTGGCAGACGGCGGGCGTGGCGGGTTGTCGTGGCGTGATCATGCTGTTTTCTGGTGGTAGGCCCACAGGGACTCGAACCCTGAACCCACGGATTAAAAGTCCGGTGCTCTGCCAATTGAGCTATAGGCCCGCAAGTAGTTTACCCGTCCGGCGCCGATTAGGCACATCGAGTGACGTGAGGAGCACGGTGGGAGGCGCCGACTGTGCGCGGGTTAGGACGGCTATGCGTGCCGTGCGGCGTACGGACGTCGCTGGGAGGTCCCGACTGTGCGCGGCTGGACGGCGGGTGTGACCTGCGGGGTAAGTGAATATGCGGGATATGAGAGTATGCGGGATGCGCGAGTATGCGGGCCGGGAGAAATCGGGGGTGATTCGTCAGATGGGTGTGACCTGCGGGAGATGCGAGTATGCGGGATACGAGAGGCCGTCGCGCGGACTTCGATGCAGTGTTCTGATTTGCTCGCCATGGCCCCTGATCTGCGGGAGAATAGTCTCGTCCAGACGGGCACAGCCGCCAGAGCTGTCACGACGCCAATGGTCCACTCAACCGGCGGCGATAATGAGGAGGATGCTATGACCAAGAAGCCGAGACGCCCCGCACAGCTCGATGCGGATCAGATTGAGGCGATTGAAGGCGAGGCCGACGTCGCCTACAACTCGGAGCTTGCCCACACCTCGGCGCAGGCATTAGTACCCATGGGACGGCATCACAGCGGTGAGGACCCCGAGACCTTCAAGCGGATTCTGGCCCTGGTTGACGAGGAAGGCGTCGACGTTATCGCCGAGTCATGGATTCGTTCTCCGGAAAACACCCTGCCGGGGATTCTATGGCGCGGTTACCTGCTGCGCGAGTGGATTCGGCGTGAGGGTGCTGAGGTCAACCGTCGCTACGAGGCTTCGGCGGAGGTGCTGCGCCGCCAGGGGGCGGACGGCGAGCAGAAGATCGCCATGACCCCGAAGCCAGGAACTGTGCGCCAGGAGTGGGATTCGGTTCTTGCGGGTACGTATGAAGGTGATTTCGCAGAGGTACTGAAAGACTCTGCGCGTCTGACAGACTTCCTCGGCGAGGTTGATCCGGTGTGGATCGGTACCGGTGACCACCCGCTGGCCACCGATGTGACGCGGCGCGACCGCGCGATGTTGCTTACATCGGCCGAGTTTCGGGCGGCGGGCAAGCTAGCCGCGGATGGAATGCTCGAATGAGAGTGCGCGGGCCGTTTCCTGCGGCGGGATGGAAGGATGCCCTGGCAGCGATCAACCGGCAGTGTGAGCAGGTGGATGGCTTCGCTCCCTTCGATGAGCAGACCGTGCTTGATGTGGCTGCCGGGGCTCTGGATTCGCACATATGGGTGATCGACGACGGCGACGCGGCGGACGCGGTCTCTGACCTTCGCGGGGCTTATGAGGGCGATGGTACGCAGAAGGCGGAGCAGCGGCGCGAGAATGCCCCGGATACGGAAGGGCACGAGAAGCGGGCGACGGAGAGTGTGTCGGCCCTGGCCGGGGCTCCACTCGAGGTGGCGGGGCTGGCGCATCTCGGGCGTGCCGGCACGGTCGAGCTGGCGGTGCGCCCTGATGCCCGACGTCGGGGGTACGGCCGGGTGTTGGCGAGGAAGGTACATGCGGATCTCTTCGAGCGCGACTCGAAGACTCGTGGTGTGGATCCCCGTGCCGAGAACGCCGTGGCGGGCGCCTGGGCGCACGGCGATCTTCCTGCCGCCGCCAGGTTGGCGAGTGAGTTCGATCTGACCGTGCGTCGTGCTTTGCTTGTTTTGCAGCGCGAGATAGCGGCTGGCGAGGAGGAAGGCGACGGGGGCGGTAGTTCTGGCGCGGGTGCCTTTGGCGACGGCGCGGGTGCCGCTCCGACTCGTGAAACTGTTGATGAAGATCTCGCGACGGGTGGATTCCGTCTGCGAACGCTTGATCCGCGTGCGGATCTAGAGGCGTTCACGGCGTTGAATGCCGCCGCCTTTGCATCGCATCCCGAACAGGGGCAACTGACTGAGGCGGACATGCGTCAGCGGTTTGAACAGTCATGGTTTGATCCAGACCTTTGCCTGCTGGCCGTGGCCGATGGTGGCGAACTGCAAGGTTTTATTTGGTTCAAGCCGGAGGAAGTTCCTTCCGAGTATGAGTTGTACGTGCTCGGAGTGGCGCCGTCGGCGCAGGGGCATGGTGTGGGCGCGGCGTTGACCACAGCGGGACTGCGGCTTATTGCCGGGCGTGGTGCACGCCTGGTGCGTCTTTATGCGGACGCCGATAACACCGCTGCCGTATCGCTCTATCAGCGGATGGGTTTCGCCACGGCGCAGCGCCATGTGCTGTACGGATGAGATGGTGACCCACAGCCGGAGTGGTGGTGGCGCATACGATGTGCTCAGCGTCCCTCCGGTTAGGTGTTGAACCGCCGTATTCGCCTTACGTGGCGCGGGATAGCTCCGGGCGGTCCCTCCGGCCAGCCGGTGACCTGCTGCTAGATGTCTGCGCGGTAGGTCGAAGCGTGGGGCGATACGCCGTCGGGCCGACGCGGCGCGGGGATCACTCACTGTCCTCGCACTGTTCCGGCACATCGACTCCGAAGAAGTGCCTTGTGCGGCGTTTGGACGAGAAGAGCAGTAGGCAGGAGACTCCGCACAAGAAGCTGAGTAGGTATGGTGTGGCTAGGGTTGGCTTCAGTCCTTCGAGGTGTGAGAGGATACCGGTTCCTGGTGTTGCGTCTGCGATGACTGTGTAGTTCATGACTGCATATACGGACACGACGGCGTACAGGAGGGCGGCAACCGCGAGGACCGCCGCGCGTGACTTCCAATCCCGCTGTGGGCCGAACCGTAGCAGGACGGCGATCCAGATAGGGGTGATGGTGAAGATAGCGGCCCAGATACGGTAGGTGGGCGAGTCTGCGAGGTGTCCGCTGGCGAAGACGGCTACGGCGAGTGCTGCGGAGAGGAAGGCGATGAAGATCAGTGCATGGCTGCCGAACCGCTTGCCCCAATGGTGAAAGTCCTGTGCTCCTGCCCTGTTTTCTGCTTGCTGTCGGGCTTTTGGTTCGGGAGTTGGGCCGAAGTATTTGTCGGGTTTACGGCCGAAGGCTACGTTGAGATAAAAGAAGAAGGCACATACAAGACCGGGTACAGTGGGGGCTACTAAAACTTTGCTGATTCCCCGTTTTAGAGTTGAGTTTTCGGTTGCGAGAAGTTCGGAATAGACATCAGAGTAGTGAAGAAGGATGAACACTACGGTGGAGATGTAGAGGACGAGGGCAACACCTTCAATGATTGCTCGTGCTTTCCACTTCATCGGATCTCGAAATAGGAGCGGTGCACAGAGCCATCCTCCGGTAATGGCAAAAGACACGGTCCAGACCGTGTCCTTGTAGCTTCCGGGGACATTCCCTCTGACGAGACCTAAAGCGGTGAATGATGCGAAGGCCACAACCAGTAGCGCGAGTACCATGCGACCTCGACGGGTTTGGCGTTGCTGGTTGCTTTGCTTGTCCGTTGTCATCTGCCGCTCCGTGGTTCGGTGCGACTCGGCAAGGCTCCGCCGTCGGAGCCTTCAGCCCTAGCGCGAACATCGGCAATCTGTTGTTTCAACTCAGTGGTCTGTTCGGCGGAGAATTGGAGCCTCTTGCTCATCCACGATGAATTCATCAGATCACGGACTGACCGTTCGTCGCGAAAGATACTGTCAATCATGCGCCGAGTCTCCGGCGGTGCCTCAGCGCGTAACGCCCGCAGGGATTCGCGGAGCAATTGATCCCCAGGACTGCCAATGGGAAATGTTGAGAGCAGTCGGACAGGCCTGTTCGAACGGTTGTCCACGAGGCATCCTTCCGAGAAAGTGGGAATGTAAACGGTACTGGTATCAGGAGACACCTGCAACCGGCCGAGGGACGTGGCGCATAGGCCGGTGAATCCAATGACGAGGGACCACGTCGCGTTCAGAGTACTTATGAGAGCTCTGGCTGCCTGTATCAGTTCGTAGCCCGCGTATCCTGCACCGCCGAGACCAAGGAGTTGCCCGACGATGGGTACAGGTAGCGTCACAGCTGCGGCAGCAGCCAGGAAGAGTATTCCCCAGTCCGCAAGAGCTTGAAGTCCACTGGCAAGAGAAGCTGCCAGGTTGTAGATTCCAATCGCTATGCTCTGGTAAGTTGCCGAGAGTTTGCGTAACTCCTCGGCAATATCGGAGAATGACTGCGACATCTTGCCAAAGGACGTCGCAGCAGTATCAGCTGCTCCCCCTCCCACTCGGAGGCGGTGTCGCTCCATGTATTCGTCGATTCCGAGGCAAGCGCGGAAAAGTAGTCCGCCAAGTGACCAAGTCCATTTCCGGCTCGCGACACAGCCTCCCAGTCTCCTGCTATTGCACCTGGGATCGCGTCGAACGGGTTGTGCTCGCCTTCACCGAGGATGAAGTCCAAGATGATATCTGCTCCTTCTCCAAGCCAGAAGGACGGAGAAATGACATTTCCGACCATTCCCATGGAACTGAACACATCGGCGAAAGTGGTCTCTGCCACAGCTGGTGGCAAGCAGCCTGTAACTGGTGTACTCGGTGTTGACTTCGCTGTGTTTACATCGGCTGAAGTGTACTTGCCATCAAACAGTGTGATTACGTTCTGGTCACTGTTCTCGTAGTGACGGCGGCACTCGTCTACTGCATCCGCTCCGCCACGCAGTGCCTTCTCTGCGTCCGTTTCACACTGCGAAACCGCGTCCGTTACCTGCTGCGCGTAGCCGATAATGTCAGACATGACGTAGCCGAGTGATCCGCTATTCGGGACTACGATGTTGTCTCTGATATACGAACGTGCATTGGGTGATGATTGCGTCGTCGTATCCGCTAAGTTGTGATAGATCGCGGACAAATGATCGAGTGCATCGAAATCAACGGTGATCGTGGACATCGTAACCTCCATATCCGGGTGAGTCAGACCATATGGATGCAGTATAGCTGCTATGGAATTTCCGTTCATCTTGTCGCTTTGAGCTGCGGAAATGCCTTGAGGTGTGCAGTTTGGCGGGTATGGGCGCAGCGGCATGCTACACCGCAGCTGCGGAAATGCCCTGAGGTGTGCGGTTTGGTGGGAAAAACCGCAGCTCTGACCTCGGCCGCGTGACACAGAACCGTGCGAGGCGCAGATCCGGGAGGAGGGTTGCCCTGCCTGTCGTCCCAGGGCTCAAGAAGTGGAGGGTTTTTCAAGAAAGTGCGTGATTTTTCCTCCATTTCTCGCCAAACCCTCCACTTCTTCGAAAGGGGTGGGCGCAGACCTTCCTCGGATGCCGCCTCCGACCCCCGACGGTAAGCGCAACTCGCGAAATGGGGGTGTAAAGGACCGGCGGTAAATGGGATGATGGTCTTTATGAACGAAGAGCCAACGCTGCCGGAGACGTCAACGGATTCAACCGCGGGGAACGCGCCCTCCGAATGGACCGCTACGGACGTCGTCGATCATGCATCGAGTGATCCTGCCGATCAGTCGCCAGGTACCGACTCGGCGTCAGACGTGGATCCGGCATCGGGGCAGGAGCGCCACGAGTTGCCGCAACCTGTTGAGGGCGATGTGAATGCTGTTGGCGATCTTGCCGGAGGGTATGACGCCGATGCGAGCGCCGCAGGCGATACCACGGAAGGGCAAGCCGATACCAATGCCGTCGAGACGAACGGTGAAGGTGACGTTCCCGGCACCACTGGCGGGGACGGTGGTTCCTCCAGCGCCGGCGGTGAGCGCGTCGACGGCGCCGCAGGTGAGCCACGCGAGATTCACACGGCCCGTGAGCCTCACGATGCCAACGAGGTCGGCGCGGCCGGCGAGGTCGGCAAGAACGATGTGGTTGGCAATGACACTCCGGCTGACGACGCCCCTGAGAGCCCCGGCGACGTCGACGAGCAAGAGACTGGCGATCTCGGCGGCGAAGACGAGGAAGAGGATGACGATGAAGACATCATCGTCGTCGACGAAGAAGAACGCCTAGCGGAACGGGCCCGCGCCAAGGCACGCATGCGTCTCGGCTCACCGGTATCCACCACATCGCTTGTGGAAATGGCAAAGCAGGCACGCGACGAAGCCAAAAAGGCTTCGCGTTCACTGGACCAGTCCACCCTGCCGGACGGACGCTTCGCGGATCGAGAGCTTTCCTGGCTTGCATTCAACGAGCGTGTACTGGAGCAGGCCGAGGAACAGAGTCTTCAGATCCTTGAGCGCGCCTGGTTCCTGGCGATTTTCGCGTCGAACCTGGACGAGTTCTACATGGTCCGTGTTGCGGGTTTGAAGCGCCGCATCGCCACCGGTATGGCGGTTACGGCGGCGTCGGGTATGACTCCGCGGCAGGTGTTGGACGGCATCACCGAGCGTACCCACGAACTAATGGCGCGGCACGCGAAGGTGTTCGCCGAGGATGTGCAGCCGAAGCTCGCCCGTGAGGGCATCGATATCTTGCACTGGCACGACCTGCGGGAAGGGGAGCGCGACCGGCTGCGCAAGTTCTTCAAGAAGCAGATCTTCCCGGTACTCACACCGCTCGCGGTGGACCCGGCGCACCCCTTCCCCTACATTTCGGGGCTGTCGCTGAACCTCGCCGTCGTCGTGCGTAATCCGAGAACGGGGAAGAACCTGTTTGCGCGCGTGAAGGTACCGCCACTTCTACCACGATTCATTGCGGTGGATTCCGAGGGCCGGGCCTACCGTCCCGAAGATGTTCCCATCGATGCCGAGGGGCGGACTAAGTATGTGCCGCTGGAAGAAGTGATCGGCGCCCACCTCGAGCAGCTCTTCCCCGGTATGGAAGTCGTCGAGTACTACACCTTCCGTGTTACTCGCAATGAGGATATGGAAGTCGAAGAGGACGACGCCGAAAACCTGCTTACCGCACTGGAACGCGAGTTGATGCGACGACGCTTTGGCCCGGCGGTGCGTTTGGAGGTTGAAGAAGGTATCTCGGATTACGTGCTGCAGCTGTTGGTGCGGGAACTTGGCATTCGGCAGGAGGATGTGTATCGCTTGCCTGCACCGCTGGATCTGACGGGTCTGAATGTCATCCATGACCTGGACCGACCCAACCTCAAGTACCCGAAGTACGTGCCCGTCACGCCATTCGGACTGGCAGAGGTCGAATCGGCAAAGCCGACGGACTTCTTTGAGGCAATCCGTAGCCATGACATTCTGCTACACCACCCGTACGATGCGTTCTCAACCTCCGTGCAGCAGTTCATTGCGCAGGCAGCCAGTGATCCGAAGGTACTGGCAATTAAGCAGACGCTCTACCGCACATCGGGGGATTCACCGATTATCGATTCGCTGATCCAGGCGGCGCAGGCGGGTAAACAGGTGCTGGCCCTGGTGGAGATCAAGGCCCGCTTCGATGAGCAGGCCAATATCGAATGGGCACGGAAACTGGAGCATGCCGGTGTCCACGTCGTATATGGGATTGTCGGATTGAAGACGCACTGCAAGCTCTGCCTGGTAGTGCGTCTGGAAGAAGACGGTCTGCGGCGCTACTGTCACATCGGCACCGGCAACTACAATCCGAAGACTGCGCGCGGTTATGAGGATCTTGGCCTGCTGACATGTGATCGCGACGTCGGCCAGGACCTCACCCGACTGTTCAATCAGTTGTCCGGCTACGCGCCACGCAACAAGTACCACCGACTGTTGGTGGCTCCCACCGGTATTCGCTCCGGCCTAATTAAGCGAATCGAGCGGGAGATCGCGAACAAGAAGAAGGGGAAAGATGCCTGGATCAAGCTCAAGACGAACTCCCTCGTGGATGAGAAAACGATCGATGCGCTGTATCGGGCCAGTCAGGCGGGCGTACCGGTTGATATCCAGGTGCGCGGCATATGTGCGCTGCGCGCGGGCATTCCGGGGCTCTCCGATAACATTCGGGTGCGTTCAATTCTCGGCCGATTCCTCGAGCACTCGCGCATTTACGCGTTCTGTAACGACGGCGACTCGGACGTATTCATCGGCTCGGCGGATCTGATGCATCGCAATCTCGACCGACGTATTGAAGCGCTGGTCAAGATTACCGATCCCGCGATGATTGACACTCTAGTGGAGCTGGTTGACGTAGCCTGTGCGGATACCACGCGCTCGTGGCATCTTGAGCCCGACGGGTGGGTGCGGCATACCAAGAGTCCGAAGGGTAGGCGCCTGCAGGATATTCAGGATTTGTTGATGCGGCAGGCGCGCTCGCATGTCGCCGCAGGGAAGTGATGGGACCGTTGCCAGGACCTTATGAAGGTGCGACGACGGGGCGGTCTCGCCCGCCGCGCGGGCGCCCCTACCCGGTAAGCGAACTCGAGTTGATGTTCTACTTCGGCCCGAGGCTGACCTGATTGGGATGAAGAATATCAGGATGGGTGCCTCTCGGCCGTGCTCTGTTAGTACTTGGCATGCGGAGGAGTGGAGGACGGCATGACCTCTCGAAGGCAAGCCGATGTGCTGGCTGCCGGGGGTATCGTGTGGCGGCTGGGCCCATACGGTCTGGAAGTGCTGCTCGTTTACCGTCCCTCCTATCGTGACTGGGCATTCCCCAAGGGGAAAGTCAAAGTTGGAGAGGACTGCCGCGCCGCCGCCATTCGCGAGATCGCCGAGGAAACGGGCGTGCCGGTGGGGCTGCGGCAACCCGCGGGCAGTGTTTCTTATGTGTTGCGGGATGGGCGGCGAAAGGAAGTCCGGTACTGGGTTGCAGTTCCGCTTCCGGCCAACCATCCGGCATTGCGGTGCCGCCCACCGGTCAAGCCGGCTCGCGCACGCGAGATCGGCGCCTCGCGCTGGTTTCAACTGAAACAGGCTCTCGCCCTCCTCAGTATGCCCAATGACCGAGAAGTGTTACGACGCGCAGTAGCCGACGGCGAGACCACGACCGCGATTGCAAGCCGACCGGTTCTGCTGGTCCGGCATGCACAGGCGCGCAAACGTTCCGCCTGGCCGGATGGCGAAGAGACGCGGCCACTGACCATACGCGGGAAGAAACAAAGCCGGGCTCTTGCCAGTCAACTCTCTTGGTACGGAGCCGATGCGCTGGTGTCATCCTCATGGGAGCGATGCATGGCAACCCTGCGTCCGTACGCTAAATCGGCTCGGCTCCCCTCCAAGAGCACCCGGAGCTTACGGAGAAGGGGTATATGGAGGACGAGGCGTCGTTCCTGGCCACTGTGACCGGGTTGTTGCACGCTCGCGTGGGGAGCGCAGCGTTGCTGGACCTAGCCGCTCTGGATGCTCCAGCTGGGCCCGACCACCGTGACGCCACGGCTTTGACTGCGCCCGACCACCGTGACATCACAGCTGCGGCCTGTATCAACGAACGTGGTCTCGACGTCGATGACGGTGCGGCAAGAACCTGGCCGCAGGCAGAGACGCCAACCGTGGCCATATGCCTGCACAGGCCAACTCTGCCCGGCGTGATGGAAATGGTTGGTGTTATGAGTCCACCGTCTATTCGCTCGCAACTGCCGACGGAGGATCCCTATCTCAAACCGGGTGAGATACTCGTCGTGCACACAAGCCTCCCGGTGTCGCAGTGTGAGGTTCTAGCGCTGGCAGTTGAGCGATTCCGCCCGCCGGAGGGCGACGAGCTCTAGCGGGCTCGAACCTGGAGGGCGCGAAGCGCAGGAGGACGGCCGAGGCCTGGCGAGAAACTAGGCCCGGTCCAGAAACGAGGACACGACTCGAAAGTAACCGCGGGAACAAACCAGGTCCGGTTCGGGAGCGGACACCAGACGGATGCAAGCCCCGGCTGGAAACCAAACCCCGATGAGAAACCGTGTCCTGACTGTCCCGACTACAAAGCGATGAGCCGCATGAGCGCCGTCGCCGCGCCTCCCACAAGTCCGGCGCATGGCAGAGTGAAGATCCAGGCAGCCACGATATTTCCCGCAACACCCCAGCGCACGGCGGAGCGCCGCTTCGTCGCACCCACTCCCATGATTGCGCAGGTAATGGTGTGTGTGGTCGAGATAGGAGCGTGCCACAGGAATGCGGTGCCGTACAGCACGGTTGCCGCGATACCTTCGGCGACAAAGCCCCGGGCGGGATCCAGATCGATGATCTTCTGTCCGAGGGTCTTCATAATGCGCCAGCCACCGCTGTAAGTGCCAGCTGAGATGGCCGCCGCAGCAACAAGCTTGACCCATAGTGGGATACTCATGTCGTGGTGGTATCCGCCGGCCACCAGCGCCATAACGACCACGCCCATGGTTTTCTGGGCATCCTGCAAGCCATGTCCCAGTGCCATGGCGGCAGCCGATGCTGTTTGGGCGTGCCGGAAGTGATGCATCGTGCTGCGGTAGGGGGCATTAGCCAGCAGACGCAGTACCATTTTCATTAGCACAAACGCGACAATGAAGCCGACCGCAGGGGAGAGAATCATCGGAATGATGACCTTGTCGAAGATGACACTCCAGTGCACAGTTGTAGCCGAGGCGACGCCGGCACCGGCGAGAGCTCCGATGAGTGCGTGCGATGACGAGGACGGCAGCCCGAACCACCAGGTGATGAGGTTCCACGTCACTGCACCTATTAGCGCGCCAAAGACGACTAACAGGCCGTCAGTTCCAACCGCTGGATCTATGATTCCACTGCCAATTGTTTCGGCGACGCCGGTGCCGAGTAAGGCGCCAATGAAGTTCATGATGGCGGCCATGGTTAGCGCGGCGCGTGGGGAGAGTGCGCGCGTCGCCACGGAGGTGGCAATAGCGTTGGCGGCGTCGTGGAAACCGTTGGTGAAGTCGAAAACCATGCATACGAGCAGAATGATGCAGACTAGAATAAGTGTGCCGCTCAAAGGTCAGGACTCCTTGATGGCAATTGTTTCGACGACGGCGGAGAGTTCCTCAAAGGAATCGATGGCGTTCTCCATGGCGTCGAGCACGAGTTTAACTTTCATTACCTCGAGCGCGTCCGTGCCACCTTCGAACAGGTCGGCCATCATGGCGCGGTACACTTGGTCGCCCTCGTTCTCTAGTTGGTTAACCTGCACCCAGTAGTCGCGAGTTGTCTTGTCAATGCTCGCGAGCTTTCCCATGGCCTCGTGGGTTAGCTGGGCACATTCGCGCAGGATCGCCACCTGCAGATTGACACCATCAGGCAGAGCACTGGGCTTGAAGAGAATGAGATCGTCGCCCGCCTCATCCATCAGGTCAACGCATGTATCCGTCACGGATGTCAGGTCATAGAGATCTTCCCGGTCGAACGGAAGTACAAAGGACTGGTTCACTTTTTTGAGCACGGTGTGGCAGGCGTCATCAGCGCGGTGCTCTACTTCGTGCAGTTTGGTGTTGAGGTCAGTCCTGTCCTGCGGGTCGGCAGCAATAATTTGCCCGAGCAGGTCGGCAGCCTCAATGAGGTGCTGTGATTGAGTGGTCAGCAACTCGAACAAAGAGTCCGACTTCGAGAACTTTCTGAGCGCCACACGATCTCCTTGTAAACAGGTGCCACCCGATGGACGGCATTCCAATAGCAGGATAGGGCATACCGTGCGTGTTTTCTCAACACGCTCGAGTCTTGTCTAGCCATGCCGAGATAAGACTAGCGCTCCTGGAAGGGGTACGGGCAAATACACGGCAGAAATAGGCCACAAATTCGGAGAACACGGACACTGGTGAGGCCAGAAACCCAAGTGAGGGAGTGACTCCGAAGTGTCACTCCCTCACTGTGAAGGGAGCACCGAACCCGATAGCGCCAGTCGGCGCGAAAGCCGCTCGAAGCGGCAATAGTTGGAGCCCGGGGCTTTCGCGATCCGGTGCCGTAGCATCAGCATAGCAGTAAGAGCGGTGCGTGTCGCGTGCTTTTATGATCACATTTCGATTACATGACGATGGGTCCATGTGGAAGGGAATGGAGGGGTGCAGCGGGTGCAGGAAAGGCGTCGGTTTCCAGCGGCTCAGTTCCCGGGAGCTTGTGCATGCCCGCTACCGCGCCCTTGAGTACTTACCGCGCCCCGGATTGTCACCGCGTCCCGGATTGTCACCGCGTCCCGGAGTCCTCACCGTGCTCTGAACCCTCACCGCACCCCCGGACTGTCACCGCTTGTGGGAGTTCAGCTAGAACCAGCCTCTGGAGTTCAACGGCAGAGGGTGACTCGTGAGAGAATGCCGGGGTGAGGAAGAAGCTTCTACCTATCAGGGCAGAGGAGAACGAACCTTCGGTCGCCCCCGCGCGGTTCGTGCGGTCGCCGCCGTGGCGGGCGCGGGGGCATTGGCGCTAGGAGCATGGGCGACGATGCGTTTATCGGAGGAGTTCGAGCCACTTCCGGCAGTTATTCCCAGCTATGAGCCGCATGTTGCCGCTGTGAGTCTCGCCGGTGTGAGTGTTGTGTTTCTTCCCGTCGTCGCCGTGGTTCTTCTGGCTTTTGGTGTCATCACATGGGGCTGGCCACGTTTGCTCTCGCTTCCGCATATCGCATCGGCACGCGCGACGATGCTGTTCGTGGCTGTGTGTGGAGCGGTTTGTGCAATGTGTGGTCACCCGATCCACGTTGCATACGTTGCCGCAATGGCGATCCCGGCGGTTTACGTGGCGCAGATGCTGCGCCGCGACGGGCGATCTGACCTCGCCGCGCAGGTTTCGGGCACGTATACGGGGCTCTTATTGGACTGTGTGGCTGCCTGTGGGTCGTGACGGCGCGCACGCCGGGCGGAGGGGAACTGCTTCTTATCGGGGCTGCGGCTATTGCCGCGGGATCGATTCCATTTTTTCTCGTGCCTAGCCCGTGGCGATATATGTGTGTGTTGCTGTGTGCGGCAGGAGGTGGGATTGCTGTGACCTACGCTATGCCAGGTGTTAGCTGGTGGCCGTGCGCCATTCTTACGGTCGGGTACACGGTCCTGTGTTGGGGTCTGAGCCAGGTGATTAGGCTTCTCGAAACCGCTGGTCGGGGCGGGCCCGCGGTGACATTCGTTCTTGTACCGCATTCCGCTCTGGGCGTTCTCGGATACGCGAGTGCGCTGCTTGTGCTTTAGCCTTGAGGTATGGTCTTCCAGATTCCGGAGAATGTGGCGCCCGAGTGTTACCCGATGGCGTGGCTAATCGGCCGTTGGTGCGGCGCGGGTGTCCTCGAGTACCAGGGCATTGATGCTGCCGGTTACCTTCATGAGGTCTCGATAGATAACGACGACGGCGGCCCGTACTTGCGGGTTAACTCCCGTGTCTGGCTGATCGCTGAACCCGCGGGCGCCGTCGACAAGGAGATGCCCGGACTGGACGGGTATGCGTCTCTGACAAAGGAACGTCTCTGGAGTTCGTTGGCGGGCTATCTGCGCGCGACGCCGGGGATGGATAAGCGCGACGGTGCCACGATGTTGGAGGGACTGACGGCCTCACCGGCCGGGTATGCTATGACGTGGGCGGGCCTGATCAAGGGTCCGCAGTTACAGATGCAGGCCGACGCCATTGCCACCACGCCCACCGCGGTTGAGCAGACGGGCGGTCGGATAATGGCCGGTCTGGTCGAATCGGATTTGTTCCTCGCGTACGATATGGCGGCCTTCGGGCACGAGATGAGTAGTTATATGGCGGGCAGACTCTCGCGTGTGACCGATGAGTGACATCGACGCCATGGCGAGCAGAAGCAGGGTGGAGAATGCCCTACAGAGTCCGCTGCTTTCCCTACCGGATGCGGTGTCGGCGACGGGAGTAGATGCCGGTGTAGCGCTGCATTATGGCGCGCCAATTCCTGAGCAGCGCGCACTGCAAAGTGGACGTGCATTTACCGACCTCTCTCATCTGGATGTCGTTACCGTCAGTGGCCCGGATCGTCTTAGTTGGCTGCATTCCTTGACGAGTCAGGCGTTGGTGGATCGCAAGCCGGGAGAATCGACCGAGCTATTGCTGCTCGACCCAGATGGTCATATCGAAACGGCGGCGGCGTTCTTCGACGACGGCGCGACCTCCTGGCTTATCGCCGATGGCGGCCATGGGGCGCAACTAGTATGTTTCCTGGATTCCATGCGCTTCATGCTGCGTGTTGAGGTGGAGCGGCGCGACGACGTTGCCGTATTGGGCGGCTTTGGCGAGGCAATTGGTGCGCTGGCAGCGCGGGCAATCGTGACAAGCCTTCCCCTGGTGTGGCGCGACCCCTGGCCACGCACCGCAGTGGGTGGCGCGACATACGGCCCGTTTGACGCAGAGCATCGGGCGGCGGGCCGCGAATGTGTTATGGCGCTTGTACCAGGTGACGAATTACCTGGTATCGCACGAGAACTTGGTGAAGTTGGTTTCCGCCCTGCCGGAATTGCAGCCTGGGAAGCTGCGCGCGTCACGGCGTGGCGACCGCGGCCTGCCACAGAGATCGTGCCGCGGGTATTGCCGCATGAACTTGACTGGTTACGCACTGCGGTCCACCTCGACAAGGGCTGTTACCGCGGGCAGGAAACCATTGCGAAGGTAGTGAATCTGGGGAGGCCGCCTCGACGGCTCGTCATGCTGTACCTGGAAGGGCCGCCCGGTGAGTTGCCTCGACACTGCGACGACGTTGTAGCGGGAGGCCGCGTGGTCGGTACCGTTACCAGTGCCGTGAGCGATGGTGAGGAGGGGCCGGTGGCGCTCGCTCTGGTACGGCGCAACCTGCCAACTGAGGCCGTCGTCGAAATTGGTGATTTCCGGGCGGCCCAGGAAGTAATCGTCACGCCGAGCGGAAAATCCAGTGTGTCTCCGGAGCGCCGACCCGGCGCCGAACTGCGCAGGCGTGATCAGCTCTGATATGCACGGATTTTCGTAGTGCGCCCATGCGATAGCAATGGCATAGCCGGGAAACGGTGCGGAAAGTCGGAAATCCTGCGCCATTCTCTGCCGACATGTTCAGTCGGCTAGATTTTGGTTAGATATTGGACAGGTCTGTGTGGCCCGGTAGTTTACAGGCTGTTGAGCAGGCGGGGCACTAGTTCTGATGTGGCTGCGGCCTATCGGTGCCGATGCGGCACGAGGGAATACAACGGTCGGGCGAAAGCGGAGCTGGTGTTGAATGCCGAGACGTGGCACACAGGAATACGACGGTGGATGTCGGGAACTGTGGCTGCGGATGATGTGCGGGATGGATATACTGCGAGGGCAGTACATGCCGTGGCGTCGGTGCATATCGATGCAGACCCGTAGAGGAACTCGTCGCAGCACGTCGCTGGGGTGTGCTGTGTAGGCGTGAGTGTTCTCATGCTTCTATGTTAGGGAGGGGAGGTGGGCCGCCGTGCTGGGGTGGACACTATATGGCCTTATAAACTGGGCGATTGCGCTTTTTGTAGCGTCTCTTGCGGTGTGGGCGCTTGTGGATTGCTTGGGCCGGTCGGCGGGCGATTTTACGTTCGCACGGCGATCAAAGGACTTTTGGACCGTTGTGCTGGTCCTAGCAGTGGTGCTCAGTTTGAGCTTCGTTGTGCCATTCATATACCTGCCGTTCCGGGGATTTCTCTCTCTGCTCGCCATCATCGCCGTTGTCTACTACCTCGGCCCGGAGCGGCAGCGCATGGGACCGCGACGGCCTGGCGGCGAGCGCCCGCGTTCAAATCGTGGAGGCTGGTGAGAACCGAGCGCTGTGGTATTGGTGCGTGCCGCGGTGTTCCTTGCTGCGGAAGGCTCCGATCAAAGAAAGACTCCGAATCAGAAGCGTACTGGGCCGTTTGGAGCTAGTCTCCGAGTAAAGCGAAGATAGTCATAGGCAGAACGAAAGGCGAAGACAATGAGTGATGAGGAGTTGTTCTTCGGTAGTCTGTTCTTGATTGGGTTCATCAGCGTACTTGGTGCACTGGCAATCGATGTGTGGGCTTTGGTGGACTGCGGGCGTCGTCCGGAGAGTGACTTCAAGAAGGCCAAGGGATCGCGGGATTCCTGGCTACTCTGTTTCAGTTTTGCATTGTTCTTCGGGGCAGTCCTCATCGTGTCGCCCGATCTTTCATGGGTGCATTTCGTGCTGTTCCTGCTGATTCTTGTTCCAGGAGTTTACTACCGCGGCGCGGAATATCCACGGATGGGACCACGGGGAGGAACTGCGACGTCGGCAGCTGACGCGACGGAGACAAATGAAGTCGCGGATTAGGCAGGCGTAAGGCATCGGAGTTGCGGGAGGCTCGCGCGGTTAATCTACACGCTGGGACTAGCTTCTTGGCCGGGTTATCTGCGCACGGTGACGATTGTGCCGTCAGATTGCCGCTGGACTTCCTCGTGCCGAGGGTGACGTGCGCGCCGGTGATGATCGCTATCGTAAAGACTGCTGTAACAGGTAAGCGAGGTTGGCACACGCGCGGTAACACGTGCTCCGAATGGCCCGTGATACGTCGCCCAGTGGGCGGCACGTGCGCACGGTGACGGGTGGCAATCGGGGATCGTAAGCTTGCGTATTGAGCCACAACACAAGCGTCCTACCGGCGCGGCGAGAATCCCTTGAGCGGGCTTGGATGACCCGCAGCAGGTCGGGGTGGCCACCGGCGCGGCGAGAATCGAGTGAGGAGCAGGAAGCATGCGGTCAGTTATCCAGCGTGTCAAACGCGCAGAGGTTCGCGTGGACGGACGTGTTGTAGGCGCGATCGAAGCTGGGCTATGTGTGTTGCTGGGTGTGACTGGTTCCGACGGGAATGCCGAAGCGAAGAAGACAGCGCGGAAAATCGCACAGTTGAAAATCCTGCGAGGGTCGGGCGGTTTAGACGATACCGCTGCTCGCCGTAGTGCGGAGGAATGCGGGGCTCCGGTCCTCGTCGTGTCACAGTTCACTCTCTATGCTGATACGAGGAAGGGGCGTAAGCCGAGTTGGTCGCACGCGGCACCGGGTGACGTTGCCGAACCGCTGGTAGACGCCGTTGTGCAGGAGTTGCGATCCGCCTACGGGCTGCATGTGGAAACCGGGGAGTTCGGCGCGATGATGGATGTTGAGTTGGTCAATGATGGTCCCTTCACGATCCTGGTGGAGTGTTGAGTCAGGTTGAGTGTCGAAGGCGCTTCCCTTAGGCCACTCGCTGTATGGAAGGTGTTGTACGGAACGTGTGTGCACGTCGTCGCCGGAACGGACTCTTCGCGACTAGAAACTACTCGGCTGCGGAACTCGTACAGGGCACTTCTCCCGCGAGAACTACTCTCTAGAAACTACTCGGCTGCGGGACGCGTGCGCATGGTGGCGGCGAGAAAGGCAGCATTTGTAAGTATTGCGCGATGGCATAGAACGCATGTGTGCGGTGTTTTTGCCGCGAATTCTCGCGTAGGACAGGGGCTTCATGCCATCACACCTCACGCCGCTGGCGAACAACGGCAGGATTTAGCGACCGGCGCAGTTATGGTTGAGTGAACTCGCCAAGTCAGGGAGTAGTACCACGCAAGGAGTGCCAATGTTCGAACGGTTTACAGACCGTGCCCGCCGGGTGATCGTACTCGCGCAGGAGGAGGCTCGTAACCTCAAACACAACTACCTTGGCACTGAGCACATTCTGCTCGGTCTCATTCGTGAGGGAGAGGGCGTTGCTGCCAAGGCGCTTGATGCTTTGGACATCACGTTGGAGAATGTCCGAGCTCAGGTCATCGATATTATCGGGGAGGGCCAGGAACCCCCGTCGGGGCATATCCCCTTCACTCCCCGTGCCAAGAAAGTCATTGAATATGCGATGCGTGAGGGTCTGCAGCTGGGACACTCGTACATCGGGACGGAGCACCTGCTGCTCGGGCTCACCCGTGAACCCGACGGCGTCGCCGCCCAGGTACTGGTGAAGCTCGGTGCGGATCTGCCGCGCGTGCGCAACCAGGTCAATCAGCTTATTTCCGGCTACCAGGGTAAGGAGCCGGTTGGGGTTGGAAACGGTGCCCGCGAGGGTCAGAAGGCAGGCTCAACTGTTCTTGACCAGTTTGGACGCAACTTGACGCAGTCCGCGCGTGAGCACAAGCTCGATCCGGTGATTGGACGTCATCTGGAGACCGAGCGTGTCATGCAGGTGCTATCCCGCCGTACCAAGAACAACCCGGTGCTGGTGGGCGAACCCGGCGTCGGCAAGACCGCCGTCGTCGAAGGCCTCGCCCAGTCGATTGCCGCCGGAGATGTTCCCGAGACGCTCAAAGATAAGCAGCTGTACTCGCTGGATATGGGCTCGCTGGTTGCCGGATCACGCTACCGCGGTGACTTCGAGGAGCGCATGAAGAAGATCCTCAAAGAGGTCAATACGCGCGGGGACATCATTCTGTTCATCGACGAGATTCACACCCTGGTCGGCGCAGGCGCGGCCGAAGGCGCACTCGATGCGGCGTCGCTGCTCAAGCCCATGCTGGCGCGTGGTGAATTGCAGGTCATCGGTGCCACCACCTTGGATGAGTACCGCAAGCACATTGAGAAGGACGCCGCTTTGGAGCGGCGCTTCCAGCCGATTCAGGTGGATCAGCCGACGGTGCCGCAGACCATCGAGATCCTCAAGGGGTTGCGCGACCGCTACGAATCCTTCCACCGTGTGACGATTACAGATGATGCGATCGACTCCGCCGCAGCGCTGGCCGACCGCTACATCAACGACCGCTTCCTGCCGGATAAGGCCATCGATCTGATCGATGAAGCCGGTGCACGGCTCGCCATTCGCAAGATGACTGCGCCGCCGGAGCTGCGCGAGCTAGACGAGAAGATCGCCGGTTTGCGCCGCGATAAGGAGGCCGCCATTGACGGGCAGGACTTCGAGAAGGCCGCTTCTTTGCGCGACGAAGAGCAGCGCCTGACCGAGCAGCGCAACGAGCGCGAGCAGGCCTGGAAGGATGGCGATATGGACGTGGTCTCCGTCGTCGACGAAGACCTCATCACAGAGGTGTTGTCCATGTCCACCGGTATCCCGGTGTTCAAGCTGACAGAGGCCGAGTCTGCCAAGCTGCTGCGCATGGAGGATGAGCTGCACAAGCGCGTTATCGGCCAGAACGAGGCCGTCACGGCGCTCTCGCAGGCGATTCGGCGCACTCGCGCCGGCCTGAAGGATCCGAACCGACCGGGTGGCTCGTTCATCTTCGCCGGTCCGACCGGCGTCGGCAAGACCGAACTGGCCAAGGCGCTAGCCGAGTTCCTCTTCGGTGACGAGTCTGCGCTGATCACGCTTGATATGTCCGAGTACTCGGAGAAGCACACCGTCTCCCGTCTGTTCGGTGCTCCTCCCGGGTATGTCGGATATGAAGAGGGCGGCCAGCTGACCGAGAAGGTACGGCGCAAGCCGTTCTCCGTGGTACTGTTCGACGAGATTGAAAAGGCGCATTCCGACCTGTTCAACCCGTTGCTGCAGATCCTGGAGGAAGGCCGCCTTACCGATTCGCAGGGGCGCGTGGTCGACTTCAAGAACACCGTCATCATCATGACGACCAACCTCGGTACGAAGGACATTGCCAAGGGCGTGACCACCGGCTTCCAGTTCGATCAGGACACGACGACGTCGTACGAGCGCATGAAGCAGCGCGTCAACGAGGCACTGAAGGACAATTTCCGCCCCGAGTTCCTCAACCGTGTGGACGAAATGATCGTCTTCCCGCAGCTGCGCCGCGAGGAGATTCTGGCAATTGTCGATCTGATGATCGGCAAGCTGGACAAGCGGTTGGCCGAGCAAGATATGCGCATCGCCTTGACGAACGACGCCAAGAGCCTGCTCGCTGATCGCGGGTACGATCCGGTGCTTGGTGCGCGTCCGCTGCGTCGCGCCATCCAGCGCGACATTGAGGACGTACTGTCCGAGAAGCTGCTCTTTGGTGAGTTCCGGCCGGGTCAGACCATTGTGGTGGACGTGGATAAGAACAATATCCCGATGTCCTTCACCTTCTCCGGACAGGATGCCGACGCGCCCCTTCCCGAGGATGCCGAGGCAGCCGAGGCGCCGGAAGGAATCGACGGACTGGCCGCAGCGACCGATACGTGGAGTGGCGGCTCGTCGGCGGGCTCGCAGCCCAGTGGTTTATCCGCAGCGAACTAACGCCGCACCGAGTGATATGGGGCCCATCCAAACGGTTGGGCCCATCCAAGCCGCTGGCCTCTCTGCAGCGAATTGAGAGTTGGCTGCGGGGCAGGCAGGCGGGGTGGCTCCGGTCGAGCAAAGGCAGGTCTGCTGACAGATCTGTCGGTCGTCCGACCTCGGCGAGCGCCCGTACCCGCAGAGAGCACTTGTACTTGCGGCCGGTGCTTGCACTTGCTACAAGCGCTCAAAATTGGATAGCATACAGACGCTAAACCAGCCCTCGTGCCCCGGATGCTTCGGTATCCGGGGCACTTCCGTGTTGGCCGCCTTGTGCTGGTGGTTGGGGTGGATTGCGGCAGAGGCTGGCCGCCTCGTGCTCTGGCGGCCGACTGGGGCGCCTGTAGGGTGTCCGTGCGGAGGTGCCAAGGCGGCGTTCCGCCTGTGGCGTTTTGGTGATGGGATGCGCGTGCTGTTTACATGGCGTCCCGCTGAGCGAAGCGTTCCAGAGCCGCCCGCACAGTGCCGTGCAGAATTAGCTCAAGGTCGTCCACTAAACCAGTGGGGTTGGCGGCCATGTCCGTAGCGAACCAGTGCAGTAGATGTCCCAGCACGATCAGGGTGAAATGCTCGATCACGAAGGTGCGCGACGCCTCGGTTAGTTGCAGATCGCCTTCCAGCTCGGCCACGATGACGCTCATCATCTCGCGCAAGGTCCGGAAGAAGAATTGCTCCAATTCCTCGTGACTGAGCGAGTTGATCACCGCATACGCCTGGTCGCGGTGTGCTTGCATGTAGGCCAGCATCTGCCGGAAGCCGTTCGCCCACTGTGCGTAACTCGCATGCGCCATGATGTGGTCGGCAATGTCGATCTGGAATACCCACGCCGCCAGATCGTGTATATCGGAGAAATGGTAGTAGAACGCCTGGCGCGAAATACCGGCATCTGCTGCCAGACCGGCCACCGTGACCTTTGACAAAGGAATTGTGCGCAGTTGTTCCTTGAGAATTTGACCGAGCAACTCCGGCGTCGTCGGTTTCTTTGTGTACGCTGGTGGCGCCGCATGACCACGCGGCGATTGCGCCCTGCCGTGCGCCACATGTGCCATGTAGATCGATGATCGTCTTGCGCAGTCAGGTGGCTGTACCTTGCCAGGGGGCGATTTCGGGGTGTCTCCCGCTGGCGGCCCGCCTCTATGTGATGGTTGCGTGGTGTTGCGCGGGGATTGGGTGGTGGCACTCGGGGGATGCGCAATGCCTTGTGGCGGGTGCGTGGTTCCACTCCGCGGTTGGGTGGTGGCACTCGGGGATGTGCAATACTTTGTGGCGGTTGCGCCGCACTGCTCGTGAATTGCCTCATCCTACTCAGTGTCGTGCCAGCCGGACTTTGTGCGCCGCGACCGGGCGCCTGTGCTGTGGTGTCCGGCTCTCGTCGTGCACTACCCGGTGGCGTCACGACGTCGTACGGGAACATGATGTTATCGTCCATGGTCTGGCTCCCCCTCGCTCTCTAGGAACAAAGTCCTAAACGTCGCGACGTCGTCGACCCGGAACCGTGACGCGAAGTCGGATTTTTGGACACTTCCGCGCGACTGTCCATCGCCGTCGTCGTTGCCTGCATCATAACGTAATCGTGTAATGGACAGCCCGCTGACGGGCTTCCTCACGATTTCTTGGAGCACGCACAATGTTTTTATTCGAATCAATACCGTGGTATTCGTGGTTGGCATGGCTCGCGGTACTCGCGGCACTGATCGGCTTGAACGAGCTGACTCGCCGCTTCCGCAGTGCGGGCTGGGCGATCTTTATCGTCTTGCCAATCGTCCTGACTGTTTTTGTTTGGCCGACGACGGCGGGTGCCGGTTCGTCGACCGGCACCTGGTTCCACTGGGTGAAGGTCTATTCGGCGCTGGCCGGGTGCCTCGGTTTCATGGCACTGCGCTATCACCCGAAGCTGCGCGCGCATCGGTGGGCGCTGCTCTTCCCGCCCGCGATCCTGGGCCTGAATATCCTGGAGGCATGCATCCGCGACTTCCAGGTGGGCGCGATGGGTGCAAATGAGGTGGTCGACGGCGTCTTCATGGTCTCCGGCTCGTGGAACTACATGAACGGAGTCGCGGGTCTGCTCAACCTCATCACCATTTGTGGTTGGAGCGGGATTATCATCTCGCGCGACAAGGCGAAGGACATGATCTGGCCCGACATGCTGTGGTTCTGGATCATTGCCTACGATCTGTGGAACTTCGCCTACGTGTACAACTGTGTTGGTGACCATTCCTTCTATGCCGGTGCGGCGCTGCTGATTTCTTGCACGATTCCGGCCTTCTTCATTAAGCGGGGTGCATGGTTACAGCATCGGGCGCACACCCTGGCGCTGTGGATGATGTTCACTATGGCCGTGCCGACTTTCGTGACGTCGTCCCGCTTCGCGGTAGAGGCGTCACATCGCCCGGCAGCGCTGTTCCTGGTTTCGGCTATTTCGCTGGTGGCCAATGTGGCGGTGCTGATCTACCAGGTGCGCACTATCCGCGCCAAGCGATTGAACCCGCTGCGTGATGAGCTGTATACGGACCTTCCCGCCTACCGGGAGGTGCGCGACGCGAATATCGAGGTTGAGGCGGCGCCCGAAAGCGCCGGCGCTTGGCCTGCGGCCGATGATGCTGGGGCCGTTGCGGCCGAGACAGTCGGGGCTGAGGTTGCCGGGGATGAGGCTGCCGGTGTCGATAGTGTCGGGGTTCGCGCGTTGCACTGAACGTGATGTCCCTGTTGTGCGCACAGCGGAGCCCAGGCATAATAGAGGAATGTGTACGGGAGTGGTTAACCGTGCACATGGTGTGAGTTGTTACTGGGGCACCGCGTCAAGCGGTGCTGTGGTTGCAATGGTAAGGGTGGAAGCCCGGATCTGTGCCATCGCTAGCAAGCGCAGATCCGGGCTTTTCTTTTCGTCAGTGGCGTTGGTGGAGGGCGGGGCGTAGAGGCCGCGCCCAAGTGACGCGCACGTCCAGTGCTGGTGGGGCAGACCGTCCCTGGTCGGCGCCGAGCTTGTTTTTTCGGATCCAGTGATCGGCCGTGCAGAGTCGGTGGTTCAGGTGTTTCTCATTCCCGTTTGTGCTCTGGGGTGTGAGCAGTTCGGGGGTGCGCTGGCGTGAGCGTGTCCAGATCCCGTCCAAACGGAGGCAAAGTGGAATCGCTCCATTTAAAAAATGGCGGAATCACGCGGTTTTGGATGCTGGCCCGAAGCGCTTGCATCGCGTTTGGACGGGATTTTGACACCACTCCAGTGACAACCCCATTCTATGGATGCTCGATGGGCGGAACCACCGGGATTTTGACACCGATTCGGCAGTGACCGCCGTGCGGGGACCAAAAGCGTGGTAGGCACCATCCCCGACTTGGTCAATCCCCCATTTCGGCCGCTGCCATGCGTCTGCAACGACGTCGACATGCAGCCGCAATATCACACCTCCGTAATAGCTCGGCGGTGGAGCTGCTGTCTGATACTCTGCCGTCGCTTCCACACTGGTCGCCGTTCGTGGGGCCAGTACTGGGAGATGTTGGAGGTGACGTGCATGTCGCCTCGCCCGTTATCTTGCACCACTACCAGTGACGGCGCAGCTGAGGGATGCCGCGCCGTCGATTGCGATGGTGAAGAGAGTCGCTACCCGCGGCTGCGCAACTGTGCGGCGGGGAACTGCCGCGAGACTGATGCAAATACCGATGCGGCCCGCGAAAGGATGCGCGCATACTCTTCGATCAGATCGTCGCGAACACTGACCGTGGTTCCCGAGATGCTGATGGCACCCACGGGATAGCCGGAGCCGTCACGTATGGCGACGGCCACGCATTTCACACCCGCAGTTTCTTCTTCCAGGTCAAGGGCGTAACCACGCTCGCGCGTCGCCGCCAGTTCCTCGCGCAGTGCGTCCGCGTCAGTGATCGTGGCGGGGGTCAAGCGGGGGAGGCCTCGCCTATCGACAACCTGCTGCAGTTCGTGGTCGGATAAGTAGGCCAGCATGGCCTTCCCACAGCCGGTGCAGTGCATAGGAAGGGTCTTTCCCTGAACGGAGTAGTTGCCAATGCGGATACTGGGGTAAACGCACTCCAAGTAGAACACACGCCCGTCGATATGGCTGGTGAGGTAGATATTCTCACCCGTGCTCACCTGAATCTCTTCCAAGAAGGGCATTGCGTACTGGATAAGAGGCAGTGATGAGCTCAGTGCGTAGCTGTACTCCATGACGCGATACGACAGTTGATACTGCTGAGTGTCCTCCATGCGCATCAGTAAGTTCGACTGCTCTAGCGTGCGGACCAGATTCAGAGCGGTGCTTTTTGGCAATCCGGTCTCACGGCAGATCTGCGACAGGGTGAGAAAGGGCTGGTTGGCGGAGAAACAGTCAAGAATTCGCACCGCCTTTACAACTGACTGGACGCCGCCCGCAGAGCTATCGCCCCGATCCGATTGCGTGGTTCTGCTTGCCACACCGCCTCCATTTTCTGGCCTTGCACTGCATATATCTTACGGCCTCGTGGTCCGGCTTCCAGAGGTTCCGTTACGACGGCGAATTGGCTCCGCCGCCTCGTAATGGTGCCGCGCATCACATCAACTATGCGTTGTGGGACACACGGCTTCGCGCTATTCTAGTGTTCAGTAGAACTGAACGAACGGCGGTGCTGCTGAACCCAGTTCTGCAAAGTAGACAACGATGTGTGCGATGAAAGAAGGGCTATGCGCAAGCTATCCGGCGTTATTACCGCTATGACCACCCCATTCCGGGGAGATGGAAGTATTGACTACGGGTCGCTGCGCGAGCAGGTCGATTTCCTCATTCAGGCCGGAGTTGACTGTCTGTATCCCGCGGGGACGACAGGAGAAATGCTGCTGTGTTCCGTCGAGGAGAGAAAACGGGTTGCCGAAGCGGTGATCGACCAGGCCGACGGGCGTGTGCCCGTGTACATCCATGTCGGATGCCAAATGCCTGCCGATACCATCGCGCTTGCGCATCACGCGGTTGATGCCGGGGCGGACGGAATCGGCGTTGTCACTCCGATGTACTTCTCGCTCACCGACCGAGCTCTAATCTCCTACTACGAGTCGGTGTGCCGAGAAGTGCCGGAGGACTTTCCCGTCTACGCATACGCAATTCCGCAGCTGGCGGGCAACGATCTCTCGGTTTCAGTGGTCCGCGAAATCAGGGAGCGCTGTAACAATCTCGTCGGGATTAAGTACAGCTATCCGAATATGACGCGCATCGCCGAATACCTCGCAATCGGTGACGGTTTCTCCGTGCTGCCAGGCGCCGACCACCTGTTCCTCCCGGCGCTCGCACTCGGGTGTGATGGCATCGTCTCAGGATGCTCGGGGCCGCTGCCGGAGATCTTCGTCGCTATCAAGCAACTGTACGACGCCGACGACCTTGTACAGGCCCGGCAGGCACAGCTGAACGCCAACCGCCTGATCGCGATCATGCGCGCAGGCGCGGACATCTCGATCTTCAAGTATCTGCTGACACGCCGAGGCATTGCCGGGGGAGTGGTGCGGCCGCCGCTCCTCCAACTACCGCTGGAGGAGTACGAGCAAATTCACGTACAGATCGAAGAAACCATTCAATCGTTCTCAGATGAGTCGAAATAGCGCAAAGGAGCATACACCGATGAGAACAAAGATAGCCATGCTGGCAGCCGGTGCCCTGGTACTGGCACTTGCGGCATGTGGAAACGGCTCGGGGGAGAACTCCGACGGGTCGGATTTTCCGGCGGGTAAACAAGTGACCATTGTGGTGCCGTATTCGGCGGGAGGCGCATCCGATCTAACCGCTCGCGCCTACGCGCAAGAGCTTGAAAAGGAACTGGATACCTCCGTCGTCGTCACGAATGTGACGGGCTCTTCTGGTGCCATCGGACTGGAGCAGGTTCGAAGCTCAAAAGCCGACGGCTACACCATCGCGTATATGCCAGTCGAATCGGCAATGCTCAAGGCGTTGGGATTCACCGACCTATCCACCGATGATTTCACCTTCCTTGGCCGTGTGATGACCATCCCGGCAGCGGTGACGGTCCGGGCGGATAGCCCGTGGGATAGCTACGAGGACTTCGCCGACTACGCCCGTGAGCACCCCGGCGAGATCCAAGTCGGAAACTCTGGCACCGGCTCGATCTGGCACGTTGCCGCAGCATCAATCGAGCAGGAAGAGGATGTTGAGTTTACCCATGTTCCCTTCGACGGTGCGGCGCCCGCTGTTGCAGCACTCGTGGGTGGGAATATTCAAGCCGTCACCGTCAGTCCGTCGGAGGTGCAGTCCTCCGTGGAGTCCGGAGAACTGAAGGTACTGACCGTGCTGGGCGATGAGCGTTCGTCCATTCTGCCTGATGTTCCGACCGCCTCTGAGCTGGGTGTGGACCTTACCGTGCAGGGATGGGGTGGATTCGCTGTGCCAAAAGACACTCCCGATGAGGTGGTTGCCGTACTTCAGGATGCGAGTGGATCTGCAATGAACTCGGACTCGGTGGTCGACTTCCTGGCGGAACGTGGTTATGAGCACGCCTATTTGAGTGGACCGGATATGGATGCCGCCGCTGCTGAGGACCTGGCGCGTTTCTCCGAACTGATCCCACGGCTAGGCATTGTCAATAGCTGAGGCGCGCGGCCATGTTACGCAAAGACGACCTTATCTCGGGAGGCCTCGCCTTCCTAGTGGGTGGTGCATTCCTCGTCTCGGCGATACGTGATAGCAACCTGACCTTCGAAGCTGCCACGTCCGACGGCGTGCCGGGCGCGGGGTTCTTCCCCATCGTGCTCGGCGCGCTGCTGGCAGCACTCGGCTTGGTTCTGGCGGTGCGAGCGCTCGTTACTTCGTTCTCGACGACGCGGAAGGGGCCGACGGCACCGAGCGAGCGGGCGCAGGCAGTGCTGGAGCCGGAGCACGTCGCCGTCGAGCAGGCATCATCGGAGCCAGAACTTGAACCGGCCGAGCGGAAACAGGACGCCCTACTCCTACTCGGAACACTGGCGTTACTGGCCGTGTTCCTCACTTTCTGGCATGCGACCGGGTGGTTCTATCCGGGGCTTTACGTTATGACGCTGCTCATGTCGGCACTCTATCGCAGGCCTCTACGTTTCCTTCTCATCTTCCCCGCGTGCTTCACCCTCTTCATCTACTTGGCATTCACGCTCGGGTTCTCCATCCAATTCGCGGTGTAAGGACGGACAATGAGTTCAGAAGTATGGGCAAGTGCCCTGCAAACACTAATGCAGCCTTCCGTGCTGCTCTTCCTATGTGCCGGAGTTGTTATTGGCACCATTATCGGTGCGTTGCCGGGCCTGTCGGCCACGATGGCGATTGCCATTATGACTCCTATAACCTTCTGGTTCTCTCCTACCGAGGGATTCGCCATGCTGATGGGCTTGTGGAATGCGGCTATCTTTGCCGGCGGCATATCGGCGATTCTCGTCAATACGCCGGGTACGCCCGCCTCTATCACCCAAAGCTTCGACGGTTACCCGCTCTACCGACGTGGGCAGGGCGGTATCGCATTGGGCGTCAACGTAATCTTCTCGGTGTTAGGCGGTGTGGTGAGCGTTATCGCCTTGATCCTCTTCGCCAGCCCGATTGCGCGGTTCACCGTCACATTCGGACCGTCCGAGTATTGCCTGTTGGCGGTATTCGGCCTGGCGATGATGATCGCCGTCGCCAGTGATGATGTTTTGAAGGGCCTTGTGGTGGGTGCGGCCGGTCTGCTTGTCGCGTCGATTGGTCTTGATCCAATCCTTTCCGTTAAACGATTCACGATGGGGCAGACGTCTCTGCTGGCGGGTGTCTCTTTCATCCCGGTAATGATCGGCATCTTCGGGATCGGGGAGGTGCTCTACCAGATTCACATCCGCAATCGAGCCCGTGAAGCCGAGGAACTGGCGGAGCGGAAGAGGAATCTGAAACTCGGGCGCGTATTGCCACCGGTGAAGGAGACGCTTGGCCTAGTGCCCCGGACCACGGTGGCTGCCGGTGCGTCCACGATTATCGGAGCGATTCCAGCTGCGGGCGGTGACATCGCCTCCATCATTTGCTGGGGCAACAGTAAGAAGTTCAGCAAGCATGGGGACGAATATGGGAAGGGATCCGTAGAGGGGCTTGCCGTGAGTTCGGCTGCCAACAACGGTGTGATCGGCGGGGCCATGACAACGATGCTGACGCTCGGCATTCCGGGCGACGCCGTTACCGCCATTCTGATCGGTTCACTGACCATGTACGGCATGCAACCGGGATACAAGATGTTTAGCGAGAACGCTGATTTCACCGCGCAGGTCATGTTGCTGATGTTGCTGGCCAATCTGGTAATGCTCGCATTCGGGCTGGCGACGGCGAAGGCCTCGGCCCGCGCGCTGAGCGTTTCACAATCGACCGTGTGGGTAGCGGTGTGTGGGCTGTGCGTCGTCGGCTCATATTCGCTCAATAACAACTTCTTCGATGTCATCCTCATGTTCATCGCCGGCGTGCTGGGTTACCTGTTCAAGGCGCACGGTTTCCCACCGGGACCTTTTATCCTTGGCCTGTTACTGGGAAGTATGTTTGAATCAAACTTGCGACGTGCGCTCGTGATGTCGAACGGGAGCTACTCGATTTTTGTCACTCGCCCGGTGTCGCTCGTGCTGGTGGTGCTGGTGGCTCTTACCTTCGTCGTCCCGCTGTTGCGCTCGCTACAAAAGAGTAGCCGGAGTCGCCGGCTACCCGTACAGACAAAGGAGACTGTGCAATGAAGAAAGTGATCAATTCCCCGGAGACGTACACCGATGACATGCTGCGGGGTATCTACGCCGTTCACGGCGAGCAGGTGCAGCCCGTGGGCGATGACCTGCGTTGCTATGCTCGCGCGGCCATGGTCCCAGACAAAGTCGGGATCATAACTGGAGGAGGTACCGGGCATCTTCCGCTTTTCCTCGGGTACGTCGGAGACGGCATGCTGGACGGATGCGGTGTTGGAGACGTATTCCAGTCGCCGTCGTCGGCGCAACTCTTCGAACTGTCGAAAGCGTGTAACACCGGTAAAGGCCTCCTGTATCTGTATGGGAACTACACCGGCGATGTCATGAACTTCGACATGGCCGGCGAGATGTGTGAGATGGAGGGTATTGAGACCAGGACCGTCCTCGGTAACGACGACGTGAACTCGGCGCCACCGGAGGAGAAGGACCGCCGACGTGGCGTGGCCGGAATCTTCTTCGTGTACAAATGCGCGGGCGCGACGGCGGCGCGTGGCGCGGGACTCGACGAGGTGACCGCGGCGGCGGAGAAGGCCAATGATCGCACGCGCACCGTTGGATTCGCCATGGCGCCCTGCGTGATCCCCGGTACCGGGAAGCCCAACTTCGAGTTGGGCGAAAACGAGATGGGAATGGGCGTCGGCATCCACGGCGAGCCGGGCGTGTGGACCGGCGAGGTCAAGCCCGCCCGCGAGCTGGCCAAGGAGAGCGTGGAGACCATTTTGAATGATCGCCCTGTGGCTGCCGGAGGGCGAGTGGCCGTGCTCGTGAACGGCCTCGGCTCGACGCCGCTGGACGAGCTGTACATTCTGGCTGGCGAGGTGCTGGCGGAACTCGGCGAACGGGAAGTCACGGTTGCGAAGACCTATGTCGGCGAGTACGTCACCTCAATGGACATGGCGGGAGCCTCTATCAGCCTCATCGAGTTGGACGACGAGCTCGAGGACCTGCTTCTCGCGCCAGCTGCCACACCGTTCTTTGTGCAGGAGGCCAAGTAATGGAGAGCCTGGGCGTGGCCGAGCTGGCCAAGCTTTTCGCCGTGGTTGCGCAGAATATGGCGGACCATGAGGAAACACTGCGTGAAATGGACGCGGCTCTAGGCGACGGCGACCTTGGGATCACCATGCGCAAGGGCTTCGCGGCACTCGCTGAGAGTGTCGGCACCTATGAGGGTAACGATTGCGGCGAGATGCTCATGAAAGGCGGCATGGCGATGGCCGGCGCGGTACCTTCCACCATGGGAACGCTTATGGCCTCGGCGCTAATGCAGGCCGGACGCGGACTGCGCGGGCAAGGAGCGATTGACGCGGCCGGGCTGGCAACACTTCTGGAAGGTTTGCGCGACGGCGTCGCCAAACGTGGAAAGTGCCAGGAAGGCGATTGCACCCTGCTTGACGTTCTTGCACCGGCGGCGCGATCAGCTCGGGCGAAGGTTGACGACGAGGACGGCGGGCTCACGGAGGTCGCGCAGGCGGCGCGGGCCGGGGCGTCCGAGGGGCTGGAGGCGACCAAGGGTATGGTTCCCCGGTTCGGAAAGGCGGCCGTTTTCGGTGATAAGGCCGTTGGCCTAGTAGACCAAGGAGGCCAGGCTTCCGTGTACTTGATCGAGGGCCTGACCAGTTTCGCCTAGGCGGCACGTTTAGTAATCCGCAGCTCATGGGGCGCATTCACTGCATGTGGGTGTGCCCCATGAGCCTGCGTACGTCGGATGGGCAGTCCGCGCATGTATCGCATATAAGGCGTTGTTCTCAGACATGCTGCTGAAAGTGGTGTTGAGCGCTTGCGCGTGAATTGAAGTGATTCATGATGGTTAGTGCTCGTTGTTAGTCAGATATGTCGGGAAATCGAGTTACGTTGATAAAAGCCGGTTTGTGTGACTATTACACTATTTATTGTTGTTTCATCTTGCTAGATGGTAGTAGTTGCGTCATGTAGTTGGTGGAGCTCGCCGGAGGAGAGGCGCTCGTTGGGGTGTGCGATGTTGCAGACTATGGATCCTCTCCGGGTTTTTGCTCTATGACCGCGAAGTGTCCGGAGGCTGGTGAAAAACCCGGTTGTCTGTTCGTGCGATTAGGCCGCCACGTTGGTGAAGGATCCGGGGATTCGCTAAACAATCGGTGACTGGTGGAGGGTCCGGAGGGTGGTGAGACAACAGGTGACTGGCGAAGGGTCCGGGGTGGAAAGGGTCCGGAGGGTGGTGAGACGGCCGGGGATTGGCGAGATATCAGGGGGAGAACAGTCCGTTGACATCTGTGGCCTGAACCGAATGACGACGTCGGGTAGGAACGTCAAGGGCAGCAGATTTTGCGAGCGGCACGCAGGATGAACAAGGTGAGGCGTGTATGCCAACGGCTCCCGGCATCATAGAAGTGCTCTTGACAGTCGTGGTATCACCCCCGCTCGCGCGGGGAAGAACTGCTGGAGTCGTCGAACGAGACGAGTGTGGTTGACCAGATCCTGTGGCCGAATATGTAGTACTTCCCAACCTTGATGTCGCAAGGAATTGATGCGGGTCAACGGCTCCGCAACGTCGTCGCCGGTCAGACTAGGCTCAAGCTCATCAAACCTGTCGAGTTCGATGATTCGCCTCCACTCCGGCCATGCGAAGTCTGCAAAATACAGTCCAGTGTCAGTCAGAATCGGATACTGCAACTCGGGCGCCGGAAAGCCGAAGAGCTGAAGAAGCCACCACAGCCTACTCACGCCTGTCGAGCCACAAAGAGCTGACGACAAGTTGATCCGTCTGCGTGCACGTATCGTCCCAGCTTTTGCTCCCATGCCGTCGAGTATGTCGGCCAGTAGCGCTTTGAGTTGCAGATCGTCCCTCACTAGCGTGCCATCGACTCGGTGCCCTTGCCGCGGCTCGGTGCCGATGAGCTGGCGCATGATGGAACTGATGGTCACGACTGCCTGCTCGGCGTCCGACGCCCAGCGTCCCACATCAACAGCAGTACGATGTCTGTTTGTTACGTAAACGCCATCGATGTTACAAATCTGCGAGTCTGGTGCCAACGGGTTTCTGCGCCTTGGTCGTAGAACACGAGGGGTCCTGAGTGGAGCCCTCTGCCAGGCGCCACCGAGCTGATAGTAGTCGATGCAGTCAGGAAGATGCAGCAGGTCGCTTCCCCAGACGCACGCAGCCGCTTCACCGGCGATGACGACGGGTGCGCCAGCAGTCCGCTCGGTGAACAAGCGCAATTGTGAGAGGAAGATGTGTCGATCGTGCTCAGACTGTTGCGTGCCAGTCCCGGCCAATGGTTCGGCGTAGAGGTTTTTTCCAAGGCATATCCACGAGCGCTCTTCAAGCTGGCGCAGCTCTTTGCTAGAGAGGCGGCTTGTTTGAAGAACGTAGGGGATGTTCCCGAACGGTTCGCTCGGCGTGACCTGTTCGCGCGAAGTGTCAGGGAAGGAGAGAGGTAGGTACGCCTGAGAGACAGCAGGAATGGTTGCCGTGGACGGCGATGAAGAGTTTGCTTCTGCTTGACCTCGTCGGCTCGGTGGAGAAACGGTCCGCGGCACATGTGAGGACCCTTGATCGGATTTGTGGGCGGCAATGCCTCTTGTGCTTCCAGCGTGTGGAGCCGGGTGGGACTGGACCGCTGTTTTGGTGGATGGGCTTATGCGCACGGTTTCCTCCTGGGGAGGCACGACCTTGGCGCCAACTCTGTTGTGCTGGCCAACATGTGGTGGCTCCGGAACAGAACAATTCGGAGAGGCGCAAGTAGCTTGCCGGGGGCTCATGACTGTCCTGTCGGCGCGCTCCGTGCCGTTTGACTTCCCAGTATTTCCTCGTTCTTGCGGGTTGCGTTGTTCTGGCGAGGTTGCCGACCCTGCGGTGTCGGTCTGCTCTGGCGGGCTGGTTTGATTGTGCCGGTTGGTCTGCTCGGTCCACTCCTCCCGGTCGGCCACGCTGGCGGCATCGGATGCGTTGGGTAGCGGCCCGCTGGCTGAGAGTACGCACTCTTCCAGTCCAGCACGACGGACTTGCTCCGCGAGGGCGATACGTGACTGTGTGCCAGTGACATGGCTGACTGCTCGATCCGATCCTCGCTGCAATGGCTTTTCCTGTGTGGTAGTTGTTTCATGCTCTACGGTGCGTGCTGGCTCCGACGGTGCTTCGGAAGAATCGGAGCAAGCCGACACGTGCGTTACTGTGTGTTTCATACCGACTAGTCTGTCGTCTGTCTGCGGCTGAGTCGTGGCAGCCGGGGCTCGGTGTGGATTACATGTTCATCTGGGGCATTGTGGAGAGCTTCAACTGACGATTGCAGCCTATTCGCGGTCGCGGTACCTGGAGTCACCGCATATTGGGTGTGCAAAGGACCCTCGCCGCGATCAGGGTACGGCTTTGGCCGCGCCCTCGAAACGGCTCAGACCGACGGGAATACAACGGGTGCTGCGCCAACGACGGCGCCAGCGTGACAATGGCAATGGTGCGAACGTGACAGACGGCAACGGCAAGGCGACAGTGTACCGACGTCGCTACCCGGTGAGTTGACAGCAGCCCGTAGTGCTTGGGACAGTGCTAAGCCTGGAGGTTGGTCCCTGTATAGGACACGGGGCAAATCCGGAACTCGGGCAATCGCGCGAACGTGACAGGTGAGGTAACAGAGTGGAGGAGATGGTACAGGACGCGCGGAATCGCACGACGCCGCAAGGAAGGTCTGGTCACTGCTTGTCGTCGTGGTCTTGTCGGCGCGGCTGTTAGATACGCTCCGGTAGGTAATGCTTGATGGAATCCCCGGGTTTTTCGCGTATGTCCGTGCGAAAGCCGAAGATAACCGAAGAACCCGGAGAGGATCCATAGTCAGCGACTAGAGTACGGACGCTGCACCGAGTCGTCTGAAGTACTCATCACAACCTTCGAAAGTCGCAATCCCGGGAGCGCTGGGCAGCGCAATGGAAACACTCCTGCGGTGCCCAGCCTCCTCCCCAGACCGCTTCAAAGAGAGCGGGACACTAAGTCGCTCTAGACGGTTGTGCCCAGCGCGGCGTGGCCCCCTATGCTTGGGCCTGGAAATCCGCGACTTCTGCGCGGGTCGGCATGCCGGACTGGGCGCCCTTCTTCGTCGTCGCTAAAGAACCGGCGGCAGAGGCTACCTCCACAGCCTCGGGAAGAGACTCGCCATCGGCCAGCACCGCAGCGAGAACTCCGACGAAGGTGTCCCCGGCACCTGTGGTATCCACAACATCCACACTGCGTGCACGTATATCCGCCACATCGTTTCCCGCGACCGCGACGCATCCTTCGCCGCCGAGGGTCACCACAACGGCGGTGTCGGTGCTTCGAGCCAGCTCTCCCACGCGCTCTGTAAGCTCGTCACGGCTGGAAAAATCTCCACCGATATTGGGCTGGATCTCCATTTCATTGGTTGTGAGGACGTCGATGACATCCAGAAGATCGCGCACATCGTCAGCTGGTGCAGCGTTCAGCACCGTGGTCATGCCCAGTTTGTGGCCGAGGCGCAACGCTGCGGCCACGGTGGCGCGTGGCACCTCAAGCTGGCAGACGAGCACGTCCCCCGCTCCGAAGCCGCCGTCGCGCAGTGCTTCGACATCTTCTGCTCCCACCTGTTCGTTTGCACCGGGAACGACGACGATGGAGTTGTCACCCGTTCCGTCAATGGTGATCAAAGCAGTGCCGGTAGGCGCATCTTCGCATACGCGTACCGCGGAACGATCAATTCCATTGATATCGAAGTTGGAGAGCATGACCTGGCCTGCCGACTCATTGCCGACGCAGCCGATGAATGCGACTGTTGCCCCAAAGCGGGCACTTGCGACCGCCTGATTGGAGCCCTTACCTCCGGGAAAGTATTCAACGGAGGTTCC
The DNA here is from genome assembly GCF_003073475.1 of Actinobaculum sp. 313. Classification (GTDB taxonomy): domain Bacteria; phylum Actinomycetota; class Actinomycetes; order Actinomycetales; family Actinomycetaceae; genus Asp313. Next base: position 2,330,439 of record NZ_CP029033.1, on the reverse strand, counting down.
ATGTACCGTTTCCCCCACCAGCGGGGCACGCTTGCATGTGACTGTTACGTCCTGGTTGATTGAGCCGAGGACTACTACTTTTGCCATATCAGTTCCTTTGCTTTGTCAGCTTGGTCCCGCAAGACAAGCTTATGCATGCTTGTCCGATTCTTTGGCGGAATGCCGCAATGAAATGGATGAACAACACCGGAGCCGCCCGGCGGTACGTGAAGCGCAGCGAGCGAGGGTCATACCACGCCCTTGGTCAGAATGAAGCATCCGTAAGGGCGGTCCTCCGTCGTCGTCAAAACTGCGTAACACGACTTCGTGCGCTGGTAGAACTCGAAACGTTCGAGGCCTTCCACGCCGATGGGACGTTGCTCGACGGCCTCAATCTGCGCCAGCGCTTTCGCCTGCACATTCGGGCGCACATCCGGCGCTTGTACATCAAGCATGACGGCGACCGGCTGGTCGATGAAGGTGTCGATGGGGAACACCGTCAGTAACGCTTCGAGAGCCGACGGGATATCCAGCCCGTCAAGGCGAACCACTTCTCTGCCCAGCGACTCGGCGGGAAAGTTCCGGTCGACGACGGCGAGCCGATCACCGTGGCCCATACGCGCGAGGACGTAAAGCAGATCGGGGTGTAAACGAGGATCGATATTCTTCAGCATGAACTTCTCCTTCGATGTTTGCACTGTTGCTGATTGATGCTGTTGTGATGCCGTTTAGCGCGGTGTATTGAAACACTTGGCTTTAGATTTCATCCGCGAGCTGGGTTGCCGTGTCGGAGTCGGTGATAAGTGTGGTCGCCCACCCGCCGCGTAGGCAGGCGCGGACCGCCTCGTATTTGTCGGGACCGCCCGCCACTGCAACGCGGCGGGGAACCCGTAGCAGCTGATCTCGCTCAATGGACATGACACGCTCATCGAAGACACCGCGAACAGGCTCTCCGTTCGCGTCGAAGTAGCGCACGCACACATCCCCTACCGCACCGGCGCTGCGCAAAGTATCGCGATCACCGGGCTGGTAGAAGTTCCAGGATCGTGCGAGCAGGGGAGAGGGGGCTAGCGCTCCGACGCCGAAAATGGCGATATCCAGTTGATTCCATAGTTTTGTCACACGGCGAATCATTGAATCGCTACCCAGCGTTTCGCGTGCATGTTTGGAATCAAGCACCGCGGGTGTAAGCATGAAGACCGGTTCGGCGCGCAGGCGGTGCGCCAGTATCTGCATGATCTCGGTTGCGGCCATCTGGACTTCGGTATTACCCACACCTCCCACCATTTGCACAATGGAACGGCAGCCCACGCTTGCGCTGGGTCGCAGCGCCCGCGCCGCAAGCAAGATCGATTCACTCCACGAAGAAATACCGACGATGTCATCCTTCGCCAGTGCCGATTCCAAAAAGCGAGCGGTTGCTGCCCCATCCGATCCAACACAATGTTGTAGTCGGCATGCGATTCGACCACCACAACCTGATCCAGTGAAAAATGTTGTTCGAGTTTCTCCTCCACTTCTGGGAAGACCTCGGCGGGAACCGTCACTACCGTCTTGACCAGGCCCAGCTCAACGGCCTGTTTCAACATGCGCGAAACGCGCGCTTGCGAGACGTTGAGTTTGGTTGCGATTTCCTGCTGTTTCAGGCCACGTTCGTGATAAAGGCGTGCCGTGCGGGTTATCAAGCGAAGTTGATCAGTTGAGACGACTGCGGCGAGAGAAGGCGCCTGCGCATTCTGGTTACTGGTGCCCATGTGTCTCCCTCCTCGCCGCAGACGGTCTCAGCAAGTGTAAATCCTGCCCTTACTTTACTTCGTCAACTCCAGTAAGGCCCGCGCCGCACAGCTGATTCCTGCAGCGCTCACCCCGTAATGGTCGAGAATCCATGTTTCGGATCCGGTGGGCGGGAACTCGTCGGGTACACCCAAACGGCGTACCGGGATGGGGCTGATCTCCGTGACCAGCTCACATACCGCACCGCCGAGGGCGCCCACCGTCGTGCCCTCTTCGACGGTGACAATCGCACCGGTCTCCTGTGCCGCTGTTGCTATCGCCTCCGTATCCAGCGGTTTTACGCAGGGCATGTGCAGTACGCGCGCCGAAATGCCGTCGGCTGTCAAGTTCTCGGCAGCCGCGAGAGCTCGCGGCGTCACGATACCGGTGGAAATGATGGTGACATCCCCGCCATCGTGCAGGCGCAGTGCCTTTCCCGCCTCGAAGGGGGCATCGGGCGTGAAGTCGGCGACCTTCAATCGAGGGATACGGATATAGACCGGCCCTCGTATGCGGCAGCCCAACGCACTGCGGCAGCGGTTTCCCGGCAGTCTCCGGGATTCAGAACTGTCATACCGGGGATGGCACGCATCCAGGCGAGATCCTCCGCCGAATGGTGGGTGGCACCCAGGTTCCCATAGGCGTAGCCGGGGCTCTGTGCACACAACTTGATATTGTTCTGTGCGTAGCCGACATCGATCTTCACCTGTTCCATTGAACGGGCGGAGAGGAACGACCCGGCACCGGACACGAAGGGGATGCGTCCACCGTTGGCCAGTCCCGCGCCCACACCAACAAGGTTCTGTTCCGCTATGCCAACGTTGATCAGGCGATCCGGGTAGGCGTCCTGGAACGGACCGAGTTTCGAGGAGCCGACGGAATCATTGACGACGACTGTAATGCGCGGGTCTGCTTGTGCCAGCTCTAGGAGGGCGGCAACGAAACCGTCACGTGGGTCGCGCGCTGCGTCAGTCATGAGATCACCTCCAACTCTTCCATAGCCTGTGTGTACTGCTTGTCGTCGGGCACTTTGTGGTGCCAGGCGACGTTGTCAGACATGAAGCTGATCGGATGTCCCTTGTTGGTATGCGCGATGACGGCCCGCGGTTTGGCGCCGTCGCGCGTTGGCGCATCAAATACCTCCAGCAACTCGGCTATCTCATTGCCGTTAACCTCGATGACTTCGAAATTGAAGGCAGCAAGTTTGTCAGCCAATGGCTCCAAGGTGTTAGTGTCTGCCACTCTGGCACCCTGCTGCAGGCGATTCCGATCAATAATCACGGTCAAGTTGCCGAGCTTTTGGTGCCCAGCAAACATCAGAGCCTCCCAGTTGGACCCTTCTTGCAGCTCACCGTCGCCGGTGAGTACGAAGGTGCGTCGCGGCGAACCGTCGAGGCGTGCCGCCATGGCGTGCCCGGCGGCGATGGGAAGACCATGCCCGAGCGGACCCGTATTGGCCTCAACGGCTGCCACCCCGGTACGCGAAGGGTGGCCATCGAGGTCGGATTCCGGCTGTAGGAAGGTCGGGAGTTCTTCAGGGTCGATGAATCCGCGCGCGGCTAACACCACATATAACATCCCGGCGATATGCCCCTTAGAGAGAATGAAGCGATCACGTTCGGGATCGCTCACCCGTTCAGGTGCAACATGCAGGGAATGCAAATACAACGTGGTCAGAATATCGGCGGCTCCCAACGAGCCCCCGATGTGCCCCGCCCCGGCCTCATGTACCAGGCGAAGATCGCGCTTGCGTATCTCGTTGGCGGCCTGCTTGAGGGCGCCAACGAGTTCTGCCGGGGAATCCCGGTCAATCCGCCCGATCCAGGGTTGCCGATCAGTGGGAGGATACAGCATCCTCACTCACCCGCCATGGACGAGAAGAGCGCCTTTTGCACCATGCGCTGCACGGCGATGGCGTCCTGTGCGGCCTGCGCCTGCGCGATGGCGTCCATGTCGATGACTTCAAGGGTGCGACAAATGGCCTTGAGGAAGTCGATGCCGAGGTTGGCGGCCTCCACCACGTCTTCGCGGAAGGGGAACTCGTCCAACTGCCACACGCCTTCCCAGTTGTTCTTCTTCAAGGTGTAGAAGAACTCCAGGATTTCGATGGGATGAACCGTTCCGACAACCAGGTCGTCATCCCAGCCACGGAAGTTATCGTTCACGTCCATGGCGAATAGCTTGCCGTGGTCGATCAGCAGCTGTGCCTCATCTGACGGCGTCTCTCCGCCGAAGAGGGAGTGCCCGAAATCGAGGAGAACGCCAACATTGTCCACGCCCATTTCCTGAATACCGAGGATGGTGCGTGAGGCGTTGTTCCAGATCATGTGGTTACGTGGTTCGCGCGGTTTGTATTCGATGACGAAGTTGAGGTCGGGATTGTTGATGGCCAGCTCCCGCATGGCGTCGACCGACTTCTTCCACACATCGTGGTAGTCGACCTGGAAAGGATAATCCCATCCGTCTTGGCCTGGCCACGTCTTCACGTAGCGCGCACCGAGTTCACGCACCATGTCGGCTCCCGCCTGCATGATGTCGATGGCACGACGCCGGGCGGCGTCGTCGGGGTTCGTAAATGCGCCCCGGACGTGATCGCGCAGGTAGATCTCCGGGGTGATGCCCACACATTTGAGATTGTTGGCCTTTAGCGCGTCCTTGACCTCATCGACGGTAACGCCTGGGCTGAAGGGGTAATTGATATCGACCCAGCTGAGGTCCTTGACCTTTCCCGCCAACTCGATCTGCTCAAGTGTGCCGCGCGGGTCGCCGTAACGGTCAACGGCGTACCGGTCTACATAGGTGGCGAAATGCCAGAGGCCGGCGCCGAATTCTGGATATTGTGTCATGATGTTATCTTTCTGTGTGCATGTGTACGGGTTGATGCGACAAAAGAGGCCTTCGACCCGAACACTGTTTTCCTGTTGAGGTGTACGGGCCGGGTTGGGCGTGCGGTGCCTATGCCCGGCCCGTACAGCGTGTTATTCGGATAGCTCGAAAAGGGTGTATTTGTCCGCGTTTGTAGCGTCAATGAGCACGCAGTCAATGGACTGCTTCTCGTCCTCCCCGGTAGAACCGGTGCGGATGTATAGATCGGCCTGCTCCACCGACATTTCGGCGATGGCGACGGCAGGTTGCATACCGGTGGCCAGCATCTTGCCATCCTTAATGGCTTCGACGGCGTCCGGGGAACCATCGAAACCGGCCACCGTCACCTGGTCACTTTTCCCAGCTGCCTCGACGGCGGCAACGGCGCCTACCGCCATGGTGTCGTTTCCGGCGATAATGCCATCCAGGTCCGGGTGCTGCTGGAGTAGCGTCTCCGTTTTGGTGAATGCCTCCTGCTGATCCCAGTTGGCGGTTTCTTGCCCAACCATCTCCAGATCCTCGTACTGATCGAGTACCGAGTGGAAGGCGGTGGAGCGAACCTGTGCATTGGTATCGGTCTCGCGCCCTAGTAGTTCCACGTACTTGCCTTGTCCCTCTAACTCGGTGGCAAAGGCTTCCCCGACGAGGGCGGCACCCTGGGAGTTATTGGCGACAATTTGCGAGGTGGCAATACCCGTCTCATTGATCTCGCGGTCGATGAGGAACACGGGAATGCCGGCATCCACCGCCTTCTGCACTGCGCCAGTGGTGACATCGGCACCGGCATTATCGAGAATAATGGCGACGGCGCCCTGCGAAATAGCGGTGTCAATCAGCTCGGACTGCTTGTTGGGATCGTCGTCATGCGAATTTGCGGAAGTATCGTAGCCGAGCTCCTGCGCCTTCGCCACGGCGGCGTCGGACTCCGCTTTGAAGAAGGGATTATCGTGCGAGGGCGTAATGATAGCGATCAGGCCGCCCGCCTCGTGAGTTTCGACGGCGGAACTTTCACCGCCGGAGCCGCCGTCGGACGAATTATCGGACGAGCAGCCCGCCAAACCGAGCGTGAAAGCCGCGAGGGCGGCGGCCGCCCGGATCAGTCGATTGCGTTTCATGTTGATCTCCTTGTGGTTGTGGGCGCTGCAGCGCGCCCGGTTGAAGGCGGGAGCCGGTATGCGAACGGGTCGTAGGTACCGACTCCGCGCGGTACTTACTTGTGGGTTGTGACTGAATCGGATGGTTCTGGAGACTGCGTGCCGACTGAGTCGGATGAGCCCTTGGGTTCGGGGTCCGGATCTTGCGCTGGTTCTCCTCGTTCTGCGCGTACACTCGCCGCTGCCGCCGCTGCGGCACGGGCGTTCTTCAGCCGTTCCTGCGCCTGGTCCAGCATGACGGCGAGGACGATAATCAGGCCCTTAATGAAGGTCTGCCAGAAGGTGGAAATACCGACGAGCGTAAGTCCATCGGAGAGGAAGCCGATCACGAAGGCTCCAATCAGAGCGCCTTTGACATTGCCGCGTCCGCCGGCGAGCGATGCCCCACCAATAACGACGGCGGCGATGGCGTTCATTTCGAAGGTGGTTCCCAACTGCGGGCCTCCCGAAGTTAACTCGGAGGCAATGATGAGGCCTGCCAGGGCCGCCAGGGTGCCCGAGATGACATAAACCCGAACGGTCACCCTGCGTACCGGTACTCCGGAGAGTCCCGCAGCACGAGCATTTCCGCCGGTTGCGTACAGCCACGTCCCGAACGGTGACTTGTTGAGTATGAACCAGACGATGATGGCGATCAGAATCATGATCCAGATCTGGGTGGGCAATCCGAGCAATTTCCCAGATCCCAGGAAGGAGAAGCCCGTGTTACCCAGCGCGGCATCTCCCTGCAGATGCGGGTAGGTCGCTCCGTTGGAAATGAGCTGTGCCGTACCGCGGGCCATGTACATCGTGCCGAGAGTCGCGATGAAGGGCGCAATGTTGAATCGCGTGATGAGCTGGCCGTTGATCCACCCGACAAAGGCGCCTACTAGCATGCAGATAATGACGACGGCGACCACAGAGGGGTAGGCCGTCTTGCTAATGAACGGCAGGCCGACGCCGCCGAGCAGTTCGCCCGCAACTACCGTGGACAGGGCCAAGGTGGCGCCGACCGACAGGTCGATACCGCCGGTAATAATCACGAGCAACATGCCCAGGGAGAGCAGTGCGTTATAGGCGACGTGCCGGGTCATGGTCAGCAGGTTTCCAGAGGAAAGGAAGTTGCTGGATAGGGCAGCAAAAACGATGACCAAGACGATAAGCACGATAAAGGCACGTTGATCCATGAGGAATTCCCCGATAGAACGGTCCGCGAAGAAGGAGAAGCGGCTCGAGCCGGATGCCTTCTTCTGTTCGCGGTCTTTTGCTGCGGTTTTCATTTCTGTGCTCCGTCCTGCGTATTCGATGTGGTCTGGGATTCGATGGAATCGAGAGTTTGATGGGAGTCGTCCGCAGCGGCCAGCACACGTTCGCGTGTGACGTCTTCCGGTGCGAATTCCGCAGTGATGCGGCCGCGCGAGACGACAAGAACCCGTGAGCACGAGGTCAGAACTTCACTGACATCAGAGGTGGTGAAGATGACCGCAATGCCCTGGTCCGCGAGGTCGGCCATGAAGCGGAAAATATCTGCTTTAGCACCAATATCAATGCCGCGGGTGGGCTCGTCTAAGAGAACGAGGCGAGGGTCCGTCATCAGGGCCTTCCCAATAACGACCTTTTGTTGGTTGCCGCCGGAGAGCGAACCGATCAGCGCCTTGGGAGAGGATGCCTTCACGCGCGTATTTGTGGTGATCTCAGCGGTACGTGCTTTCTCACGTCGGCGGGAAACGAAGGGGCCCGTGAGGAACCCGAGAATCGATGCGAGCGATAGGTTGAAACCTACGGTCTGCCCCTGTACCAGCCCATCGCGCTGCCGGTCTTCCGGTACCAGATAGATGCCGCGCGCAATGCGCTGCGCGATGGACATTTTCGTGATCTCTTGGCCCGCGAAGCCGATTGCCCCGCCCTGCGCCCTATTGCGCCCGATGATTGTTTCGAGCAGCTCGGTGCGGCCGGAACCCATGAGGCCATAAATGCCAATGACTTCTCCCTTACGTACATCGAGCGAGAAATCGCGTACTGCGGTACGTCCCGGATTCTGCGGGTCGGCAACAATGAGATTATTGATCGTCAGGATTGTCTCGCCGGGGGTTGCGGTAACGGGAACATGCAACTCGTCCTGGGCGCGGCCCACCATATTGGAGATCATCCATGCCATATCAACGTCTTTCATGCGAGCATGGTTGACGACCGTTCCATCGCGCAAGACCACTGCTTCGTCGCCGATTTCCAGACATTCGTCCAGGTGATGTGAGATGTAGACGATGGAGACGCCGTGGGCGGTCAAATCGCGGATCACCTTGAAGAGAACCTTCACCTCGCCTACGGACAGTGCGGACGTCGGCTCATCCATAATGAGAATCTCCGCGTTCTCCTCCAGTGCGCGCGCGATCTCTACCAGTTGTTGCTGGCCTAGGCGTAAGTCACCCACCAACGTGTCTGGCCGAATATCTTCCTCCAGCCGGGACAGTGCCAGGACTGCGCGTCTGTTTTGCTCTCGCTTATTGACGACGCCACCGCGAGTGACCTCTCGCGCCAAGAAGATGTTCTGGGCGATTGTCATATTGAGGCAGAGATTCATCTCTTGGTGGATGATCGCAACACCCTGCGAAACTGCGTCAGCCGGTGAAGAGAACGCGATTTCTTGGCCTTTGAGTTGTAAAGATCCGGCCGTGGGCCTTTCCACGCCCGACATGATCTTCATGAGCGTGGACTTGCCCGCACCGTTCTCGCCCAGTAGCACGGTGACTTCACCCTTGTAGATATCGAAGTCCACGTTGCGTAGGGCATGGGTGCCCCCGTATACCTTTGAGACATTGCGGGCGCTCATAATGACTTCACCGGTGGCGATATCCGTACCTTCGGCAGGCGTGGCAAGCGCCGTCGTTGCGCCGGTACTGACCCGTGTCATCGCTGCACCTCAATACTGGTCGGAGTAATGAGGATGTGACCGGAGTCGTCGTAGGTGAAGGCGCCGGTCACCGTGACTTCTTGCCCGATCATCTCCGTCAGGTCCACGTTGGCCAACAGGTCGTCTTTCATCTGGTTGTTGATTTCGGTGGCGACGCTGGCGAAATCCGTCTGGTTGGTGAACATGGAGAAAGTGATCGTTCCGGTCGCGTCGCGCAGCGCGGTGCCGGTGATGGCCGGGCCGGTTTGAATGCCCACGCTAGGCTCGGTGAGGCCCGCAACTTCGAGGGTGACCTCGCCAAAGCTGCCCTCGGCGATTGTCCCGGTTGCGCTGACTGGGAACGACCAGGCTGACTGTCCGTTACGGCCGCCGTATTCTTCGCCTGCCGCATCGGCATCCGCCTCAATGGCGTCGAGCAGTTCTGTCAGCTCAACCGCGTTGTCCTCAATGGCTGGTTTAATGACGGTGCTGTACTCCTCTTGGGCGTAAGCGGCGGGGTCGTCAATAATGTCCGCATTCCCTCCTCGGCCCACGAGTTCGGGTTCCTCACCCGGTGTATACACCCGTGTGTTAACGACGACGGCGACAATAATGACAACCCACATTAGAGCCCAGCCGAAGGCTGCACGCCTCCAGAAGGGTTTTGATGTTGAGTCACTCACGGTGATTTCCTTCCTGCCGCGTTATGCGGCTGTGCGAGAGCGGTTAATGGCGTCTCGCCATTGTCGGCGGGATTGTTGCCGCTGGCTGTGTGCGATGTGCGGCTCGAAGCGGGTGTAGGCAACGCTTCCCGAATCGAATTCCGCCAGTTCTCCTAGCCCTGTGGCGCACATGCGAGCTGCGCCGTACGCAGAGATGTCACTCTGGTCCGCGGTTTCAATGGCGACATCCAAGATGTCGGCGGTTGCCTGCACGAACAACGGGCTCCTGGTGAGGCCGCCGTCGGCTCGGAGTAGGGCGAGGTCAGTTCCTTCCGCGCGTACGACGTCGACGATGTCTGCCAGTTGGTGCCCGACGGACTCGATGACGGCGCGGGCGACTTGCGCGTTGGTGCTGTCACGGCGCAGCCCAACGAGTAGGCCGACTGCGTCGCGATCCCACCAGGGGGCAGCAAGCCCGGAGAAGGCCGGCACATAGGTGAGCGGTGTGGTGGCGGTGTCCGCGGCGGCAGCGACGAGATCCTTGCCGGAGGGGAACCGCAGCAGGTCGGCTGCCGTGTCGATTCCTGCGCCGGCCGCGAGCACATTACCTTCGCGCGCGTAGGTGACTTTCGTGTCAAGTGTGAAACCGATGGTTGTGTCTACCGGGGAGGTGGCAACTTGTGCGCTCGCGGTCGGGATCATGATTGACGAGCCGGTTCCGAAGGTGACCTTTCCGATTCCCTCGCTGCAGTGCTGGCCGTAGAGTGCTGCGTGCGAGTCGCCCAACACGCCTACAACGGGGACTCCTGCCAAGCGCTCCAGCGTTCCGCCGTATGTGCCGAAGATGCTGTTTGATGCGCGGACCTGTGGCAAGGCCTCCATAGGAATTCGCATGACCTCGCAAAGTTGCGGGTCCCACGTGGCGGCATGAATGTTGTACAGCAAGGTTCGGGAGGCGTTCGTGGGATCGGTGGCGCATGTCGCTCCGCCGGTGAGGTGAGTTATGAGAAGTGCGTCGATCGTACCGACCCGAGTGGTCGCCGTGATGCTGCCCTGCGCCAGGTCCAGGGCGGCGGCCATTTTTGTTGCGGAATACATGGGGTCAAGATGCAGCCCGGTGGCGGCGCGGAAGGTATCGGACCATCCTGCGTCAATCAGATGTTGGCATGCGTGCGTGGTACGGGAGTCTTGCCAGCCGATAACCGGAGTAAGCGGGGTGGCAGTCGCGCAGTCGAAGACGACGACGGATTCACGCTGGTTGCTGATGGAGATGCCACGTACCTGTAGGTCGGGAAGATCAGCGAGGAGCTGTGCCAGTGCGTCATCAACCGCGGAAAGGATTTCCGCCGCGTCCTGCTCGAAATGGCCTGCGGCGGGATTGCGTAGTGTCAGCGTCCGTGATGCCTCAGCGAGCACGGCGCCATCCTGCGAGTAGGCGAGGACCTTGCAGTTCGTTGTCCCCTCATCGATAGCGATGTAGCCAAGCTTCATTGCCAGCCTCCGAATAGTAATTCACGACTGAATGTTTATTCATTATGCGGTGGAGGTGTGAGGTATGTCAAGCCTGGTGGTGGAGGAGTTTTGAAAACGGGGCCGGGCGCCCGCGTGTGGTATGGCATGAAGGAGGGGTGTGTGCAAATGCTTGCGGTCCGGCGTGATCCGGTGTGCGGGGATGCGCCCGCGCTGACGATACAGGCGGTGGTGATGGCCGGAGGCTTGTGCGGATGCGGAACCTATGGCATAGACGCCAGTGACCGCAGAATGCTTCGGATAGACTGGCCGTGTGGCACCCGCCTTTCGGTGCACCGTCGATCCGAAGGGCAGGCCGCACGAACCGGCAGAGGTGGGGATCATAATGAGCGAAGCAATGACCCATCGGGGTAGCGAGAATATGAGTGACGTCTACGGTACGCCCGTCGTGTCTGGCATGGCGTATGCGCCTGCCGTGTGGGTCGTCAGACCTTCCATCCCCGACGGCGAAGAGCTACGTGTGCCAGAACAAGAACGTGCCCGGGAACTCGAACGATACGAAGAGTCCAGTGCAGCGGTTTCGCGTCGCCTCCAGGAACGTTCCGAACGTTGCACCGGCACATCGGCAGAGGTCTTGCAGATGTCCTCGGTGCTTGCCGTGGATCCGGGTGTACGCAAAGAGGTTGCCGCGCTTATCGCCGACGGTCTACCGGCGGTGCAGGCCATTATTCGGGCAACGGCGCATTTCGTGGAACTGTTCGAAAACGGTGATGCCACAATGGCGGAGCGGGTGACGGACCTGCGGGATGTGTGTGCACGGGTGGTTGCCGAGCTGCAGGGTGCCCCAGAACCCGGGGTTCCAAATCCACCGGAGCCAAGTATCCTATTGGCCGATGACCTGGCACCGGCCGATACGGCCGGCCTCGATGCGAACAGGGTTATCGCGCTGGCGACCGAACTCGGTGGGCCGACATCGCATACCGCGATCATTGCGCGGCAGCTCGGCATTCCCTGCGTTGTGGCGGCACGTGGTCTTTCCCGATTCTGCAACGGTGACATGGTGCTGATCGACGGTTCCACGGGAATGCTGACACGCACGGCGAACCCGGCCGATGCTCACCGCTTAGTCGAACATGATGCACAGTGGCGGGCGACCGTGCGTTCCTGGAAGGGGCCGGCGCAGACAACAGATGGCCACCGGGTGGAACTCCTTGTCAATGTGCAGGATGTACGAGGTGCGCAACGCGCCGCGGCAGGGGAGGCGGAGGGTATCGGTCTACTGCGTACCGAGCTTGGATTCCTTGCGGCACGGGAGGAGCCGAGTGTTGCGGAGCAGGCAGCTCATTATCGTCCGATCTTCCAAGCCTTTTCCGGTCGCAAGGTTGTGATCCGCACTCTTGATGCTGGATCTGATAAGCCGCTCGCCTTCGCGAATATGGGCCCTGAGGCGAACCCGGCCTTGGGGGTACGCGGCCTGCGAATCGGTTTGCGTTACCCGCAGCTGCTTGACCACCAGCTTGATGCCATCGCCGCCGTTGCCAGGGAACACCAGGGTGAAACGTGGGTGATGGCGCCGCTGGTATCCACACTGGCGGAGGCGGAGGACTTTGCGGTTCGTGTTCGCGCTCGCGGCCTCAAGGCGGGCATTATGGTCGAGGTTCCGTCCGTCGCCGTGCTTGCAGAGCAGTTCTTGCGGCGCGTGGATTTCGTTTCCATCGGCACAAATGACCTCGCACAATATGTGATGGCGGCGGATCGCCTGTCCGCACCGTTGGCTGAATACACCGATCCCTGGCAGCCCGCCGTGCTCGCGCTTGTTGCTCGCATCGCCGAGGCGGGCCAGAGAATAGGTACGCCGGTGGGCGTGTGCGGTGAGGCGGCCGCAGATCCCTTCTTGTGCTGCGTGCTTGTAGGAATGGGAGTCACGTCGCTATCCATGGCTCCCACCGCGTTGCCCGCAGTGGGAGCCCAGTTATGCGCGGTGAGCTTCGCGCAGTGTCGATTGGCGGCTGAGTCGGTGCAAGGGGCACATGACCCGGCACATGCGCGTGTCGCGGCACGGCAGGCATTGGGGATTTGAAATGCCGAGCGGTGCGGTACCGCGGCATTGAAAGGTTGCGACTGAGTTCATGCCACGTGGTGAAGTGTGGCGCTCTGGCGCAGGCCACCGGGCTGACGTAGCCCGAGGCGCTGGCGCGCTCCATCCCATCCGTCGCCAAGTGGCGGTTTGATGCACGCCTCTTCGCCTAGCATAAGTAATGTGACACGAGCACTGAACGGATATGCCAATGGAGATGCGCGGCAGGAGCACGCTGCCGCCGGAGTCCTGACTCCCCTGCCTATCTCAGATCTTGCTGCCGGTTACGGGATTCCGGACAGGGCGTTACTCCGCTACGGGCATGATAAGGCGAAAATAGCCCTTGACTACCTGGAAGGTTTGCCAGAGTACCGGGAGCGTCCGTCTGCCCCACTCGTACTGGTAACGGCCATCTCGCCCACTCCTGCGGGGAGGGGAAGACGACAACGTCGATTGGGCTGGCCGATGGCCTGCGCCGCTTGGGGAGGCGTCCGGTTCTTGCGCTCCGGGAGCCGTCCATGGGGCCGGTTTTCGGCATTAAGGGTGGCGCTACCGGTGGCGGCAAGGCGCAACTCACGCCGGCGCAGGATATCAACTTGCATTTCACCGGCGACTTCGCGGCGATTGCAGAGGCGAATAACCTGCTCGCGGCCATGGTGGATAACGCCTTGCATTTCACCACGGTTGACCTCGATCCGCGTAGCGTTTCCATTCGCCGCACGGTTGATGTCAATGACCGGGCGTTGCGCGAGATCGTCGTCGGGCTGGGAGGCAGAACCGGAGGTGTGCCGCGCGAATCCGGGTTTGATATCACGGCGGCCAGTCAGATTATGGCGACGTTCTGCATGGCGTCGTCGCTAGCGGATCTGCGCGATCGGCTGGCGCGTATCGTTGTCGGACGCAGTTCACAGGGTGAACCGGTGACGGTCGATGATCTGGAAGCAACCGGGGCGCTTACCGCCGTGCTGCGCGATGCCCTGGCTCCGAATCTTGTGCAAACCCTCGAAGGTACGCCTGCCGTTGTACATGGCGGTCCCTTCGCGAATATCGCCCACGGCTGTAATTCTGTGATTGCTACCCGTGCCGCACTGGCGCTGGGCGATATTGCCATTACCGAGGCGGGATTTGGTGCGGATCTGGGTGCGGAGAAGTTCTTCGATCTCGTCTCGCGGCAGACCGGATTGACTCCGGCCCTGACTGTGGTAGTGGCAACTGTGCGCGCGTTGAAGTACCACGGCGGCGTGGAATTGGCGGCCCTGGAAGGCGAGAATGTGGAGGCGGTGCGGGCGGGTGTCGCCAACTTGCGGCAGCATGTGCGCAATCTGCAGGAAGTCTATGGGCAGCACGTGGTGGTGGCGCTTAACCAGTTTGCCGCCGATACCCCTGCTGAGATCGAGGAAGTACGTGCCGCAATGGCAAGGCTGGGAATTGAAGTGGCCTTGTCGTGTCACTATGCCGAGGGAAGTGCGGGTGCGCAGCCCTTGGCCCGCGCGGTGATAGCCGCGCTGGAGGAAGCGGGCGCAGCAAGATCGGAAAAGCCACGCCTATGCTACAAGGATGAGCTTCCGTTGGCGGAAAAGGCGCTCGCGGTAGTTCAGCGCGTGTATCACGGTGCCACGGTGACCTTCACGGCGGCGGCCAGGCGCGAGCTTCTCCGGCTGGAGGGCGAGGGGAGGGGGCATTTGCCGGTGTGTATCGCGAAGACGCAGTACTCCTTCTCCACCGATCCGGCAGCTCTCGGCGCTCCCGAGGGGTTTGACGTGCCGATCCGGGAAGTTCGTCTATCGGCCGGCGCCGGATTCGTCGTGCTGATCTCCGGCTCGGTTATGACCATGCCGGGTCTGCCGCGTCGGCCATCTGCTTGCGATATTACGGTTGACGACGGCGGACGCATTCACGGCATGCACTAGGCGGCAGGCCGCATATATTGGTAACGTGCGGCATGTATCGGCGTAACGCTGCATACATTGGTAACGTGCGGCATGTATCGGCGTAACGCTGCATACATTGGTAACGTGCGGCATGCATCGGCGTAACGCTGCATACATTGGTAACGTGCGGCATGCATCAAGGGTTGGAAGTTGATGTTGGCATATCAAGTTGAAAGGCTTGATGTGTGTTATGGTGGCTGTATGTTCGTGCTAACCATTGATCAGGTGGCATCGCGTCGCACGGCAGATCGTATTCCAGAACTTCTCGCAATGCTGCAGGATGTGCCCACGCTCCTTCCTTTCGAACGCACGGTGGGAGACGAAGCACAGGGGGTGCCGATATCCGCAATTGCCGCGGCGGAAGCGATTCGACGGGTCCTACGCAGTGGAGGGTGGCATATCGGAATTGGATGCGCGCCCGATGCGCAGGAGAATCTCCCCACTTCGGTGCGTGAGGGCAGTGGGATGGCCTTCGTGTGCGCCCGTGAGGCAGTGGAGGCGTCAAAACGGCTGCCGGTATCGCTGGCTGTTCGCGTGCCGACGGTTTCCAATGGTGAAGGCACGACTGCCGACGAGGTACATGCCGCGTCGGCCGCGAAAAGAGGAGTTCGCACCGCGGCACGCGGTCGATCAGCCGCCGCCGGGAGCGCTGTCGAAGTAAACCCCTTGCGCGGCGAGGCGCTCGACCGCCCGGCTCGGGCCGCAGAACTACAGGCATTGCTGCACGTGATTGGCATTGTTGTGCAGTCCCGGACCGTGGCCCAACGCGAGGCGGTGCAACTGCTGGAGTCGGGCGAGACCGGCCAGGCGATAGCTCGCGCCCTCTCCATCACGCCGCAGGCCGTCTCTCAGCGTCGCCTCGGAGCGCACTGGGCGGAGGAACAGGCGGTATGGCCGTTGGCCGTACGGCTATTGCACGAGTTAGATAGTGGTGGGTCCAGCAAACGGGCGGGGGAAGTATGACGTGCTTAATCGTCGCGCACACCCCGTGTACGTTGCAGGGCTGGACGGAAGGGGAAGTATGGCGTGGTTAATCATCGTCGTAACGTTACTGGCAGCGGTCTTTATCGGGTGGGTGGTAGTTGAAGTTGTGCTGCACCTGGCTCGGGTAAGCGATAACGGAAATGGCCAAGTACCCCGCTCCGGCGGGCATGCCGCCACTGTCCTTCCGCAAGAGGAACGGCCGGTGGAGGTGCTGCGCGGAGGTACCTGGATAGGGGTGCTGGAGCGCATTGCTATTGCCGGGTGTATCCTTGCCGGTCAGCCCGGACTCGTTGCCGCCGTCGTCGCCATTAAAGGACTGGGACGCTGGGCGGACTTACAGTCGAATCCAGCGTTGACCGAACGCTTCATTATCGGGACTCTGGCGTCGTATATTGTCGCGGCCTCATGTGGGTTTGCCGGAGTGTGGCTGCTCGGTGCCTGATCTGCCATCTGGGGAGTGTCGATTGGTGCGAGCGGTGGAATCGCTGCGGTTTGTGTTAGACGTGAGTCGCTCGTGTTGAAACTTTGGACGTGAGTCGCTCGTGTCGGAGCTGAGAAGGGGCGGTGTTCACCGGCTTACTGAGCGTCGCTGGGCTGTCAATTGACCCGGTTTCGCTACCGAGTTCCTCCTTCAGGTTGCCGGGTGCCCTGCCTGGTTCTCTCTCCGCTTCTCCATTGTGTATCGCCTTTTCCGTAGGAATTGATATAGTGTGGCGCGGCAGGGGTGATCAATGGGCCCGAAGACCTATATACTGCTGTCTATTCAATCCGGCACTCGCGGGTGCTAGCCTTTGAATGGCCTGCAAATTCTGAATACAAGCGCTCCAACGGAGGAACTCAATGGCGACAAAATACGTCTACTCATTCACTGAGGGTAACAAGGACATGAAGGACCTCCTCGGTGGAAAGGGTGCCAATCTGGCCGAGATGACGAATCTCGGCCTGCCCGTCCCACCGGGTTTTACGATTACGACCGAAGCATGTCGGGCTTACCTCAGCGCCGGCCATACCCCTGAGACTCTCGATGTCGAAGTCACCTCACATCTGCGCGAGGTCGAGCAGACGATGCAGAAGCGTCTGGGTGATCCGTCCGATCCGCTTCTGGTCTCCGTGCGTTCGGGCGCCAAGTTCTCGATGCCGGGCATGATGGAAACGGTACTGAACATCGGTTTGAACGACGAGTCCGTTCAGGGGCTAGCCGCACAGTCGGGCGACGAGCGTTTTGCCTGGGATTCGTACCGGCGCCTTATCCAGATGTTCGGCAAGACCGTGCAGGATATCGACGGCGACCTGTTCGCCAATGCACTGCAGGCCCTGCAGGATCGCAAGGAATACAAGGGCGACCTTGATATGACCACCGACGACCTCAAGGAACTCGTCGTCGAGTACAAGCAGATTGTCAAGGATGCCACCGGCGAAGACTTCCCGCAGGATCCTCGCCGCCAGATGGACCTAGCCATTGAGGCGGTCTTCCGTTCCTGGAACACCGACCGTGCCCGCATCTACCGGCGTCGCGAGCGTATTCCCAATGACCTCGGAACGGCGGTCAATATCTGCACCATGGTCTTTGGAAACATGGGCGAAACCTCGGGCACCGGAGTGTGCTTCACCCGTGACCCCTCCACCGGCCATTCGGGCGTGTACGGTGACTACCTGATCAACGCACAGGGGGAGGACGTCGTCGCCGGTATCCGCAATACGCTGTCCTTGGCGGATCTGGAGCGTGTGGACAAGAAGTCCTACGACGAGCTGCGCGGCATTATGCAGAAGCTGGAGACGCACTACCGCGACCTCTGCGATATCGAGTTCACCATCCAGCAGGGCAAGTTGTGGATGCTGCAAACCCGTGTTGGCAAGCGGACGCCAGCAGCCGCCTTCCGTGTGGCCGTGCAACTGGTGGACGAGCGGCTCATTACAACCGATGAGTCAGTTACCCGCGTCACGGGCGACCAGCTGACCTCGCTGCTGTTCCCGCAGTTCGACAAGTCCGCTTCGGCGAAGGTACTGACCAGGGGCATGCCCGCCTCGCCGGGGGCTTCCGTGGGCGAAATTGTGCTGAACAATGAGCAGGCGGAGTCTCGGGTGGCCGAGGGTGCTTCCGTTATCCTGGTGCGCCGCGAGACCAACCCGGACGACCTGGCGGGCATGGTTGCGGCTGCTGGCGTACTGACCGCCCGTGGGGGAAAGACGTCGCATGCCGCCGTGGTTGCCCGTGGCATGGGCCGCTGCTGCGTGGTCGGAGCGGAGGACCTCGTCGTCGATGAGGTGGCCGGGACGGTCTACGTCAAGTCGCAGGACAAGACGCTGCACGCCGGTGATGTTATCGCCATCGACGGCACAACCGGTGAGGTCTTTGAAGGTGAGGTCCCGGTGGTTGATTCCCCGGTGATGACCTACATCTCGCACGGTCTTGAGGCCGGATTGGCTGCCTCTCCCGATGAGGACACCCAGGAACTGGTCTACGCCGTCGACCGTATCCTCACCCACGCCGATGCGAAGCGGCGCCTGGAGGTACGGGCAAACGCTGACAACCCGGAAGACGCCGAGCGATCTCGTTCCTTCGGCGCGCAGGGAGTTGGCCTGTGCCGTACCGAGCATATGTTCCTCGGCGACCGCCGCAAGCTGATTGAGGCGGTTATCCTCGCCGAGACCGAGGAGGAGCAGCAGGCTGCATTCGATGCGCTGATGCCGCTGCAGAAGTCCGACTTCGTTGGAATCTTCAGCGCCATGGACGGCCTGCCGGTCACCGTGCGCCTGATCGATCCGCCGTTGCATGAGTTCCTGCCGGATCTGACGGAGCTCTCGGTGGAACTGGCGGTCAAGGAGGCCAAGGGCGAGGAAGTCACCGAGCATGAGAAGCGCCTGCTGGCAGCCGTGAAGGCGAACCACGAGCAGAATCCGATGCTCGGCCTGCGCGGTGTCCGCCTTGGTCTGAAGATCCCGGCTTGATCAAGCTGCAGATCCGCGCGATCGCGGAGGCTTGCGTCGAATGCAAGAAGCAAGGTAAAGATCCGCGCCCGGAGATTATGGTTCCGCTCATCGGTTCGATCCGCGAGTTGCAGATCGTGCGTGATGAAGCCGAGAAGATCATTGCGGATGTTGAGGCGGAGTCGGGCGTGGAGCTCGCTCTCCCGATTGGCAATATGATCGAGTTACCGCGGGCTGCGGTCGCCGCTGAGCGCATCGCCGCCGAGTCGGACTTCTTCTCCTTCGGTACCAACGATCTGACCCAGACCACGTGGGGATTCTCGCGCGACGACGTCGAGGCGGCCTTCTTCAACGACTACTTCGATTACGGTATCTTCGGCACCTCGCCCTTCGAGACGATCGATTGGAGCGGTGTCGGTCAGCTGGTCGAAATGGGAGTCGAGCGGGGACGTTCGACAAAGCCGGGGCTGCATTGCGGCGTATGTGGTGAGCACGGTGGCGATCCGGTGTCGATCCACTTCTTTGACGCCATTGGAATCGACTACGTCTCCTGCTCGCCGTTCCGTGTGCCAGTGGCGCGGTTGGAAGCCGGGCGGGCAGCGATCTCGAATGAGTCGGAGCACATCTCGTTTGCGCCTGCGACCGCTCCGGTTGATCTGGCGGGCCAGGTGACCGAGCTTGCGGCGCAGATGGCAGACCTCGCCAACGAGATCCGCAAGCAGGACAAGTAGGCCGCGGCAGGACGAGCAGTGTGGCTGGCAAGCAGCCTGCCGAGCAAGAGTAGGCTGCCGCGAGCGAAGCTCGGAAACCTGTGCGCCCGCGATACGCGGTGTAGTGCTAACGGGCGTGTGTGAAGCACGCAAGGGCAGCACGGTCTCGACGCGGACGTGCCTGGCTGTAGTGGAGTATCTGTACTGCAACGCAGGGTGCTAAAGTGCAGGGCGCTGATCGGGGATTCCCGGTCGGCGCCCTTTCGCGTGCTGTGGTATGTGCGTGGCTGTGTTGGTGGTATGTGCGTGGTGGTGGCAGGGCCGGGCATGGGCGTGGGTAACCTGTGCACGGTTGGCTCGGGCGGCGCCAGGGGCGGCGTGGACAGCGGACGACGCGGGCAGTGGCGGGTGAGCAGCAGGACAGCGGACGACGCGGGCAGCAGCGGACGACGTCCCCTCCAACGCCTGATATGCGCATGATGTGTCAATAACGCTACTCCATATGCGCCATGTGTGCATATACTGGATGTGTTAGCGACGTCGCTACACGTTTAGGAGGTTCACATGGATGTGCAACTCATCCTCGCGCTATTGGCGGGAATAGCGGTGATCATCGCCGTCGTCCTGCTTACGCGCCTTGACGCTTTTGTTGCCCTTATCTTGGCGTCCTTGACCACGGGTCTGATTGCCGGGCAAGACCCCGTTGGTCTGGTCGGTTCGATTACAAATGGATTCGGATCGACGATGGGAACGATCGGAATCGTCATCGGTCTTGGTGTCATGATCGGCAAGTTCCTTGAAGTATCAGGGGCTGCAGACGCCTTGGCCCACGCCTTCTTGCGCGCCTTCGGTTCCGGGAGAGAGGCCTGGGCGATGGGCGCCGTTGGCAATCTTGTTTCCATCCCGGTGTTCTGCGACTCCGGGTACGTCATCATGAATCCGCTGGCACGCTCGATTGCTCGTGTCAAACGCGGCGGATACGTTACCCTTGCCCTGGCGCTGGGATGTGGAATGACCCTGACCCACCATCTCGTCCCGCCAACACCCGGGCCTCTGGCGGCCACCGGCATTCTAGGTGCGGATCTCGGCCTTGTCATCGTGACGGGTGCTATCTTTACGCTCCTTCTGCTTCCCGTAGTGGTTCTGTACGCGAAGTGGATCGGTCCCAAGCTCGAGGACAAGATTCTTCCTGAGGTTCGCGAGGCCGTGTACGGTGTTCTCGGGCATGAGCCCAAGCGCCGCGACGGAAGAATCGTCACCTACGACCCCGACGAGTACTTCGGTGGGGCACCGCAGGGGAGCAAGCCCCATAGCGTGGGGGCATTCCGCGGATCGCTACCGTTGATTGTTCCGCTGATCCTAATCCTTGCGAACACCGTAGCCAGCGCCATCGATAAGGCGCAGCAAGGCAACCCGGCGCTCGGGCAGCCCGGCCAGCCGGATTACGTTGCATCTGCTTGGGCTAAACCATTCATTTTCCTGGGTAACCCGGTCGTCGCGCTGCTGATCGGACTGGTCATCGCGGTGTACTTCATCATGCCGCGCTGGGCACCGAAGAAGAAGTTCGCTTCCTGGTTCTCCGAGTCGGCCTCCTCTGCCGGTCTGATCCTGTTGATCACGGGCGCGGGCGGGTCCTTCGGTCAAGTATTGCGTGATTCCGGTGTGGGCGACGAAGTAGCGTCCGCCATTGCGGGAACTGCTCTACCGGCATTCTTGGTGCCGTTCCTCATCGCTACTCTGGTACGCATTGCGCAGGGATCCGGGACAGTAGCGATTATTACTGCCGCCTCGGTAACGGCACCGATCATGGGTCAGACCGGTCTAGCTCCGCTGGTTGCGGTGATTGCCTGTACGGCCGGATCCATGGTCTTCTCCTACTTCAACGATTCGTATTTCTGGGTCGTCACCCGCTTCACGGGTCTGGAAGGAACGGATGCGCTACGCGGATGGTCGGGTATCACGACGGCGGCCTGGGCCGGTTCCATACCGTTGCTACTGATTCTCTCCCTGATTGTTTGAGGCGCTGTCATGGCTGATGCCCTTATTGTTGCCGACGACCTGACAGGAGGAAATGCCTGTGCGGCGGGGTTTGCCCGTGCCGGTATGCGCGCTGTGACGGCTAATGTGGACCGGTCCGGCGCAGCCATCGCCGACTACCACCCGCAGTTCGACGTCGTCGTGGCCGCTACTGATTCGCGGCACGCGGCGCCGCGCGATGCTGCGCAAACCATGCGTCGTGCGGTTGCGGCCGGATGGCCGGTCAGGCTCGCCTGTGCCCGCATCGACACCACATTGCGCGGGAATGTTGGGGTAGCCGCTCAGTCGCTTCTGGATACGGTGACCGAATTCTCTGGAAAGCGGGCGGTGGGCTTGTGCATTCCCGCCCATCCCGATGCCGGCCGTGTGACGGTTGATGGACACCAACTGCTGGGCGGTCGCCGCCTCGAGGCAACCGAGCTGGCGTACGATGTGCGTTCCCCCATGCGAACATCCTCGGTGACCGAGATTCTACGGGAACATACCTCGCTCACGGCCGTCAGCATTCCCATCGATGCGGTAACCGCACCGGGCACCGTTCTCGAAGAGCGGCTCACTGAGCTATTCCAGGATCCGGGGCTCGATGTGGTGGTCGGCGATGCCATTGTGCTGGAGCATATTGACCTGCTTGCTGCCGCTGCGGTGCGTGCCGCGCGCCGGGCCGACGTGGTGCTCTGCGGCATTGATCCAGGCCCGGGATCACTGGCTATGGCGCGTGCCATGGGGCTAATCGCCGGTGCTGCTGGGCGCCCAATTCTCGCGGTGTCCGGATCGTCGACCGATCTAACGATCTCCCAGCTGGCGCATCTGCAGGAGAACCGGCAGGTCACCGTGGTTCGTCCCTTCATTCCCGAAGGTGAACGCCTACCGCAACTCGATGCCTCGGTGACGGCGTTGGTGGCCGCCTTGACGAGTAGCCCGCATCGGATCGTGCTGTGGGCATCTGTATTGGAAAAGGCTGATATCCGACAGTTGACTCGGGAAGAGGCGGAGGAGCTGCCGAGAGTGATCAGCTCCATGGTGCGCCGAGTGATGGAGGAGTGCGAGGTCGACGGCCTGTACACCACGGGAGGTGATATCACCGCTAGCGTGCTGAATGCGCTTGATGCCCGCGGCATCGAAGTGGAAGGTGAGGTTATGCCGCTAGCCGTCTCCGGACAGATCGTCGGCGGCGGCTGGGCGGGTACGCCGATCTTGACGAAGGGCGGGCTCATCGGTGAACGCGATGGCGCGCTGCGGTGCATCGAACACTTGGAGAATCTGGTCGATCAGCGGCGTCGCTGGGTCCGTACCCGCCCGGCGGTGCACAAGGAACAAACGAGTGGGAGCTGAGTGTAACACTGTGCTCGCACAGCAACCATCGACAGATGCAGTCGGGAACGGGAAGCATGGTGCCGGTGTTTATGGGGCGGTCGCGATTCCACATTCCGAGCTACTGAGCGGTGGCGGGGTCTGCGGTCGGTGGCTTCCGCCCGAATGCCATATCTGGTGCGACGCCGTCCGTATGCGTGGCGTGGAAGCGTCTGCGCCTCGGGGCGATTCATCCGAGGCGGCTGACCCGGCACTCAGCGAAGGGCCGCGACGTCCAGGCCTTGCCGGTGGGCTGCGATGGCAGAGCTTTCCAGAGGCGCGATGCCCGAGCTCTCCGGGGCCGCGTCGCTCAACTCGGGCGAATGGTCCCGATGCCCCGCCGCGCCGGAGAAGTTGGGCGGCCGATCCGGGCGGAATCCGCCTAATTATCCGATCAACACAAGACAGTTATCAGACAATAAGTAATGAGTTGGAATGAAGGAGCGAACAATGACACGTCCCGTACTCGCAATGACCATTGGCGATCCGGTGGGCATCGGCCCGGAGATCGCCGTCAAAACCCTGCTCGAATTCGCGAGTGACAGCCGTACGCACGGTATCGCCGTTGGCGACGCCGCCGCCGTGCGCCGAGCGATCAGTGCCCTCGGCGTCGATGCTGAGGTGCGCGTGCTCAGTCACTGGGATGCCGACCCCGCAGGGGAAGGCGTCGTCGATGTTTTCGACACCGGTGTGCTGGGCGATGATCTGCCCGAATGGGGAAAGGTGGATGCGCGGGCAGGGCGCGCCGCCGTCGTCGCCATTGAAACCGCTACCACCGCGGCGCTGGAGGGCAAGGTCGCCGGCATTGTGACCGGTCCGATCAACAAGGAGGCCATCTGGGCTTCCGGTTCCGAGTTCCTCGGGCACACGGAAATGCTCGGGCATCTTACGGGTGTGTCGCAGCAGGACACCATGTTCGTGTGTCGCAATCGCGAGAACCCGGCGCACTCCTTGCGTATCTTCTTTGCCACTCGGCATCTATCGCTGCGCAAGGCGCTTGACGCCATCACCATTGATGGCCAGGTAGGATCGATTACTCGGGCCTATACCGCACTACAGGTGTTCGGGGTGCCGGAGCCACGCTTGGCGGTGGCCGCAATCAACCCGCACGGTGGTGAAGGCGGGCATTTCGGTGACGAGGAGATCAAGATTCTTACGCCGGCCATTGAGCGGGTGAGAACCGAGTACGGGATTGAGGTTGCCGGACCGATTCCCGCTGATTCCGTCTTCCACCAGGGCTTGCAGGGAAGATATGATGGGGTACTCTCGCAGTACCACGATCAGGGGCATATCGCCTCGAAGACGTATGATTTCGACGGCACCGTGTCGGTGACGGTGGGACTGCCCATTCTCCGGACCTCGGTGGACCACGGTACGGCCTTCGATATCGCCGGAACAGGCAAGGCAGATAATGCGACCATGCGATCCGCGTATCTCACAGGCGTTGAGTACGCACCTTTCGCCGATCATATCCGTGCACAGTACGCGTGATAGATAATTGGCGGTGGCCGTCGCATGTGAAGCGGCGGCCACTGCCATGCGGTAGCGGCGCCCGCCAGAGATCGGGCGTCGGTCTGCGCCAGGCAACCGGTTGGGGTGAACTTCAACCGGTTGCGGTTGGCGGAGGGCCGATTCGGGAAACCTGGACGCTAAGGAGTGGACATGGCACGGTCGAGCCAGGCGGAACTTGAAGCCAGGCAGGCGAAGGTAATGCGGCTTCTTCGCCGTGGAACCACCGATGTGTCGGAGCTGGCGCAGATGTTGGGAGTGTCGCAGGCAACGATCCGACGCGATTTGGTCCGCTTGGAGAAGCAGGGGAGGATCGCCCGTGCGAACGGCGGCGCGAACCGAGCGGTTGGTTTTACCGAGATACATTTGCGGGATCGTCTCACCCATGAGCTTTCCGCCAAACACGCCATTGCCGACGTCGCAGCCGCGTGGCTCCCCACGCACGGTGGCACGGTGTTCATGGACGCGGGTTCGACCTGCGCGGCACTGGTCGCCAATCTTCCGCGCGACGCGGAGTTGACCGTGGTAACGCGTGGGCTGGAAATAGCGATCTTGCTGGCCGACTGGCCACATGTACGCACGATTGTGGTCGGCGGCGATGTCGCTCCGCTCTCACATGGACTCGTTGGAACGCTTGCGACGGATGCCATACGTCAGTTTCGTTACGATGTCGCCTTCCTGGGTGTTGACGCGGTTGATGCGTACGACGGCGTCGGGGAGCCCACCTTGGAGGAGGTAGCGACGAAGCGAGTAGCTGCCACGCGTGCGTCCGAGGTTGTTGTTCTGGCGGACCATACCAAACTGCATCGATCTTCGGTTGCCGCCTGGGCACGGCTTGAGACGCCGTGGACATTGATCACCGATGCGCACGTTCTGAGCCCGGCTTGCGAAGCGGATGTGGAGCCGTTCCGTTCCGTCGGGGTAAGGGTTCTGATAGCTGAGCAGGAGGAGGCGGAGCGACAGGGTGGCTAGGCACGGCACTGATGCAGGGTTGGTACTGCTGCAGGCACGGCACTGATGCAGGGTTGGTGCCGGTGTGTGGTCGGCGCTGATGAAGACCCGGCGCCGATGCTGTCGGGTGTTTTTGCGGGTGGCCGCCCGTTGTGGGCTCGGTGGTGGAAAAGCGCTGCGTACGGGCGTTTCTGCCTCCGTCTCGCCAAACTTGAATCAATCTATATTTCCCGATTCTCCGCTCTCGATGTGACGATTGTGACCGAGGAGGCTAACCTAACTAGTAGCAAAGGCGATATGCGCGCATCAAACGACTGGTTTAGTGAGGTTTGTCTAGTGAAGCTTCATGATTGCCCACGGCACGTCAAATTGCGGCTAGTGGATGTTGATCTTCCCGCCCAAAACATGCTGCGAATGCAGGAACTCGGTATAAGGCCCGGCACTGAGGCGGTCGTGACCCAACACGCCGGCTTCGGTGGATTGATTCTCAATGTTGCGGGCTCTCGAGTGGCAGTGGATCACCGTTCTGCCCGACTGATCGATGCGGAGGTAATCGGATGAGCTGCCCCAACTGCGGCCCGAGTGGAGCGCCGCAACCGGCTGTGACCACCTTGGATAAGAATCGTCAACCCACCATTGTGCTGGTCGGTAACCCCAATGTCGGTAAGTCAACCCTGTTCAATCACGTCACTGGAGCACGGCAAAAGGTTGTCAACTCGCCGGGAACCACGGTGCAGGTCATGTCCGGGCAGTGGCGAGCTCTTGGAGCGCGCGTGCTCGATCTCCCCGGAACCTACTCACTGATCGCCAACAGCCCCGACGAGCAGGTGGTCAGCGATACCGTCTCCGGGGCTTCCGGATCGATGACGGATCCGGATACCGGGCTCGGCCTTGACCTGATTCTGGCGGTGCTGGACGGGTCCTCCATGACACGCTCCTTGTACCTGCTCGCCCAGATCGCACAGACTGGGCAACCGGTTGCCGCCGTCGTGACCATGGCGGATGTGGCGGTACAAAACGATGAGCCTGTGAATGTGTCCGCGCTCGCGAAGGAAGTCGGCATCCCCGTCATGGCGATTGACCCGCGCAGTGGCAAAGACTACGCGGTGCTCAACGAGATGATGGCGACGGCGCTCTCGACTCGTCCGCGTGTCAGTGGCATAGCTCCCGATCCGGCGGCCCCCGGCTATTCGCAGATGGCCGCCACCGAGGCGCTGGCACGAGTTCGAGGTGCAACGGTGGACGGCAGGGATCTCCTGGCCGAGGCGGTTGCGTCCGCCGATAGTGAGTGCGCCTGCGAGATCGTCGACGGGCAATGTGTGAATGGAACGGACTGCGAATGCTGCAACTCGCACGCCCAGGACGCTGCCATGGCGGCGGCGCCGACAGTGAGGAGCGGCGTGGAACGCTCCTCGGAAGAGGAAATGGATCGCGCGGCGGTTCTCTTCTCCTGGGTGGATGGGGTCGAGACGAAGATCCGCGATCATCGGGCAGATCCGAAGTATCTGTCACGCTCGGATAAGATCGACAGATTCCTTCTCAATCCGGTACTCGGACTCCTCGTCTTCTTCGGCCTGCTGTGGGTACTCTTCCAACTCGCCGGAACATGGGTTGGTCCCGTCCAGGATTGGTTCGATGGACTGTTCTCTTCCGACGACGAAGGCGCGATTTCGCTCGCCAATGGATTTACCTGGCTTCTCGGCCTAGTCGGGCTGGAAGAATCATGGTTGCAAGCACTGCTCGTTGGAGGACTGGCAACGGGCATGGGTGTGGTTGCGAGCTTCTTCCCGCTCATGTTCGTTATCTACGTGGCACTGTCTATCTTGGAGGATTCGGGCTACATGGCCCGTGTCGCCTTCCTCGGAGACCGACTCATGCGCCGTATCGGCCTGGATGGTCGAGTGATTCTGCCGCTGATTATGGGCTTCGGTTGTAACCTGCCGTCGCTGGCGGCGGCGCGTACGCTGCCCTCCGCTCGCCAACGGCTCGTCACGGTTCTGATCACGCCGTACACCTCATGTGCTGCGCGTTTGACCATTTACCTCATGATTGCGCGCATCTTCTTCCAGGGCAGCACCGGCACGGTTGTGTGGGCGATGTATGTGCTCTCGGTCGTCCTGATCGTGTTGGGTGCATGGGTCCTGAAGCATTTCATTACCCGAAATGAGGAAGCCGCGCCGCTGATGCTTGTGTTGCCGGCCTACCAGCTGCCGCGGTTGCTGGTGATGTTGCGCAACACCTGGCTTCGCTCTTGGACCTTCGTGAAGGGTGCCGGCAAGATCATCGTTCTGATGAGCATGGTTGTATGGCTCATGGGCGCAATCCCGATGGGGAGCGGCGGAGCCGGTAAGTCATTCGCTGACCCCGAACTTGCCATGGAAGATTCCCTGTACGGCAAGACCGCCCAGATCTTGGAACCGGTATTTGCTCCCACCGGTTTTGGTGAGTGGCATATGACCGGCGCCCTGATGACGGGCTTTGTCGCCAAGGAAACGGTGGTTTCCTCCATCGTCACCTCCTACAACCTTGATCCGGAGGTCGACGGTGGCGATGCCGAAGACAACGGCGAAGATATGGGCGAACTACCGCAGTTGCTGGACGAGTCCCTGACCGCATCGGCGGGTGAGGGGTATCAGAAGCTGGGCGCTTTCGCCTTCCTGGTATTCGTGCTGGCATACACGCCGTGTATGGCGACAGTCGCGGAACAGGCCAAGTTGATAGGCGGCAAGAAGACTACGCTGGCTGTCATTGTGCAGTTGGCGGTTGCCTGGCTGCTAGCGGTGGCTGTCTTCCAGATTGGGCGTCTGTTCATATGACGCCGCGGCTCCTTCCGCTTTACGCTGTTCGACGCCCGAACGCGAGTGGCCGTGCGGCGTCGGACACTTCCCTTCGCTCGTCGACGTCGGAGGTTCCTGTTCGTTCCCGGCTGCTGGAGGCGCGGCCTTCCGGTGCGGCGGAGAATACGTCTAAGCGAGGCATGGTTGCGGTACGGGTGTTGGAGGAACTACGGGCCGGTGGCACCGTTCACGCAATCGCCGTGAAGGTAGGAGTTTCCGAGGTCTTCGTACGAACCATGCTCGACCATTACGACCGCATTGGAATCCTTGACGACGCGCAGTCCTTCTGTTCCTCCGGACTTGGCGCCTGCCATACCACCGCACTCTCAGATGAAGCGCGCGTCCACTGTGCGGGCTGCCCGCTGACCATCTAGGGCTCACGCGGGGCGGATGCAGTTTCGGGGCGGGCGCCTGCCTCGCGGTAGGTGTGGGCGACTCGTGCCGTGAACTGCAAGAAGATGCGCGAGCGAGTACAGTGTACTTACTCAGTAAGTTTGTTGATGGTGGGGTGCGGCGAGTACGTAGCTTAGACGTGGTCAGCGATCACAGCCGGAGCTGCGCTTCCCCTCGTCATCGCGGTGGTGGGGATTGTACGCGGAGCAACCCGAATCGGCGATGCGGGGCCTCGCTTGTGCTGGCGCTGCTCGTGACGACGCTGATGGTTGGCTTCACGGAAGAACTTGCCTTCCATGGTTTTGCACTGACCGAAGCGCGTAAGCAGTAGAGCGAAAAGTGGTCTCTCGTGTTCACCTGAGTGCTTTTCGGCCTTCGGCACCTTCCCAAGCTGCTTCTCGGTGCCTCGGCGGTGAAGGTGATCGGACAGGTCCTCATCGCCGGTATCGTTGGAGGCGTGGCACTGTGCTGTGTGCGTCGGTGAACAGGCTCCCTGTGGGTGGTGATTGTGCTACACGGGCTGTGGAATTTTGCCTTGGTGTAGACGCAAGTCTGTTCATATCACCTAGTTCAGGCTACCTAATGTGGGTGGGACCTGTCGCCGACTCGAGACGGCCCCATCACCAGTGCTACTCCTGCGTCATGTGGGCTTACTCCTGCGTCATGCGGGCGTTGTTACTTCTGGGGTGCAGCATTCGCACGATGGGGCGGGTGGCTGTTTTGTTGCCTCCGTGATACACAATGGAGCCGTTTGTGGGCTAACTCTGCGGCTGGCGTATGCGTGGTCGCGCCCTAGAAGTGCCACCGTGGCATATCGGGGCGTTACGGCTCCATACGTTGCGGTGAGGGTTTCCCATGCTGCGGATACCGTTACTGGTGGCGACTGGCTTCCGTGCACAATATGGGCAGGAGGTGCCATGAGTCTAGGTACTGAGGAGCTTGCTGCCCGGCTACGTGAACGCATTCGTGGCGAGGTGGATGCCTCGGCACGGCGGCGCGCGGAATATGCCACCGACGCCTCCAACTATCGAATACCTCCGCAAGTGGTCGTCTTCCCACGCAACGACGACGACGTACGGTGGGTGCTCGCGGTGGCACGTGATGTCGGAGTCCCTGTCACCTCCCGCGGTGGTGGAACGTCGTGCGCCGGTAATGCGATTGGCTCCGGTATTGTCCTCGACTTTTCCCGGTATATGAACCGGGTGTTGGAAATCGATCCTGTGCAGCGCACGGCGCGCGTGCAACCGGGTGTCATCATGACCGACCTGCAGAAGGCTGCCGCGCCGTTTGGTCTGCGCTTCGGTCCTGACCCCTCCACGCAGAATCGCGCCACACTGGGCGGCATGATAGGCAATAACGCCTGCGGTCCACACGCGGTTGCATATGGGCGGACGGCCGATAATGTACTGCGTTTGCGGGGTTTTCTTGCCGATGGAAGCGAGTTGGACACTGCTCGGGGAACGGATGCCATCCCGGGCCTGAATGAACTGGTCGACGCTCATCTTGCCGAGATCCGCACCGATCTGGGGCGCTTCAAACGACAGGTCTCCGGATACTCGCTGGAGCATTTGCTGCCGGAGAATGGTCGTGATCTGGGCCGGTTCCTGGTGGGAAGCGAAGGCACACTCATGATCACCACGGAGGCGACGTTGCGCCTGGTGCCCGTGCCGACTAAGCCCGCGCTAGTTGTGCTGGGCTATCCGGATATGCCGACGGCGGCGGATGACGTGCCCGCCCTCCTCGCATTCGATCCGCTGGCTGTGGAGGGAATGGATGCACGCCTCGTTGATGTTGTGCGCCGTGCGAAGGGTGGCGTGCCGGACCTACCACCCGGCGGCGGCTGGTTGCTCATCGAGATCGGCGCGCGAGAAGGCGAGAGCGAAGCGGAGGTGCTGCGAAGGGCGGAAGGTCTAGCCGCAGCCGCACATACCGCCGCGGTGCGCATCTGCCTTGCTGGACCGGAGGCGACCGCGCTGTGGCGTATTCGAGCTGACGGTGCCGGACTGGGTGGCCGGACGCCCGCCGACGCGCCCGCATGGCCCGGCTGGGAGGACTCCGCCGTGCCACCAGAGCGACTGGGCGCTTATCTGCGGGAGCTGCGAGCCCTCCTTGATGAGATGAACCTCGACGGGCTGATGTACGGCCATTTTGGTGATGGTTGCGTCCATCTGCGCATTGACTTCCCGTTCGAAGGGGATCCTGGACGGCCCGTTTTCCGTAGCTTCATGGAACGTGCGGCGGACCTCGTCGTCGCTCACGGTGGCAGCCTGTCGGGTGAACATGGTGATGGGCGTGCGCGTTCGGAAATGCTGCCGCGGATGTACTCGCGTGACGTCATGCAACTGTTCTCCGGAGTCAAGGCGCTGTTCGATCCGGACGGTCTTCTCAACCCGGGTGTTCTCGTTGATCCCGATCCGCTTGACGCGGCGTTGCGCAGACCGGCCGCCAAGTCAATCGGATACGCGGGCGGCTTCCACTTTCAGGAGGACGACGGCGACTTCACACGTGCCGTCCACCGGTGCACCGGTGTGGGAAACTGCCGGGCTGATCGTTTCGAGCAGGGCTTCTTCATGTGTCCCTCCTATGCCGCGACCGGCAACGAGAAGGATGTAACCCGGGGCCGCGCCAGAGTTTTACAAGAACTCGCAAACGGAGGGTCGCTCGTTTCCGCCTGGGACAGTTCGGAGGTTCTCGAGTCTTTGGACCTGTGCCTGGCGTGTAAGGCGTGCTCGCGGGATTGCCCGACGGGAATTGACGTGGCACGTTACCGCAGTGAGGTACTGTTCCGTGCCTACCGCGGGAAGCTTCGACCGCGTACTCACTACACTTTGGGCAGACTACCGTGGCTCACCGCGCTTGTGACCCGAGTCCCCCTCGTGGCACGCATCGCCAATTCGGTGATGGGAATTGCTCCGCTGCGCAGGCTTGGTTTCCGTGCGGTGGGGGTGGATCCGCGCCGAGGCATGCCCGGCTTCGCAACGCGCAGATTCTCCCGCAGCGTCGAGGCGCGGAATCTCGAACGGCGGGAACGGCAGGCCGACTCTCCACCGGAGGGAAGGCTTTCCGGACAACGCTACGTGGTGCTGTGGGCCGATTCGTTCTCGGAGACTCTCGATACGCGCGGAGCTCGGGCGGCGGTAACGTTGCTGCAACGAGCCGGATATACGGTACTATTGCCCGATGCTTCGGCATGTTGCGGGCTGACTTGGATCACGACTGGGCAGCTAGACACGGCAAAGAAGAAGCTGACTCAGCTACTGGAGATCTTGGCACCATTCGCCGCAAGCGGTATTCCGATTGTAGGGGTCGAGCCGTCTTGTACGGCGGTTCTGCGTTCGGATGCTGTTGACCTCCTGCCCGGTGATGCGCGTAGCGTGCTCGTAGCGGGGATGACGTACACGCTGGCGGAACTGTTCACTGCCCCCACCCCGATTGGCCCGGAAAGCCTCGAGCTTCCCGACCTCACCGGCCTGGAGATAATCGCCCAACCGCATTGTCACCACTACTCGGTGATGGGATGGAAAGCCGACGAAGAGCTGCTGCGTCGAACAGGAGCGCAGATCAGAACCGTTAGCGGCTGCTGCGGCCTTGCCGGAAACTTTGGAATGGAGAAAGGGCACTACGAAGTCTCGGTGGCGATTGCGGAGCAGCATCTTCTGCCGACACTGCGGGCGGCATCCTCTCATTCGGTTTTCTTAGCCGACGGCTTTTCCTGCCGGACGCAGGCGCAGCAGCTGGCCGGTGCGCAGGGTGTTCACCTGGCTGAGCTGCTCTGTTACGGTCGAGGTGTTGGACGTCGAACATCGGCATGAAGAGGCCCCCTGTCAGCAGGGGTGCAGACGGGTCGGTGGGAAGCTGTGTTCACTCGGTAACCGGGTCACATACTGCGTATGTACATGTTGTCGGCGCTTGCCAGGGGAACATGGTGGTAGCCGAGTAGCTAATCCGTAGGTGAAGAGGATATACTCGATCAACCAATTGGGTCGTGACTGTACGGACTGCGGGTAGCACATTCACGCAATTCTCTTAGATGGGTGTTACTCGACTTTGCGAATGCGGAGGAACTGAACGGATTCCTGTGCCTGCGCACGCAAGGACGGAAGGTCAAAATCTGATAACGCTCCGCCTGGCGTGGCGTGTTTCCAGCCGTGAGTCGGTTAGGCTTGGTTGGTGCCGAGATCATATTCGGCGGGTGGACGTGCAGAAGGGATTTATCTCATGGCGGTTTTCGCCTTGGAGAATGGGCGGTTGGTTCCTGCCCATCCCGTTGACGCGAGTGGCTCTGCCGTGGTGAAAGAGGCTCTGGCGGCAATCCGTGAGCGAGCCCTTGACCTTATCGAAGCTCCACTGTTTCCCGTGGCCTGGACGAGCGAGCCCGATGTCGGCTCCATCCGGGAGTCCCTCATCGCGCTGGATCCCACCGGTCAGATTGTCACCGTCGAGGTGTTGGAACGGCTGAGCGCCGATGAACTAATGGGGGCGTTGGTACGTGCAGGTCGTCATGCGGATCTGAGTTCGTCTCGACTTGCCTCCTTGTACGCGCCGGGGGCGAAGAAGTTCCCCCGTGATTGGAAGAGCTTCATCGATTCGTGCCCGCCTCACCCTGCTTCCGGTCCACGCTTATTCCTCATCGTTCTCGGGGTCGCCGAAGGTGTACGGCCGGCAATCGATGCGCTGGCAAGCGGGGATGTTGAAGTCCATATTGCTTCTTTGCATCACGCTGGGGCACGTGTGCTTGTGTCGCTCGATAAGGTTCGCCCGCAAATCACCTCGCTGAGCACGGTACTCGGTGCTGCAGCCGGCTCGGGTGGATCACTGATATCGCGGCAGTCCGCCGCGTCTGCCGCTTCGGCAGTTTCTGCACTGTCCGCGCTCTCTGCGGCGTCTACCGCGTCCGCGCCGTCGGCCACATCCGCCGGATCGGTTGCCTCGCCGACATCAGCGGCGACGCCGAGCTCGGCGGCTTCCCCCGCAGCTGCGGCATCACGGGATGAACAGCCCGGGGCTGCTGAGGTTGCCGCACGACGGCGACGAGCCGAACTTCGCGCAAATTCGCATGCTTCCGCTGCACGCGAAGAGCGGCGGGGCGTCGACACGTCGTCGGAGCTTGATACGGCTGGGAATGGCGACCAAGTCGTTCAGGCAGGCGCCATGCCCATGCCCACATCACCTGTGTGGGCGGGGGGTAGCGGAGCACCGTCGCAAGGTGCGGCTGCCTCGGCAGTAACCGCTGCGTCAGCTAATTCCGCCGTCGGTGGCGAGACGTTCGAATTGGCGGAGCAAACGCCGCGGCGTCGACGTCGGCATTCGCACCGGCTACGTAACCTTATCCGTGGAAACGGTGACGATGAGTCAACGACTGTTCTGTCCCCAGCGGCGTCGGGTAGCGAAGCGGCGGAAGTGGGCCAGTCCCCGTCTTCAACCGTCCAAATGTCGAATGCGACGTCGAATCGTGTGGGCAGGAAGGCCGGTGCTCACGCCGCTGATCGTATAGCCGTGCCTCTCGCGCGACAGGAGTCAGCAGACGTCGCGGTGATCGCTGGCGCAGTGCAGGCCGTCCCGACGCCTCAATCGGCCCAG
The DNA here is from genome assembly GCF_003073475.1 of Actinobaculum sp. 313. Taxonomy (GTDB): domain Bacteria; phylum Actinomycetota; class Actinomycetes; order Actinomycetales; family Actinomycetaceae; genus Asp313. Next base: position 2,296,380 of record NZ_CP029033.1, on the reverse strand, counting down.
CTCCGGCAGGAAGCGACGCGTGTGAAGGACGATTCACCGGCCACTCCCATCGATGCTTCCACCGTCGCGTTACCGCCGACTCATGACGACTCATCGGTTGCCGCGACTCTGCAGTATCCAAGCGGCCCCGGTGCCGTGCCAACACGCTTTGGAAGCCAGGAGGAACGGCCCTGGGGCAGTGAGTCGGCACGCCGAGAGCTGCACGCACCGGCTTCGGTAGCTCCGGCGACCTCGGTGGAGATTCCGCTCGTCGCACCGCCGCCGAGCCGGAAGCGACCTGAACCGATGCAAGAGAACGCCAAGCCCGATGCGCTCGTACAGGAAACTGCGGGTGCCTCGCCCGCTGGACCGCCACCGGTCACACCATCGCCTATACAGTCTCGACGGCGTTCAATTCCGATGACGGTCTACGAGCAGTCTTTGCGTGACCAGGCGGAGTCTCGACGCCGCGCCGAGCAGCGTCTGTGGGAGAACTCGGCGCCGAAGCACGAGACCTCGTGGAAGCCGAGCAGTATTTCCGAGTCCTCCGCCGCAGAGGTGTCTTCGAATGCCGTGGAGCGTGCCGCAGAGGAGGATGCTTTTTCTCCGGCGGGGCGGTTGCTGGCCGTGGCACGACGCAATCATGCACCGTTTGCCGTAACGTGGACAGATCAGCGGCGAGGCGTAACGGTGAATGCACGCGTCACTCCGTGGGGGACCATCGTTCTCGCCGGTGGCGAGACGTATACCGATCCGACGCTTGCGGCTCGCGCCGTCTCAGGCGACGTGAACATTAACGGGTGGCGCGTCTGGAAGATTCCCGATGGGCGGAGTCTGGGGGAGATTTAAGCGAACCCGCCCGGCGCGCCTCAGATCGGTGTCTCTGCCGACAGTGCGTACTTCGGATCAAGTAGCGTGAGGAAATCCGTCAGAATCTCAGCAACCTGGTCATTCTCGATGAGGAATCCGTCGTGCCCGTGCCGCGAATGTACCGTAACGACCCCGTTGGAGCCGGGGAGCTTGTCCGCAAGTGTTTGCATGTAATCCGGATAGAACAGCCGGTCAGAGTCCACATCCACCACCAAAGCGGGCATTGTCAGGCGTGCGAGCATGGCATCCGTTCCCCCGCGCCCGCGGCCAATGTCATGGGTGATAAACGCCTGCGTAATCGTCAGGTACGAGTTGGCATCAAAACGCATTGCCAGCTTGTAGGCGTGATAGTCGAAATAGCTGGCAACCGCGTAACGTCCGCCATGCAACGGGTCTTCGCTGCCTTGCGGCAAACGCCCGAACCGGGTGTCTAGTTCCGGCGCGCAGCGGTATGTCAGGTGTGCAATCTCGCGGGCGAGGCCGAGCCCTCGGTGCGGCCCCTGCCCGTCGTCGGCATCGTAGTAGTTCCCTCCGCGCCACTTGGGGTCCTGCATAATCGCCTGTTTCTGAAAGTGTGCGTAGGCGATCTGCTCCGCCGTCGTCGCCGGTCCTGACACCAGAACCGCAATGGCTCCGGTGCGCTCTGGATACGACGCCGCCCACTCCATCACCCGGTTTCCTCCGAACGATGCACCCGCTATGAGTGCCCATCGCCGCACGCCCAGCCGGTCCGCCAGTTTTGCCTCGGCGGCGCACATGTCGCGGATGGTGATTTCGGGAAATCGGGGCCCCAGGGTCGCCCGTCCGGTGCCGAAGAGGCAGGCCCGGTTGTGCCCTGGCAGCCCCCGAGAACATTCGGACAGACGACGAAGTAGTGATTCGTGTCCAGCGCCTTTCCGGGGCCGACGATCTCATTCCACCAGCCGCTATCGCCGGAGACGGATGTGGCATGCGAATCGCCAGTGAGGGCGTGGCAGAGCAGAATGGCATTGGAAGCGTCCGCGTTTAGTTTCCCCCAGGTTTCGTACGCCATGTACACCGTGGGTAGGCGACCGCCCAGCTCCAACTCCAGTGGTCCCAGGTTCTCGAACTGCCGTTCCTCAGGATCGTCTCCTTCGCGCCATGCCCCCGACGCGGGGATGGCGGTGCGATGAGCGGGGCGGTAACCCGTGTCGAAATCCCCGATGGGCTCCGCGTCGGTCACCGGCTCAAGCGGTGCATGACCAACGAGGAAACGAGGACCTTTGATATCTGCCATGGTGCTTAAACCAACGTTGCGGCTTCCAGGCCGCGGGTCAGGTCGGCGAGGATGTCTCTAATGTCTTCCAGGCCAATGGACAGTCGAACGGTACCGCCACTGATTCCCGCTGCGGCCAGCTCGTCGTCGTTCATCTGGGAATGTGTAGTGGAGGCGGGGTGAATCACCAACGAGCGGACGTCGCCGATATTGGCGACATTCGAAAACAGCGAGAGAGCATCGACGAAGGCTTCACCGGCGGCTCGACCACCCTTGAGATCAAAGGTGAAAACCGATCCGGCACCCTTTGGTGCGTACTTCTGGGCTTTCTCGTAGAACGGAGAGGAGACTAACCCGGAATATTGAACGAAAGCCACTTCTTCGCGCTGTGTGAGGAATTCGGCCACCGCAGCGGTATTGCTGAGGTGACGTTCCATGCGCAGCGATAGGGTCTCCAATCCCTGCGCGATCAGGAAAGCGTTGAAGGGCGAGATGACGGCACCGGTATCGCGCAGCAGGGTCGCGCGAATACGCGAGACGAATCCGCCTGGTCCTAGATCCCCGAAGACGATCCCGTTGTACGAGTCGTCCGGATCACTGAGCGCGGGGAACTTGCCGTTCCTCCAATCGAAATCACCGCGCTCAATAATGGCCCCGCCCATCGCGGTGCCATGGCCGCCGAGGAACTTGGTGGCGGAATGCACGACGATGTCGGCCCCGTGCTCGAAGGGGCGGACGTTGTACGGCGTGCCGATAGTGTTGTCAACAACGAGCGGTACGGACCAGGCATGCGCTATGTCAGCCAGAGCCTCGATATCGAGGATGTCGCATTTGGGGTTGGGAATCGACTCTCCGTACAGGAGGCGGGTCTTTTCGTTGACGAGTGCGCGCCAGCTTTCGGGATCATCCGGATCCTCGACGAAGCGCGTGGTGATGCCGAGACCTCCCAGTGTGGTTTTCAACAGGTTGTAGGTACCCCCGTAGAGGGAGGGAGAAGCGACGATTTCGTCCCCGGGGCGGGCGAGGTTGAGGATGGTGTAGAACTCCGCCGCCTCTCCGGAGGCGACGAGTAGAGCGGCGGCGCCTCCTTCCAGTGCTGCGAGACGGGTTTCGACGACGCTCTGGGTCGGATTCGCCAGGCGGGTATAAATCGGACCGGGATCGGTCAGAGCGAAACGATTTGCTGCAGCTTGGGCATCAGGGAACACGAACGACGTCGTTTGGTAGATGGGGAGGGCGCGGGAGCCGTAGTCAGAATCAGGCGTCTGCCCGGCATGGATTTGTAGGGTATCGAAGGACCACTCTTGCTCGGTCATGGATATGCTCTCCAAACTGTGGGGAGCGGGCGGCGGACGCGCCGACGTTCATGCTGTGGTCACACGTTGCGTCCCGACCAGCCCGCCTTTCGGTTGTGTGGACAGGGGCTGGTGCGTGCCTCGTGGCACGCTAGTTGGACATTCGCATGAACATGTTTTGAGCATAAGGGGTACGCGCGGGGTCCCCAAATCGGGGTGTGCTGTGCCCGAGATATGAGACCGGGAGGTTCTCTCCGAGGCCGAGGTGACGGTGCTTCGTCTTAAGCTGTACAAAAGTGACCTTGACCACAAATCCGCTCGTGGGAGGGGTGATAAAGGTGTGAATCTTGTGAAATTTGCTCCCGCGTGTTTCATTTTTGACACTTTTGTTATAGGTTCGTAACTGTGACCTTGCGAGGCGCGTCAAGTCTGACACGCCGATCTTGTGGAACTGATGCAAATCCGATGCGCATATCGGGCGTTGCAGAGGTACGGTCCGCAGGGAATCGGCGGGGCGGGCAGGCGCGCGGCGTGCGTCGTGTGATGTGCCGGGAGCCGGTGCATCCGTGGCGCAGGACCGCAGCGGTGTAATGCTGTGCCTTGCTGATGAACAGACCTGTTGGAGGCACGGTGAAGAACCACAAGATCGGGCGCCTGGTGTCGGCTTTCGCGGCGTGCGCATTGGCAAGCAGCGCGCTGGTCCTTCCCGCTGGCGCTGACGACGTGACCGACGACGATATTGCGGCGGCGCAGGCGGCTGAAACATCGACGTCGCAGTCGATCACTGGCATTGAGGGGCGACTTGCGGAGCTGAATGCACAGCGCAACGAGCTGAACATGGCGGCAGCCGAGGCCGAGGCGGCGAATATTGAGGCGCAGCAGGATCTGTCAGACGCGATTACAGAGGCCGTGGACGCTCAAGAAGCCGCGAACGCGGCGCAAGAAGAAGTTGAGGCCGCGCGGTCGGAGTTGGGGCAGATCTCGCAGGCCATGTATCGCGACAGCGCAGCGACCGTGCCTGGTGGGAGCTTCGTTCTTGGAGCCGACTCTTTGAATGAAGCAGCTGAGCAATCGCGTGCCTATGAATTGGTTGGCAATAATACCAACCAGAAGTTCCAACGTTTTGAAGCTCTGCAGACGGTTGCCGAGTCTCTACAGGAGCAGGCGGAGGCGAAGGCGGCCGCAGAGGAAAAAGTTGCAGCGGCTGCGGCCCAGAAGGCTGATGAAGCCGCGCAAGCGGCGGAGGCGGCCGAGCAGGAAATTGCCGCCATCGAATCGGAGCGCGATGACCTCATCAATCAGCTGGCCGAGCAGAAGGGTACTACCGCTGAACTCGAACGCCAGCAGCAGGAGCAGAAGGAGGCCGCGGCCCGTGAGCAGGCTGAGGCAGAGCAGCAGGCGGTAATTGCTGCTGCTCAGGAGGAAGCCGAGCAGCGCGCCAAACAGTCCGCCGCTGCGCAGCCTGCGGCGTCGTCGAATGGCGGCGCTACGACCCAGGCGGCAGCCCCGGCAGCTCCGCAGCCAACCACTCAGCCAGCACCTGCTGCCACCCAGCCCGCAGCAGCACCGGCACCGGCTGTGACGACGCCGACGGCGCAACAGCCCGCGACGAATAGCAATACGGCGTCGAACGGCAACGCGAGTTCATCGAAGTTGGGTAGTTCAGGCTCGGCGTCCACGGCTCCGGCTGCCAGCACATCCGGTGGTTCGCTGCGTTCACAGATCGTTGCCTACGCGCGCCAGTATGTTGGTGTTCCCTACGTGTGGGCCGGTACGACGCCCGCAGGCTGGGACTGTGTTGGTTTCGTCCACTACGTCTTCGGTCATTTCGGATACAACACACCACGGCGCACCGGCAGTAGTGTCGGCCAGTATTGGGGTGGATACACCATCGTTCCGGCCTCGCAAGCCCAGCCCGGTGACATTATGTTTTGGCCCGGCCATGTGGGTATCTACACCGGGAATGGTATGCATATCGCGGCGTGGAACCCGTCGATGGGAACGCAGGAACGTGCCGTTTGGGGCAATCCGGTGTACTTGCGAGTGGTTGGCTGACTCCGTCCGGGGTTAGCACTGCTCGCTCCGGCTGAGCTTGGTCGGCTCTCCGGCAAGGCGGGTCTGAAGGTTGGCGACGCGTCCAACGACTTCCACCAGTTGTAGCTCCCGCCCGAGCTTGGCGCACTCTCCGGACAGGGGAGCACCTGCCAAGCTGCGTAACGCGGCCGTGATGGTGCTGGCAAGGACGATGGACTGCCGATATCCGCAGCGCGATGGCCGCGGATATCGGCCTTCCTCTGGTTTAGTTATCGGATGGCTAAGCTATCGGATCGCTTAGTTATCGGGTTCGGGGATGGGGACCGAGACCCAGTCGCCGCTTGAAGTGGACTCTCGCATCTGGAACTCGGTCAGTTCAAAGTTCGATTCGACTTCGAAAAAAGCCCTGTCCCGCGTGGTAGGCGGTCCTCGTTTCTTTTGGTGCCAGTTTGGCTGCCGGGTTTCGTCGGCCGGGTTATGGGGTGCTGGTTGGTGTGGTGTTGGTGGGTTGTGGGAAGGGGACTTCGGTCCAGGGGGTCTTGTTTTGTGGGTCGCGGCGGTCTTGCATTTCGATGGTGGTGAGTTCGAAGTCGCCTTCGACTTCGTAGAACAGCCAGCCTTCCCCAGACTCGCCGGGGTAGAGTGATGGGACTTTCACGAGGTAGTCGTCTCCGCGGTAACTGACTCCAACATCGAGATAGCGCGGTTCGTGTCGTTTATGTCCGTTGGTGTAGCCGTCGAGTCGTCTTCCGAGCTCGGTGAAGGGGTCGGCTTGTTCGTTGCCGGTGTTGGTGACGCGGAGTTTGATGCCGAGGAACCGGTGGCCCTCGATAACGATGTTGACGGGTGGGTCGTAGGTGGTCAGGTACTCGGTGACGTCAGGCTTGTATTCTAAGACTTCGACGCTCCAGTCTCCGATCTGCGTCACCCCAGACGTCGGCGACGTCGTGCTGGGTTCCGGCGTAGTTGTGATAGGCGTAGGTACTGGGCTGGTCGTACTCGTGCTATTGGTTGTTGGTGTGGGTGTGGTGTGGTGTCTGCCAGCGATCATGACCCGGCGACTACCACCGCGATCACGATGAGGACGCCAACGAGTGCCCAGGCCCGGCCGGGAAGACCCCGCCGACCAGCGGTAGTGGCGGTGTTCGTACCGTGGGCTGGGGCGGGTGTGTTGCTGGTCGTGGCTGGTGTTCGCGTTTCGTGCGACTGGTGACCGGGGTTCGGGGGTTGTGGTCCGGTCGGTGGTGTGGTCATGTGGGGGTTCTCCTGTCTGGTTTGCTGGTCGTCGTAATTGATTGTTGCAGGTTTGTCTGCATTATGCAGGTCTGGAGTGAAGCGTCCTGGGTTTTGTTCCTACCTGTTTTTGAGAGGATAGGAATATGCCGAAGAAGTATTCGCCGGAGTTTCGGGAGCGGGCGGTCAGGTTGTTGTCTGACCGACTGTCGGAGGATTCCTCGTGTTCCACGTGGCAGGCAGCCAGCCAGAATCGCGGTGAGGTTGGGTATCAGCACGGAGTCACTGCGGCGTTGGTGGGAAGATCGATACAGGTGCACGGCCTGGTCCCACGGGTGAGGAACACGAGGAGATCAAGCGGCTCAAGCGTGAGAATGCTGAGTTGCGACGGGCCAACGAGATTTTGAAGACCGCCTCGGCTTTTTTCGCAGCGGAGCTCGACCGACCGGGACGATGATGATCTCTTATATCGATACGTATAAGGATCGTTTCGGGGCCCGTGCCTATCTGCCGGACACTGAATAATTACCTTGAGGGCGGCTTCATCACCGCCCGGGGCTACCGTGCCGCCAAGGCCCGTCCGCCCAGTGCGAGGAGACGACGAGATCAGCTTCTGGTCGACGAGCTTGGGGCGGATTCACAGTGAGAACTACAGCGCCTACGGGGGCTGTTGAGGGTTTGGTTGGCAGTTTTCCTTCTGATTGTTAGGCCGCGTGGGACGCGGCTGGTTCCAGTGTTGTTTCACTTGCCCAGCGCTCGTTGACGTCTTTTCCTGTGATATGTCCGTTTGATCCAGTGGGTGATCGCGGCCGAGAGCTCGCGGCGGCTGGCCCAGGACCTGCGGTCGAGAACATTCTTTTGCACGAGGGCGAAGAACGATTCCATCGCAACGTTATCCCCACACGCCCCAACCCTGCCCATCGACCCGACAGCTTCGTAGGCCCTCAAGGCAGCGCGGAACTTCCTCGAACCGAATTGCCAGCCCCGATCCGAGTGGACGATCACTCCCTGTGGGTAACCTCGTTTCCTCATCACATCATCAAGCGCTGCCACCGCCAGGGACGCCTTCACCCGCGAACTGGTCGCATAGCCCACGATTCCGCGCGAGCACAGGTCCTTGATCACACACAGGCAGAGCCTTCCCTGGACAGTCCACTGCTCAGTAATATCCGTGACCCACGCAGTATTTGGAGCATCAGCATCAAAGTGCCACTCAAACAGGTCATCATGGACCGGAGCACCCGACTTCTTCCCACGCGGCCTACACCTGGTAATCACCGAGAACACCTGAATCTTCGAGCACAACCGCCATACGCGTCGCTCTGAAAGCCGATAGCCACGATCCGCAAACTCGTCGGCAATGAACCGGTAGCCAAATCCGGGATCATCACTGTAGACCTCACGAATCACCTCGCAGATCTCAGCATCTTTCCCTTTCCCGGGCACTAACCTTGTCATGTAGCCACTTACAAAAAGCTTGGCGAAAAAACTTCAGTACCCAAGCCGCGATCATCAAGGTCGCCTTTCCCTCAGCAATTAGCACTTCCACGGTCAAGAACATCCTTTTGGGCGGATCACCCCTGAGACAAATATGCCGCCACGACACGCAGCACCACATTTTCCATCTCCAGCTCCCGGATCCGCTTGAGTGCAGCACACATCTCTTTAACAACCGCCAGATCGCTTGACGAGCTCATCCCATGAACATCCAAGCAAGCCTCCGTGATCCATTCTTGCAGCAAGGACCGAGAGATCCCCAGATCAACGCACACATACCCCCGACTGATCCCTGACTCAACCAGCACAACCGCATCAGCCATGAACTGCTCACTATACAACCTTGCCATAACCAACACCCTTCCCAGCCCCACACCCGCGAAGCAACCCAGACACCAACCAAACCCCCAACAATCCCGGACGCTTCAGGCCAGGTCGTGGTGTGGCCGTGTCGCGGCGGTAGGTGGGGTTGGGGTTATGGGGTGGTGGTTGGTGTTGACGTCGTCTCTGTTGGTGCGGGGAAGGGGACACTGGTCCAGGGTGTCTTGTTGTTCGGGTCGCGGCGGTCTTGCATTTCGATGGTGGTGAGCTCGAAGTCGCCGCGGACTTGGTAGAACAACCAGCCTTCCCCAGACTCACCGGGTTCCAGGTAGCGGACATCTGAAAGGTAGTCGTCTCCGCGGTAACTGACTCCAACATCAAGATAGTACGGCTGCAGGGCTGGCCCCCGCTCTCGATGCCGTCGAGGCGTTCTCCGAGCTCGGTGAAGGCGTTGGCCTTGTCTCCGGTGTTGGTGACGCGGAGTTTGATGCCGAGGTGCCGGTGGCCCTCGATCGTGATCTCTACGGGTGGGTCGTAGGTGGTCAAATAGTCGGTGACATCGGGTTTGTACTCTAAGACTTCCACACTCCAGTCCCCGATCTGTGTAGCCTCGGACGTCGGTGAAACGGTTGGTTCCGGTGTGGTCGTGGTCGGCGTGGGGGCGGGGCCGGCTGTGTTACCACTGGGGACCGGTGTGGGTGTGGCGTGGTTGCGTCCAGCGATCATGACCCCGGCGACCACGACGGCAACCACGACGAGGCAGCCGATGGCTGCCCACGCCCAGCCGGGTAGGCCCTGCCGAGTGGCGGTAGGAGTGGTAGCGCTCTGAGTGGGGTCGGGGGTGTGGCTGGTTGGGGCTGGTGTTTGCGTCTTGTGTGACTGGTGACCCGGATTGATGGGACCCGGTGTGTTCGTGTGCGGTGGTGTGGTCATAGGGGTTCTCCTGTCTGGTCTGGTCGTTGTATTGATTGTTGCAGGTTTATCCGCATCGTGCAGGTCTCGAGTGTGAGCAGGCGCGGGACGTCTCACTCTACTGGTTGTTGTTGAGATCATGGGAGGGTGGGTTTGTCAAGTCTATGGTGTGGGTATTGATACCCATAGCGGACGGGTAGGGATGGGTTGTAGGGTCGCTGGTAGCACCCGGCAGCAGATAGTGGCAGGGTGGATGAGACGTGATCTCTAAAGAGAACGGAGATAATCATGGCGAGTAGGGAGCAGCGCAGGCGCCTGGAGGATATTGCTGCATTCGACCCGGACCAAGCCTTTGAATTGTCGCGAAAGCTTGGTGACATCAGTGAGGGTTTTGAGGGGTTGCGGGGCACGATTGGTCGGCGGATGAATCCGGATGATTTGGGGATTCGTGGCGCGGCGGGTGAGGCGTTCCGGGAGTCGATGGAGGGTATCCGGCGCCGGATTGGACGGCATGCCGACGACACCAAGGCGATGAGTGACTCGTGCAAAGTTGTTGGTGATGCTGTGGTGGAGGCGCGGCAGGCGCATGAGGAGATTAGTGCGGATACGCAGGCCTCGGATGGGGCGTATGCGCAGGAGTCACGGGCGATGCATCGGGTGCAGTCTGCGGATCCGACGGGGTTGACAACACCGGTTATTGACGCACGTATGAGTCATGTCACTGCCGCCTATGAGGCTCGGGATAGTGGGTTTGAGGAGAAAGCTGGGCGGATGGTGGATTATGTGGGTGAGGAGGTGGATCGCGCGATTCGTATGCTGCCCCGCTCGGAGAAGGCGGCTCCGCGGTCCTATGTGACCTACATGCCGCCATCGTCGTCTGGTGTGGATTCGTCGGTGACGGGCCTGCCCTCTGATGGTGGGGCGTCGTATGCGGCGGCGTTGGCGGAGGGCCGCCCGACAGACACGGACCCAGACCTAGACGTGTCGGATGGTGGTGGGTCTGTTGTTCCGTCGGTGGGTGCGGTTGCGGCGGGTGTGGGTGTTTCTGGGAGTTTGGCGTGGATGTTTTCGTGGTATGCGGGTGAACGTGTGGAGGGCATGGTGGGTACTCCACAAGGCAGGATGATCCGAGCTGATTCCGCAGAAGCACGCTACTTGTATGGTCCGGGTGAGGGGGATTTGATGGACCGGGTCCGGGAAGCCGGACGTCTCTCCTTCCAAGACAACAACAACCCCACGGGTGGTGCGGCGGGTGCGGCTGCGGGTGCTGCTGGTGCGGCGGGGTTGGCTCGTGGTGCGGCATCTGGTGTGCGGTGGAGTAATGCGCAGCAGATGGGCATGCGCCCCACCCGTATCCCCTTATCAGGCCAACCCCAACAAGCCACCGGTACCGGGGCCCGTGGAACCGGGGCCGGGGCACGCGGTGCTGGTGGTGTGCGTGGCGGCCAAGCCCAGCAGGCCGGTATGCGTGGCACGGGTGGCGTTCGTGGTGGTCAGGCCCAGCAGACCGGTGCCCGCGGAACAGGTGCCCGTGGGACGGGCGTTCGCGGCGGTCAAGTACAGCAGTCTGGTCGTGGAACCGGTGTTCGTGGTGGACAGCCTGCTGGTGGTCGTGCTGGGACTGGCCGTGGAGCCGGTACGGGCGGCGTCCGGGGCGGGCAGACACAGCAGTTTGGTGTGCGTGGTGCTGGTCGGAAGAAGGATGAGCGGGAGCGGAAGTGGAGTCCGGAGGTGCGTTTTGCTATGCGTGGTCGGGAGGTTCCGGATCCGCAGGAAGAGGAACGCCGCAAGGAGGAAGCGCTCAAGCGTTTGGATGCGGTGTGGTTGAGTCGCCATGGTGCCGAGAGCATCCGTGAGCGTGAGCGGCGTGAGGCCGAGGAAGCCACCCGTCGTGAAATGTTCTCCCGCCCCCCTGCTGTACTGGCGGCCACCCCGCGAAGACGAACAACAACAATAGACTGGCCGAACGGGTGCTACGGTCCCACATATCCGTGGAGCAGCCGGACGGTCCGGTAAGGCCGTCGTCGCAGAGGACGAACAGCCCCACGTATCTGTGGGGCACCCTCAGCCATTTGGGACTGCTCTGTCTGTGGGACGCGTGCCGCGAAGCGGGTGTATGTTGCGGAAGATGAAGAGGCCCTGTGATGGAAGAAGTCGGTGGTACGGAAGGTCATGGGGCTACGTCGGCGACCGCTAGACTACATCTAGACCGCATCGGCGACAGCCAGAGGGTGCGCATCACTGTCGCGCCATGAAAGTCAAGGCCCTACACCGAGCAAAGCCGCCCGCCGCCCGCCGCAAGCGATGAATCAGTGCTCGTAATAGTGCTGGTCAATCGCGCGCTGGTAGGAGCGTTGGATTTCCGCCTCGGCCTCGAGACGTCCTACCCAGTGGGCGCCTTCCACCGACTTACCCGGTTCGAGGTCCTTGTAGACCTCGAAGAAGTGCTGGATTTCGAGGCGGTGGAATTCGCTGACATCCTCAATCTCCGTGCGCCAGGACGCTCGCTGGTCCCCGAAGGGACGCAAAGAACCTTGTCATCGCCGCCGTGCTCGTCGCGCATGCGGAACATTCCCAGTGCGCGGCAGCGGATCACACAGCCGGGGAATGTCGGCTCTTCCAGCAGTACGAGGGCGTCCAACGGGTCGCCGTCTTCACCAAGCGTGTCGTCGATAAAACCGTAATCGTCCGGGTAGCGCGTTGAGGTGAACAGCATGCGATCCAGGCGGATTCGCCCTGTCTTGTGGTCCAGTTCGTACTTGTTCCGGTTGCCTTTCGGGATCTCGATGGTGACATCGAATTCAAGCATTTGCGTCTCCTCCTTCGACGGGACATCCTTGGCTCACTCGCCGTAGAGACCACGGGCCGAGGTCTACTGTGCGAGACTTGGCCTGTGAAACGACGAACACAGGTGGCGTTCTCTGCCGTGCTGGCACTCGTTGCCGGGTACCTTGTTGCGGATGCATACGATCTTACCCCGGGTATGCTCACAACGCGTGCTACCGTTCCGGATCCCCTGCCGTATCCGAGTGTGAACACCGTTGTGTCCAACCCAATGTTGCCCTCTTTCGACGCCGCCGCTCCAATTCCATCGGCCGGTGATATTGAAGAGGCCATTGCCGAGCTCGAGGCAGATCCACGGGTCACCGGCGTTGTCTCCGTCGAGATGTCTGACGCCCTGACGGGAGAGACTATCGTTTCGCATAACGCCGACCAGGCGCGCACGCCGGCGTCGAATATGAAGTTGGTGACCGCCGCCGTTGCGTTGGAGACTCTCGGCCCCGATACAACTTTGCCGACGACGACGAAACTCTCCGGCACCACCGTCTACCTCGTGGGCGGCGGTGACACGTTGCTAGCCGCTGCAGAAGGAGACTCGGCGGCAGTCAAGGGGCGGTCCGGGCTGGGAGACCTGGCGCGCGATACCTCTGCCGCGCTGAAAGAACGGGGAGTAACGAGTGTGACGTTAGCGGTGGACTCCTCGCTTTTCTCCGGCCCGCTTTACCATCCGGATATCACGGGTTCCGATACGGGTTACATCATGGAGATGCGTCCTATTGCGGTGATGCAGTCGCGCAACGAGGTGGGAGCCTATACGCGCGATGCCGACTTGTCAGCACTGCAGATATTCGCCGACGCATTGACACAGCAAGGGATCGAGGTGACAGTATCGGGACGTGAAACTGCGCCGGACGACGCCGATGAGCTGGCGGAGGTTCGCAGTGCCACCGTACGGGAGCTCGTCGATTTTGCACTGACAGATTCCGACAACACGACTGCGGACGTTCTCGGGCACCTGGTCGCGCTTGAACGCGGGAAGGAAGGGAGCTTCGAAGGTGCGGCTGAGGCGACACGCGAGGCGCTGACCGAACTCGGTTATGGCCTTGATTCCGTTGTCATTTCAGACAATTCCGGACTGTCGCCGTCGAACAAACTCACAACCGGATTGCTGCTGGAGATTGTGGACAATGTGTACCGGTGCGATGGTTGCGTACTGGAGAGCATTGCGTCCGGGGTGCCAGTGAGCGGGCTATCCGGAACACTCGATGATCGCTACGGCGGCGAGGATATGGGTGCGCGCATCCATGCGAAAACGGGAACACTGACCACGGCGGCGTCGTTATCCGGATTCCTCCTGACCACGGATGGGCGACTGCTCGAATTCTCCGTGTTGATAGACCAGGTAGAGGAAGGAACTGTGACGCAGGCGCGACGCGCCATCGATGACTTCATGACATCCGTTGCCCGATTGTGAGGCGGGAGCTTTTTCGCCGCAGAATGCGAGGGTCAGACCGGGGCCGCCGGTGGGTTTGCTCTCGATGACCCTGCCTCGCAGTATGGCGCGGAGCGAAGAACTCGTTGTCGAGGGCGGGAAACCGGTACGGTAGGTCCATGGCAGAAATGAATACGCGGATTGTGGGGCAGGTATCGGCGTTGCTTTCCGGCCGACTTCCTGCCATCAAGCCGGGCGACGGCGAAGCGCTGGTGGCGGAACTGCATTCGCAGGCGACGAAGGCCCCGAGGATCGTCGGAGATGTAACCGGGCTGGGTGAAGCCGCGCACGCTGCAGCACACACTCCCGTGTACGTAGTAGATCGTTCGCGTTGGTCGGTTGCAACGGCACAGTCTGCGCGATCCGTGCTCAAACCATATTTGGAACAGTCGGCGGGCCCGTTGTCCTCCCGATTACAGGCGGTGGAGTTTGCAGCCGGGTTGGCTCCGCTTTCCCGCTCGGTTCTCGGCCAGTACGATCCCTTCTGCGGCCTACCGGGACGGCTCCTGCTGGTGGCGCCGAATCTACACGTGTTCGCCAAGGACTTCGATCTCAAGCAGAGCGATGTTGCGCTGTGGGTGTGCATCCATGAACTGACCCATGCCGTGCAGTTCAACGCCGCGCCCTGGCTGCTGGACTATTTGCTCTCTCGCGCCCACCGGCTACTCGAAACTTACGAAAACGCTGCACGAATTGACTTCGATGCGGGTGTGGGCGCGGAGATCGCCGCAGTGATGAGCCTGCTGGAAGGGCATGCCGAATACGTGATGAACCATGTGCCCTATGCCGTCCTGCCTGGCAGGCGCCGCCTAATGGCCGCGCTGCGCCGCCGTCGCGACGCAGCAAACCCTTTGCAGAAACTCGTACGCCATATCACTGGACTGGACGCGAAGCTCGCCCAGTATTCGGATGGTGTGGCATTCGTCGCCGCCGTGGTCGACGAGGTGGGGCATGAGGGGCTGAACATGGTGTGGGAAGACCCGCTGAACGTTCCCAGCCGCAGCGAGATCGATTCTCCGCAGGCCTGGATCAACCGGGTGCTTAGCTGATATGAGTGGTCCGCATCCGGTGGTGGCCGCTGCTCGCAGGGCCGTGTGGCAGGCCTTGTCTGACGCCGATGTGCCGACCGGCCGCCGACTACTACTAGCTGTATCGGGCGGCTCCGACTCCATGGCACTCGCCCAGGCTGTGCTTTTCGTTGCGGCACGGAATGGCTTTCCGGTGGTGAGCCTGACGGTGGATCATGGGCTGCGTTCTGATTCGCGCGCCGAGGCTGAGCAGGTGGCCGAGTGGTTGGTGCAATACGGCGTCGAACAAGGACTGGTCCGAACCGTAGACGTATCCGGACCCGGAGGTCCGGAAGCAGCGGCGCGCACCGCCCGTTACACAGCTTTGGCGGATGCGGCGCGTTCGTTGGCGGGCACGGACGGGGCCCCGGCTGTGGTGCTTCTCGGTCATACGGCCGACGATCAGGCGGAGACTGTGCTGCTCGGCCTGGCACGCGGCGCGGGGGCACGTTCGATATGGGGGATGCCGGTGGTCGGAGCGCTGCCGGGGGCAGAAGATGTGATCGCCCTCCGTCCACTCCTGGAACTCCAGCGTGAGGATCTGCGGGACGGATTGCGATCAGCAGATATTGACTGGGTAGATGATCCGACGAACGACCTTGATTCGAATTGGCGGGCTGCCGATGGCACGGTGCTACGGCGCAGCGCAATCCGCCACCGGGTGCTTCCAGAGCTTTCGCGAGCCCTCGGTCCGGGGGTTGTGGGTGCGCTTGGACGGACGGCGAGACAGTTGCGCGACGACGGTACCGCGCTCGACGTGTGGGCGCAGCGCGAGAGCACAGGAATGGGCGGGCAGCTCGCCATCACATACCTACGGACCCTGCCGGTGGCAATCCGTACACGCGTGCTTCGCCTGGCAGCGCTGGCTGCAGGGGCCCGCGCCGGAGAGCTCTCCACATGGCACCTTGCCCACCTGGATGATCTGGTGATGGGTGCCGGTGGTGGACGCGGAATTGATCTGCCCGGTGGTGTCCGTGCTGTGCAAAGAGACGGGCGGATCTGCTTCGACGGCGTAGGCTTGGAAGGTGTTGACCCGGTGGACAGGCCATCGGCAGGACGTGTGAAGGGACGTTAGAGGGTTCATATGGACGCACGGGATATGGGCGAAGACCTCGCCAAGGTGCTATTGACCGCCCAGGAAATCGACGAGCGACTCGACGCCGTCGCCGCGCAAATCGACGACTATTATCAGGGAAAGGAGGTTCTTCTTGTAGGCGTGCTGCGGGGCGCTGTTATGACAATGGCAGACTTGGCGCGCAAGCTCCACACCCCGGTGACGATGGATTGGATGGCCGTTTCCTCCTACGGTTCGGGTACGAAGTCCTCCGGTGTGGTGCGTATCCTCAAGGATTTAGACACGGACATTCAGGGGCGTGATGTGCTTATCGTCGAGGACATCATTGATTCGGGCCTCACGCTTTCCTGGCTGAAATCCAATCTTGAATCGCGGGAGCCCGACTCGGTACGCATCGCCACCTTGCTGCGCAAGCCGGATGCGGCGGTTGTTGATCTGCCGGTAGCCTTCGTAGGCTTTGACATACCTAACGAGTTCGTGGTCGGCTACGGCCTCGATTACGCGGAGCGGTATCGGCATCTGCCCTTTGTCGGCACGCTAGCTCCGCACGTCTACGGAGGCTGAATGACACAGGAAACCGCCCACACCGAGGCTGAGGGGAAGGCAGCAGCGGTGGCTACAACGGGTGCCCCGACATCGGTAGAGAGCCCGGGTGTCGTTGACTCCGATCAACCCGCGGGCAGCAAGCCGGAGGAAGCCGATCCGGAATCTCAGGCGGGTCGGTCCTTAGAACATGGTGGAGGTGGCAAGCAGGGAAAGAATGACAAGGCGAAACGACGTCGCCTTCGTCTGCGTCTTCTCACCGTAACTGTGGTGGCCGCCGTCGTCGCAGTTGTGGTTGCGTTGTGGGTGACCTCGGACGCGCGTCGTTTCAAATCGGTTACCACCTCCGAAGGGATCGCACTACTGGAAACGGCGAAGATCACGCGCGCCGAGATAACCGACGGCACCCAGCAGGTGCGGCTCTGGCTGACGGCGCCAACAAAATCCATGGATGAGAAGGGTGAAACCCACTCTGTCGGTACACGGGTGACATTCCAATACGTGGATGCGCAGGCGGATCAGATCGCCAAATTAGTCGCTACGGCCAAGCCAACCCGCGGCTACAACTCGGTGGTGCCGGTGGACTCGATCTGGTCGTCAATCGTCGTCATGGCGGTGCCACTGCTCATCATTGTCGCCTTCTTCGTGTTCATCACCTCGCAAATGCAGTCGGGGTTGGGAGGGCTCGGCAATTTACGTGACCGCCGCACACCGGAGGGGGATCGGCCAAACGTCACCTTCGGCGACGTCGCCGGAGAGGACGAAGCCGTCGCCGAACTACAGGAGATCACCGAGTTTCTTAGAGTGCCGGAGCGTTTCCATGCTCTGGGGGCGAAAATCCCACGTGGCGTCCTCCTGTATGGTCCGCCCGGCACCGGGAAGACACTGCTTGCCCGGGCGGTTGCCGGAGAAGCAGGCGTGCCCTTCTTTACCATTTCCGCCTCCGAGTTTGTAGAGATGTTTGTGGGAGTGGGAGCTTCGCGCGTTCGCTCGCTGTTCAATAAGGCGAAGGAGCAAGCTCCGGCTATCGTTTTCGTGGACGAGATCGACGCCGTCGGCCGCGGGCGTGGGGTCGGTATTGGCGGCGGCAACGATGAACGCGAGCAGACTCTCAACCAACTGTTGGTAGAACTGGACGGTTTCGACGAGCGTGCGAATGTCATTTTGATCGCGGCGACGAACCGGCCCGATGTGCTTGACCCTGCGCTGCTGCGCCCCGGGCGTTTTGATCGGCAGATCGCCGTGGACTCCCCCGATCTCAACGGGCGGAGTGCGATTCTTGCGGTACATGCTCGGGCAAGCCCCTGGAGGCCGATATCGATCTGGCGGCAGTTGCCCGCCGCACCCCTGGATTCACCGGCGCCGACTTGGAGAATATCCTGAATGAAGCAGCTTTACTGGCGGCGCGTAATTCACACGAGCGAATCACTGAAGACGATGTGGATGAGGCAATCGACCGGGTGCTCGCCGGGCCGCAGCGCAGCTCGCGGGTGATGAATGCCGAAGAAAAACGTATGACAGCCTACCACGAAGCTGGGCATGCGCTTGCTGCCGCCGCTCTGCACCACACCGATCCGGTGACCAAGGTGACGATTCTGCCGCGCGGTCGTGCGCTCGGGTACACGATGGTCATGCCGCAGGAGGACCGCTACTCGCACTCTCGTAGTCAACTGTTAGATGAGATTACCTACGCATTGGGAGGCCGTGCGGCCGAGGAGATTATTTTCGGCGACCCCTCCACCGGCGCGGCCAACGATATTCAGAAGGCCACGTCGGTGGCACGCCGCATGGTCACCGAATACGGTATGACCTCCAGTATCGGGCCGGTACGTACCGTCACCTCCGAGGGTGATCCCCTTACTGCGGGAGCGGGCGAAGGCCAACCAATTCTGTCTGACGCCTTGGCGGGGCAAATAGATGTCGAGGTGCGGCATCTAATTGACGACGCCCATGCGGAGGCGCGCAGTATCATCACGCAGAATCGCGACGTGTTGGATACTTTGGCACAGCGTTTACTCGAGAAAGAAACGGTGCTGGAGGCCGAGTTGACAGAGATCTTCGCCGCCGTGCGGCTGGCGCCGCAGCGGCGGAAGTGGGAATCGTCTTCTACCGAGCAGGTGGGGGCTGCCGGAGCCGAAACCGAGGTGCGCGATGACTGACACTCCAGCCGGAGCGGTGCGCGCATACGACGAAGAGCGCGTCCGTCGCGCGGTACGGGACCTCTTGTTCGCCATCGGGGAAAATCCCGAGCGTGACGGTCTGCGGGATACCCCGGAGCGGATTGCGCGTGCCTGGCGTGAGATGCTGTCCGGACTGCATTCCGACCCCGACGAGGTGCTGGAGGCACAGTTCGACATCGGCCATCAGGAGATGGTGCTGGTCAAGGATATTCCGCTCTATTCCCTGTGCGAGCACCATCTGCTGCCTTTCCACGGAGTGGCGCACGTGGCATACATACCGGGTGTGGACGGGAAGGTGACCGGTTTGTCCAAACTCGCGCGGCTGGTTGAGGGCTATGCGCGTCGTCCGCAGGTCCAAGAACGTCTGACGTCCCAAGTTGCAGACGCACTTGTGCGTAAACTAGGAGCACGTGGCGTCATCGTCGTCGTCGAAGCGGAGCACTTGTGCATGTCAATGCGCGGTGTTCGCAAACCGGGGGCACGGACCATCACCTCGGCGGTCCGTGGCATTATGCGCAACTCCGCCACCCGTGCGGAGGCCATGAGCCTGATCAACTCGCAGTAGCGCGGAAGGTGTTCGGGCCGGTGGCTTCGGCGATGAGGCGACGCCGTAGTGGTGATGCCATCCGACCAGACGGACGAAAGCGAGAGGCGATATGGCAGTGACTCGAGTTCCTCGATACCCGGGCCGGACCCTTGTGATGGGTATCCTCAACGTGACCCCGGATTCTTTCTCCGATGGTGGAGCATGGATGAACGTCGATGATGCCATTTCACGGGGATATGAACTGATCAGGCAGGGCGCGGATATTATCGATATCGGTGGAGAATCGACTCGACCCGGCGCTACGCCGTTGTCGGCCCAGAAAGAATGGGATCGCATCGGTGCCGTGGTGCGTGCACTGGCACAAACAGAGACGGTGGTATCGGTTGACACCTACCACGCCCATACGGCTCGGCGGGCGGCTGATGCCGGAGCATCGATCATTAACGACGTGACCGGCGGGGCTGGCGACCCGAGTATGTTCTCGGCGGTCGCGGCTACCGGGTGTACGTACATCATGCAGCATATGCGCGGTATGCCACAGAGCATGGATAGCATGGCCGAGTACGATTCGGTGCCAGAAGAGGTGGCTGCAGAACTGGCTGCGGCCATGGAACGTGCCATATCCGCGGGAGTCAGGCGCGAGCAGATCATACTGGATCCCGGTTTCGGCTTCGCCAAGGTCGCGCACCAGAATTGGGATCTGGCTGCACATATGGAAGCGGTGCTAGCACTCGGAGCGCCGGTGCTGGTCGGTGTGTCACGGAAGCGATTTCTGGCCGAGGTGACTGACGGTGGTGAGCCGGAGGATCGAGACGCGGCGACGGCCGCGCTGACCAGCTACTTCGCACAACTGGGCGTGTGGGGTGTACGAGTGCATGACGTGGCGGCCTCACGTGCCGCTGTGCTCACCGAGGCTCGGTTGCGTGCGGCCGGGCGGCAAAAGGAGGCATCCAATGACTGACACGGTTCGTATTAGCGGTGTATCGGCGATGGGATGCCATGGCGTGTATCCGGAGGAACACTCCACACCGCAACGTTTCGTTGTGGATATTGCCATGGAAGTTGATGTGCGTGCAGGTTGGCAGCACGACGCGCTTGAGTCGACAATCTCCTATGGTGATGCGGCGCGCGACGCGGTGGCAGTGATTACCGGCGAGCACGCCGCTCTTATTGAGACCCTGGCACAGCGCATCGCCGACCGGATCCTGGGGCGCGGCGCGCTCTCAGTGGAAGTCACTGTCCACAAACCGGAAGCGCCGGTTGATGTTCCTTTTGCCGACGCCTCGGTGACCCTCCGGCGTCGCGGACCGCTTCTCGACGACGATGCCGGAATACGGCACGCCGTCGTCGCCCTCGGCGCGAACCTCGGAAAGCGGCGGGCCACGCTTGACCATGCCATTGCGCTGATCCGTGAGCTCGACGTGCACGTGACCGCCGTTTCGCCGTTCATGCTGACAAAGGCACAGATTGCACCCGGGCAGGCGCCGCAACCTGATTATCTCAACGCGGTGTTGGCCCTGGACACCGCGTTGTCGCCACTCCAATTGCTCGATGAGTTGCAACGCATCGAGGTGCGGTGCGGGCGAGTGCGCCACGGGAGGTGGAGCGCTCGCCGGGTGGATATTGACATTATCGATTTTGCCGGTATCGATTCCGACTATCCGCGTCTGCTCCTCCCGCATCCGCGGGCGGCATGGCGCCTGTTCGTGTTGGAGCCCTGGGCGCGCATTGAACCGGACGCTTCCCTGGGCGGAGTGCCTATTCGCGAGCGGATCGAAAGGCTGTATGCAGCAGAGGCGGGTGCTGACCGCTTTGCCGGGCCAACCGAGTTGGACAACGCAGCCGTCGGTTCCGGTGATGGAAGCTTGCCGGGCGAATCTGAGCGGCCCAGCGGCCCTGCGGGTGGCGAACCGCCCGCGGTGCATGAGGCGGCCTCGCCACATGAGGCGGACACTCGCAGCGCTGGGCGGGCCCCTTCCGGTCCGAAGGCGGAACGCGATTGAGGGTTAGGTGCTAATGCGGCGCACTACGTGGTGGATGCTGGTGTGCTGTGCAGTTGTCGGCGTGGCACTGGGCGCCCTTCTCGCAATCGCAATGTTCGCGGGCGGGGTTCCCCTGGTGCGGCTGCCGTTACTCCTGCCGGTTGTTGTCGCTGCGGCTGCCGTATTCTTGCTTGCCCTTGGCTGGCAGGTGCGGCGCGGCCGTGCGGGGAGGCGGAGTCGGCTCTCCGCACTTCAGTCGGCTCCTGTTGCCGCCCTTGCCCAGGCATCCAGCCGGACCGGTGCGTTACTTGCGGGAGCGGCAGGAGCCTTTGCCGTGGCGTGCATGGAGGATCGCGGATCCGCGTATTTGCATTGGCAGGCGACGGCGAGCCTGTGGACCGCCGTGGCGAGTCTGCTGCTCGTGGTAGCTGGCGTCGTTGTGGAGGCTTGGTGTGCGCTTGGGGATGGCGGCAGCCGCAGGCCGACGGAACGTGGTGTCTTGCAGTAGTTTATGAGGTGTCCTGGCGCGGTGGCACGGACGGCTGGGGAAGCGCAGGCGCGCGTTCGTTACACTGTAGACATGACCAGAACGCCACTCGGAGAGGGGCTTGAGTTTCGGCCCGTTGACCCTGGTTTGATCGCCGTCCGCCTCCAAATGTGGATTGCTGCCGCGATCCCGCTGCTCGCCGGGCTTGTCGCGCTGTGCCTGACTCTGTGGGGCAGCTATCCGTGGACATGGGTCTTTCCGGCACTTCTCGTGATCGTTGTGGGATGGCGGTGTGCCCTGTTGCCGCGTCAGGTGCGTGCCATCGGTTATGCGGAACTCGACAACGAGCTGGTGATCCGCCGCGGTGTCATGTGGCAACGCCTAGATGTCATTCCCTACGGGCGGATGCAACACGTGGACGTAACGGCGGGCCGCTACTTGCACGGCGCGGTTTGGCCAAGGTGCAGTTGACGACCGCGTCGGTGGCCTCGAATGGGCAAATCCCCGGGGTGACGGTCGCCGAAGCGCAACGGTTGCGTGAGAAGCTCACCGGGCTCGGATCGTCCCGGATGGAGGGACTGTGAACTCTGGAGACAATGCCGTGCCGGGCGAGAACCTGGTCAATGAGCCAAATCCGGCGACGGGTGCGAGCCGAAAGGTGGAAGAGGGGTTCCCGACTGGCGCGGGTGATCGAGCAGCCATGCAATCGGTCCCGCCGGATGCCTGGCGGCCGTTTTCATACGCGACGCCGCTCAGCTCTGTGGCCAAACTGTGGGGATTTGTAGTTGTTGCCCTGTTCGCCATTTTCAAGGGCTTCCTGGAAGGCGACAGCGTCTATGCGGATGTGTGGGACTGGCTGATTCACCTCGGCACCGTCTGGATTTGGCGTGCGGTTGGGATCCTTGCCGCCGTCGGTGCGGTAACAGCGGTATGCGGCGCAGTCATCTGGCATTTCACGAGGTTCGCACTGGTTGAAGATGGCATTCACTTGCGCCGTGGCGTGTTGATTAAGCGACACCTGCACATGCGCTGGGATCGTGTACAAACAGTGGACGTTACGCAGCGCTTCTTCGCCCGGTTGATCGGGCAGGGAAGCGTACTGGTCGCAAGTGCGGGCGCGCAGACGATCGAGCTCGGTTTGCTGCGGCGCGCCGATTGTGAAGCGCTACGCGCGACGATTATGCATGTCAGCGCCCAGGCACGGGCCGGAGAAACCATACGAATTCCGGAGAGCGTGGAACTGGACGATACCTCCGAGCGCATCACCTACCGGTTACCTACCGGGCGATTGGTTGTGACATCGCTGCTGTCGGGATCTGCGGTGGTGGGCGTGCTATCGGTCCTTTTTTCACTCTGGTTGGCAGATGCCTTCTCCGTGACGGCAATTGTCCCCCTGCTTGTTATTCTGGCGACCGCCTTATGGAACGGGTTAGGCAACGTGGCGAGAAAGTGGGGCTGTGAGGTGCGCCTTGCTCCTGCCGGAGTGCAAGTGCGGGCCGGATTCGGCTCCCGGAAAGCACGTACCCTCCTGCCGGGGCGGGTCCATGCCGTGATTCTATCTCAGCCATTACTGTGGCGTCGTTTTGACTGGTGGCGCCTACAGGTGGTGGTGGCACGTTCTGCGCTGGATGTGGACACGTGGCGGCGGGGATGGACTATCCCCGCGGGGACCCGGCAGGATGTCCTGCGCATGCTCTGGTGCTTCGTTCCCGACCTGGGAGTGGAGGATGCTGAACGGTTCCTCGCTGAGAGTCTCGACGGCGCAGGAGATTCGGAACACTATATGCTCGCCGGCAGGAACGCGCACTGGTTCAACCCCCTTGGATGGCAGGCGGAGGCGATAGCGGTTACTTCCACCGCTGCGGTGCTGCGGCGCGGGCGGTGGCGGCGTCAAGTGCAAATCATCCTGCACGAACACTGCCAATCCTTGGCGTTGGTCCGCGGACCTTTCAGCCGCTGGCTCGGATTGGCCGGATTGCGATTCTGTTACGTACAGGTGCCGGGAGAAATGACGCAGCGGCATATGGACCTAGCCGACGCACAGCGCCTTTTGTGGGAGGAGAACCGGCGCACAATTGATCGGCGAACGATATCCGACGGGGAGAGCTTGGAGCAGTGGCGGATACGCGTTGGTGTAGTCGACGGTGAAGGCTCCGCGCAAGCCAATACTGGCGATGGCGATGCTGCAGATGATCGACTCGGTGAGCCCAACAGCTTGGCGCCCCGGCTATGATAGAGACGACTGTCCCGGAGGGATGACTGTTCAGAACGCACGGCGGGGCTGAGCGGGGATTCGGGGTGGAGCCGCGATGGGTGGGTCAGAGTAGAACTAGCGATGGCTGGCCGGGGCAAGCCCGCAATGGTCGGGTCAGAGTGGAACCGGGACTAAGCTGAGTGTATGTCAACTGATTCGCGATCCCAGGCGGCCTCGCGCGCCGGGCGGCTGCGTATCGGCATTATTTCCGCCGGTAAGGTAGGTGTGGCGCTTGGCGCCGCGCTGCGTGGTACCGGGCACACCATCACGGGCGCCTACGCATCCTCGGATGCCAGCCGTGATCGCCTAGACGCCATGCTTCCACAGGTTCCCGCTCTCTCGGCGCAGGAGATCACTGCTGTGTCCGACGTCGTGCTTTTTGCAGTTCCCGACGACGAACTTGCCCCGCTGGTTGCAGGTCTTGCCAAACTCGGCGCGTTCCGGCCCGGGCACCTCGCGATCCACGTCGTCGGCAGATATGGTACTTCGGTGTTGGAGCCTGTTCGGGCAGCGGGAGCTTTGGCGCTGGCAATTCACCCGGCTATGACTTTCACGGGCACATCCCTTGACCTCAACCGCCTCAATGGTTGCCCCTTCGCGGTCACCGGACCGGCAACTCTGCTGCCCGTGGCGCAGGCGTTAGTCACTGAGATGGGCGGGGTTCCTTTTACCGTTGCGGAAGAGGATCGGGGCCTTTATCACGCGGCAATAGCGCACGGGGCGAATCATCTGGTCACGCTGGTTGCGCAGGCAATGCGGGCGCTTGCGGCCGTCGGCATCGACAACCCGGGCGAGTATCTTCGCCCTCTCGTTGAAGCCTCGTTGGACGGCGCTTTGCGTTCAGGTGAATCGCTGCTCACCGGTCCGGTGGTACGCGGCGATGTTGGAACGGTAGCGGAGCACGCCGAGGCCTTTCGTGTGCTTGCGGCAACTGGTGATTTCGCGGATATTCCGCCGGTCTATCAGGCGCTTGCGACGGCGACGGCGCAGCGAGCGGGTGCACGCCGCCTTTTGCGCCCCGAGCAGGTCGAGGCGATTGAAAGGGCCGCTGCCGGAGCTACCGGAGAGATGCCGAGCGTGGCATCCAGTTAGTGGCACAGCCTTGGAGAAGTGGTCCGTTTTACTCCTAGGCGTTTGCCCGACCCGGCGAGATGTAGACCACGTACGAGTGATCCCTCACGAACTCGTCCGGCGAGTTAACCGACCGGTACGCTTGAAGCGTGGCAGTTCTGACGCGTACTAAAGATGAACTTCACGCCGCGCTCGCCCAGCTGGATGGTGATGTCGCTCTTGTGATGACGATGGGAGCCCTGCACGAGGGTCACCTGTCGTTGGTTCGCGCTGCGCGAGAGACGGCGTCGAACGTCGTCGTATCGATTTTCGTCAACCCGCTGCAGTTCGGGCCGGGCGAGGATTACGAAGCGTACCCGCGCGATCTGGATGCCGACCTGGCACTGCTGGAGTCACTGGGCGTCGCGGTGGTGTTTGCGCCGGGTGTGGACGATATGTACCCGCGCGAGCCTCTGGTGCGTATCAACCCCGGGCCCATGGCTGAGGTGCTGGAGGGTAAGACGCGCCCAACGCATTTCGCCGGGGTTCTGCAGGTTGTCCACAAGGTGTTCAATTTGGTACAGCCACAGGTGGCCTTCTTCGGTCAGAAGGACGCGCAGCAGCTGGCCTTGGTGCGCACCATGGTGGCCGATCTCGACATGCCGCTTGAGATTCGGGCGGTGCCTATTCAGCGGGAGGAGTCGGGCCTGGCGCTCTCTTCGCGTAACTCCTATCTTTCTGAGACGCAGCGCATTGAGGCGCTGGCGTTGAATCAGGCGCTAGTGCTGGGGCGTGACGCCGCCCTGCACGGCGCGTCGCCGACGGTGACACTGCGGACTGCTCGCGACTATTTGGAAGCCGCACCTGGCGTGCGCATCGATTACATAACGCTCGTGGATCCCGATACTTTTGAGGAAATTGATGGAGAAGCGGCTGCATCACGCGGATTACTCGCAACCGCTGCCTGGGTGGGTAGCACCCGCCTGATCGACAATATGGAGGTCGAGTTTCATGACTGAATCTGCCAATTCTCCGGTCCGTCTGCGGCGCATGATGACCGGAAAAATTCACCGGGTTACCGTCACTGGAGCGGACTTGAACTACGTCGGCTCGATAACCATCGACGCCGACCTGCTTGATGCCTCCGATATTCTTCCCGGGCAGGAGGTCGACGTCGTCGACGTAACAAACGGAGCACGGCTGACGACCTACGTTATTCCCGGTGAGCGCGGCAGCGGTGAGATTACCGTGAACGGTGCAGCGGCGCATCTGATCCATGAGGGAGATGTTGCCATCGTGATCTCCTACTCGTTGCTCGACGACGCCAGCGCACATAGCTACCAGCCGCATGTGGTGTTCGTGGATGAGCACAACAGGGTTGTGCAGGTGGATGGTGAGCCGGGAGAGGCTCCCGCCGGTCATGGCCTTGCGAGCTCCGGCGTGAGTTTTACATCCGTGCTGAGCTAGTCGGCTCACTCTTAGCGGTGCCCTGGCGGCTGCGGGACTCCTTAGCGCGGGGAGTGGCAGGAGTCCCGGATCGTGCGGGGTGGGCGGCGGCAACGCGTGGGTGAGCTTGTAAGAAGTGTCGGTGAGTCGGCGAGAAGTGTCGGGTTTTTCAAGAAGTGTCGTGAAATAGGCGGAGTTTCTTGAAAATCCCGACACTTCTTGGCATTGGGGGTGGTGTGCCCGGCGGGCGGGTGGGGTGTTTGCGCTGGGATGAGTTTGCCCGGGTGGGTGTTGGCGCGGTTGTGCTGGTGTCAGTGTGCTTGGGTGGCGAGGAGCTTGCCCAGGTTGTTTGGAGTGGCTGTGTGCGGGTGTGTGGTGCTTGGCGTTGTCTGGTGTGCTGGGGTGTTCGGTCGTGGCTGGGGTGGCTGTGTGCTGGGGTTGTGTTGTGGGTTATGGTTGGGTAGTCTCGGGGTGATTTAATGGTGCTCGCCGGTTGTGGGTTCTCACCGGTTGGCTTGAGATGAAGGAGTCTGGGTCGTGGCGACGGTGGCGGAGATTGCGACGTGGCGGAGTGGGCCGTTGCGGGAGGCGAGTGCGGATTTGAAGATGACGGCGCGCCGGTATGCGGAGGTTGCCGAGGGGTTGGGCGGGTTTGTGAATGATGAGGTGTTTGTTGGTGAGGCGGGTGATGCGGAGGCGGCGTCGCGGCGGGCCTTGGTTGATGATATGGGGGATATGCAGCGGATTTTGGAGAAGGCAGCTAATGATTTTGATGCGATTGCGGATGCTATTGATGAGTTGGTACCGGAGGCGGAGGGGATCAGGATTGAGTTGGGTGGTGCGCAGGTGCCGGATGTGGGTGGTGCGGGGATACCGGATGGTGTGTATTGGCGGGCGACGACGTGTATGAGTAAGGGTGATGCGATTGTGAGAGCGTTGGAGAATGTGTATGCGGAGTTGGGTGGTTTGGTGGCGGCGGGTGAGGCGCCGAGTGCGGGGATTATGTCGCATGGTGTGTCTGCTCCGAAGAAGGGGTGGAGTGTTGAGGAGGTCAATGATTGGTGGACGTCTCTGTCGCGGGAGGAGCAGGAGACGATTATTACGAGTCATCCGGAGTGGATCGGCAACCTGAACGGTATCCCTATCGATGACCGCAGTGATGCGAATGTGAATCGCTTGGATGGTGAGATTGAGGCGGTCACGGCTGAATTGGAGAAAGCGGAGGAGGAGTGGGAGGCGTCCCGTGTGATGACGGTTCCGGAGATGGGACCGATGGTGCAGCGTGCTCCTGATCTGGTGGCGCTCCAGGATAAGAAACGCCAGTTGGAGGCGTTGAAGCAAGCGTTTGCAGAGGATGATGGGGATCATAAGTTGGTGAGTTTGGATGTGTGGTCGAGTGATCGTTTGCGTGCGGTGGTGGCGATTGGAGATGTGGATCGGGCGGATCGCGTGATGGTGCATACTCCGGGGATGACCTCGACGGTCAGTAGTAGTCTTGTGACCTTTTCCGGTGAGTGGGGCGGTGGTGTTGAGGGCGTGCAAAATGTCTTGAATGAAGCGAAGTGGCAACTGGATGGCCAGGGTCGTGGTGATGAGTTGGCTGGGGTGGTGTTTTTGGGGTATGACGCGCCGCAGTGGGATGAGATGGTCTCGAGTAATTCGGTGGCGTTGAGTAAGAGTGCGAGGGAGGGTGGTGAGAATCTGGCGGGGTTGTTGGAGTCGATTCAGGCGACGCATGAGGGGGATTTGTATCTGGTGGCGTCGGGGCATTCGTATGGGTCGACGGTCACGGGGTATGCGTTGCGGCAGTCCACGGTTGCTGATGAGGTGATGGTGATGGGTTCTCCGGGGATTACGACGCGGCAGAATCAGGATGTGAATATGGTGCCTGGGCATGTGAGTGTGGGCGAGGCGCAGGGGTTCCCGCGGATTCCCTTCGTGGATGTCGGTGATGGTGACCCGGTGGCTGATTTGGGCCGGTTTGGTGGGGATCCGAGTACGTCGCGGGAGTTCAATACGATTGGTACGGATGAATGGACAAGCCCGGAAGGGGTGGAGTATACGGACTCGAAGGGTCACTCCGAGTATTACGATGCGGGGCGTACCTCGGTCTATGACCAGGCCAGTGTGCTGATCGGCAATGGTGTGGTTGCGGGGGTGGAGCAGTGAGTATGCGGCGTCTGCGGTATCTGGTTGGTTGTCTTCTACTGTTAGGAGTATGTATGGCTGGTTGTTCTGATTTTTCGGAGAGGTATTACGGGCGGACGGATGAGTATCTCCCGGCCCGGGATGTGCCCTATAGCGAGGCGCGGCGCGAGGCGATCCTCCTGCTGCTGCAGTTACAGCAGACCCTGTCGGATGAGTTTGATGTGGGTGAGTGGACGCCACCAGCGCTGGGTGGCGGCTCGCAGGTTGATCGGACGACTTCGGGGTGTCCGGCCGGGACGGTGATCGAGTTTTGGAAGTTGGGGACGGCGGGGCCGCTGACTGGTGAGACGTGGCCGCAGGCGGTGGACCGGTTCGCGGAGATTCTGGCCCCGTTAGGGTTTAGTGGCCCGGTGGATGGGACGGTGGTTGCGGAGAATCCGATTGCCTTGTTCTTTAACGAGGAGACCGGCCAGCAGGTTCAATTGCGGTATAACAAGCGGACTTTGGTGGTGGTTGATACGGGGTGTGTGCCGGGGAAGTGGTCGCAGGATTGGCCGCAGGGCACCGAGGTTGTCCCAGAACACCTACGCACCACGGGCCGGGCGATCCACAGTGGCGAACCCGAGGAATGGGCACCCTACAGTCCGCCGAGCGACGAGGGTGGGGACTGATGGTCGAATCGTCGTCGCGCTGTGAGGGCCGGGTTGCTGCGCGGAAAGCCATGCCGTGCTGCGCAGCGCG
This sequence comes from Actinobaculum sp. 313, assembly GCF_003073475.1. Lineage (GTDB taxonomy): Bacteria > Actinomycetota > Actinomycetes > Actinomycetales > Actinomycetaceae > Asp313. The sequence goes on along the minus strand of NZ_CP029033.1, from coordinate 2,267,209 downwards.
TCTCGGCTTCCGTTGGTGGTTGTGGCATGGTGTGGGTGTTCCTCGTCTCGCGTCGAGGTGGCGCGTGGTGGGTGTTGGTCGTGCTGTGGGGGCCGGGTGATGAGCATGCGGCGGGGCTCTGTCCGCTCGGGTGGCGCGGCGGGGTATTGGCGTCGTGGCCTTGTCGTTGCCTGCTTGATGGGCAGTGTCCTGCTTGTGGCGTGTTCTGATTTTTCGGAGAGGTATTACGGGCGGACGGATGAGTATCTCCCGGCCCGGGATGTGCCCTATAGCGAGGCGCGGCGCGAGGCGATCCTGCTGCTTTTAGAGTTGCAGCGGACCCTGTCGGACGAGTTTGAGGTGGGTGAGTGGACGCCACCAGCGCTGGGTGGCGGCTCGCAGGTTGATCGGACGACTTCGGGGTGTCCGGCTGGATCGGTGATCGAGCGATGGAAGTTGGGGACGGCGGGGCCGCTGACGGGTGAGACGTGGCCGCAGGCGGTGGACCGGTTTACGGAGATTCTGGCCCCGTTAGGGTTTGATGGCCCGGTGGATGGGACGGTGGTTGCGGAGAATCCGATTGCCTTGTTCTTTAACGAGGAGACCGGCCAGCAGGTGCAATTGCGGTATAACAAGGCGACTGCTGTGGGTGTGAGTACGGGGTGTGTGCCGGGGAAGTGGTCGCAGGATTGGCCGCAGGGCACCGAGGTAGTCCCAGAACACCTGCGCACCACCGGCCGGGCGATCCACAGTGGGGAACCCGAGGAATGGGCACCCTACAATAGTCCGGTTTTTGGGGAACAGGCCTCAGGGGAACAGGCGTCTCAGGAAGGAGGTGAGGGGTAATGGACCGTTTGAGTGTTGATCCGGAGGTGTTACGGGATCGTGCTCGTGATGTGGATGAGTATGCGCAGCAGATCGGTAACACGCCGGGTTCTACGTCGTTAATCGGTAGCTGGTCGGCTGTGCCCAGTGCGAAACTCTCGAGCAAGTCCATGGATGCCGGTGCGGCATTATCGGACGGGCGTCAAGCCAGCATTGCCCGATTGGAAGAACTGGCCTCCGCGTTGCGAAGCACAGCCGAGGACTTCGAAACAACCGATGGCACCGCACATGCAACCATCATGGACCTAGTCAACTCCTTCCTTTTACCGCTGCCATAGGGGCGATGGGCGGCGATGAAGCGGAAGAGGGACGATTGCCTGACGTGCTCCCCGCCCGGGCCGGTTCCGCTAATCGCTGGGCTGCCAATGAGTACGCGCTTACTAGGATGCGACCCCCAGACCATCTGCCAGGAGCATCCACAAGCGCTGCGAGTTCAGCGGTACCAGGCGTGAGTTCTTCCCGCGAAGCTCTACACCCAGAAGAGCGCTCGGTGTATCTAATGCGGCAAGGGAACCGCGACCAACAAAGTCATCGGGCGTGATATCGAGCCGACTCAGCATCCAGCAACTCCAGCGGTTTTTCCGCAGGTCTGCGGCGACGGTGGGAAAGGTGCTTTCCACATGCTCAGCGAATTGGCCTGGCCGACCTCTGAAGGGACTCACGATGAGGTCGGTGATGTATTGCGTTGGCACGTCGAGCGTGGCGTCGGTATCGATCTGACGGCGGGGACCGATCCCGAGCATGTCCACAATCACCGTCGGAAGAACACCGGGATGAATTCTGCGGAGCAGCAGTTGGATGCGGGTCCGCTCCTCGATGAATCCCACATGATTGGCTGCCACCCAGATTCGTGATTCGTACCGCCTGTCTGAGATGGCAAGCTCGAGGCGAAAGCCCTGCACTGGATTGAGGTAGGCCTCAAGGAGGTGGCGTGCACCACGGGTGAGGCGGCCGTCGTCGATAAAGCCGTTGGCCTGGAGCCGTTCATAACAGTTCGACATTCGGTCCAATCGGTCGGCCATGCTTCGTGGATCAGGGGGCCGCGCACCTAGTTCCAGCAGGCGACGATGAGCAGCCCGAATGTGTTCGTCGTCGATGAATCCCTGCAAGGCATCCCAGTCCGCTTCGCGGCTGGAGACTCTTCGTGCGTCCTTCATGCGTCCTCCCCTGGTGTAGCGGTCCTACCTGTCGCGGCTCCTGGCTCCTCGCGGTGCATGTCCGCCTGCTCAGGCGGAGCCGGCATGCCGCCATTCGTGGCCGCCCCGGATGACGGTGCGACGTTGTGTGGATTGTGGTCATCATCGGGTCCTGCCGGGGGCATGACGCCGGGCGTCGCAGCGGGTGTTTCTTCCGGCGCTGCAGTGCTCGTCGTCGCGGACACGGAACCACCGGCCGACTGCTCCGGCGCAGCTGTATCCGTCGGCGGCTCAGGAACTGAAGCATTCGCGGCGGGAGCCTTCGAACGGTTCTGCGTAGTTCCGGTGCGTTCGCTGGAACGTTGGCCCGGTTGCGGGGCTGGCACGTTTCGCTTGGCGGTACCGGGTGTAGCAGGCCGATGTTGCTCGCGCCAACTGGAGGGCAGCCGACGCCCAGGGAAGGAGTGGACATAGGCGGTGGCCGGTTCCTCATCGGCGCCCAGCGGATCCTCTTCCGGGTTGAAAGTGGCGATAATGCTGTGCAGCAGGTCAACTAGCTTCGGATAATCCGGCGTCGCGCACGAGGCTGTGATCTGGTAGCCGTCACCGCGGGGCGTGATGGTCAGGACCTGAGTTTGGGTAACACTCACCCCCGAGATCGATAGCACGGTCATACTGACGGTCGCCGGATTGCCGGCAAGTGTCAGTTCGCCGATATCAAGGAGACGGTAGGTCGCGATATCGCTGGGGATATCATTACGGGATCGGCTCGTCCACTGCCCCAAAGAATCCTGCATGTCTTCAACGCGAAGAACGACGACGGACGGTGCGTAGTCACGATAACCGGCGGGCCCAAGTGCGACGTAGGCGGCGCCGTCGAAAATGCCGGTGGCTGGTTTTTCCTGCCAGGAGTCTGGAAGTTCTATTCTCATAAGCACCTCAACCTCTACCCGTGTGAGTATTCGCAACGAATCGGGCTCCGCACGGCAGTCTACCCGAAAGGAGCGCTCCGATCAGTTCTTATCGGGCCGTATCTGCCGTAGGCGGACGACGACGAAGCGGGCGCACCTTGGCTGGCGCTCCTCCAGTTCGCGCGAGGTTGCCATCCGGGTGCGAGGAGCTGAGCGGGATCCCCGCTTGCGTGGAGTTGGCTGCACGATCTCATGGGCCAACGCGGTCAGCGCCGCAGGATCCCCGCCAGCGTGGGGTTGGTCTTAGGCTGCCGTTCGGGTGTGAGGAACTGAGAAAGGTTGCGCCGCGCTCCTTCCAACTGCTCCACACATATGGGCGGGCACACCATCCGTATCATCCACCGGCACCCTGCCCCTGCTTGGAACCGTGAATATGGGCGGTACATCGGCCGCTTCATCTACTGGTACCCAACCCTCTGTTCGGAACTGCGTGTATGGGCGGGTGCACCGGCCGTCGTCGGTATTATTCCGTGCCCGACGAACCGGTACAACCGGTGTGAAACAGCCACGCGGCGGGGCACGAGAATCCCCAGTTCTGATGAAAATCACCACCGCCCAGAATGCGCTGGAGGACCGCGCCCGATAGGCTTGTTTTCGTGACTCAGAAGAACCAGCAAAACCTAGCCGCAGCCGATGACACGCCAGAACAGATTCGGGTGCGCCTGGCGAAGCGTCAGCGGCTCATGGATGAAGGCATCGAGCCGTACCCGGTTGAGCTCCCCATTACCTCCACCATCAAGCAGGTGCGGGCCGACTATCGGGGCGTGGAACCGGGAGTTGAGCTGGCCGATGATAGGGTCGGTGTGGCGGGTCGAGTGATGCTCGCTCGTACCGGCGGCAAGATTTGTTTCGCCACCCTGCAGGATGGTGCGGGCAACCGCCTGCAAGTCATTTTCTCGCTCGCCTACGTAGGGGAAGACGGACTGGACCGCTTCAAGGCCGACGTCGATCTGGGTGATCACCTCTTCGTGGAAGGGCATATCGGCGCGTCCAAGCGGGGCGAGCTCTCGGTGTTCGCGCACAGTTTCCGGATTGCCTCCAAGGCGATTCGCCCCTGCCGAAGGTATACAAGAATGCGGAGGGCGAAGATGTTTCGCTTTCCGAAGAGTCAAGGGTACGCCAGCGGCATCTCGATCTCATCATGCGCCCGGCGGCACGCGAGATGGTGCATTTGCGTGCCGGGGTTTTGAAGTCTTTGCGGGCGAACTTTGATCGGCGTGGCTACACCGAGATCGAAACACCCATGCTGCAGACCGTCCAGGGTGGCGCGGCCGCCCGGCCCTTCACCACGCATATCAACGCCTATAACGAGGATCTCTACCTGCGTATCGCCACGGAACTGCACCTCAAGCGCGCCGTCGTCGGCGGAATTGATCGGGTGTTCGAAATCAATCGCAACTTCAGAAACGAAGGTGCAGATTCCACGCATTCTCCGGAGTTCACGGCGTTGGAGGCGTATCAGGCTTACGCTACGTATGACACCATGGCCGAGCTGACGCGCGATCTGGTGCAGCAGGCATGCCTCGACACCCTGGGAACAACCGTCGTTACGCTGGCGGATGGCACGGAGTACGACTTCGGTGGCACTTGGGCAAGCCTGGATCTGTACACCGCGCTGAGTGAGGCGGTAGGCGAAGAAGTGACGGTTGAGACGCCGCGTGAACGCCTGGAGGCTTTGGCCGAGGCGCACGGTATCGCGGTGGCTCCGTTCTGGGTCAATGGAAAGATCGCCGAGGAGCTGTTCGAAGAGCTGGTGGGCCACAAACTCTGGGAGCCGACTTTCGTGCGCGACTTTCCGGAGGACACCTCCCCGTTGACCCGCCAACATCGCAGCAAGGCGGGGCTGACCGAAAAGTGGGATCTGTACGTGCGGGGGCTGGAACTCGGTACCGCCTACTCCGAGCTTGCCGACCCGGTGATTCAGCGTGAAAGGCTGGTCGCGCAGTCGTTGGAGGCCGCCGGCGGAAATCCGGAGGCGATGCAGCTGGATGAGGACTTCCTGGAAGCTATGGAGCAGGGTTTCCCGCCCACGGGTGGCATGGGAATGGGTATTGATCGCCTGTTGACGGCGATGACAGGTTTGGGCATCCGAGAGACCATCATCTTCCCGTTCATCAAGCCGCAGGGATAGTCCGCGACGCCAGCGGGGTTTGGGGCGCGGTACCGGTCCGAGTTCATGTACCGGTGGTTGGCATGACGTCAGCGGGGCCGTGCAACCCGCAGCCTTGTGTACACGCGGTGCGCATAGCGCCGACGGGCACTGCACCGTTGGGGATTGCGCAGATGGCTTTAAGGCATGCGCTTCACCCAACGTATTCGCGAGTGGGTTGCCCGGGCACCTCTGCACGCAGGTGGAAGACTGCTCCGGCTCGTGGTTCATCGGAGGTTTCGCGCGATGTCGTGATGAAGACATCCCGCCTGTCCTCTCCACCGAGTGTCACCGCTGTTACCCCTCGCACTGGCAGTTGCCATTCGCCGAGGATCTCCGCAGCGGGAGAATAGAGCCGCACCCTGCCCACCCGGTTAAGGGCACACCACACGTTCCCTGCCGAATCGACGGCCAAGCCGTCGGGGCGTCCCCCGTCTCCGTCGTGAAAGAGCCGACGGTTCACGAGGTGACCGTCGTCGGCCACATCGAAAACGTCAGTGCCGCCTGTGGCGGTGTCGTTGAAATAGGCGCGGCTACCATCCGGGGACCACTCGATTCCGTTCGACGTGGTGACTGATGGAAGAACGACATCATAGGACCCGTCCGCCGCGATTCGGAACAACTGCGCTCCCCCGGGGCGCCGATCATAGGGCATGCCACCCGCGTACAGCAGGCCGTGTGGATCAATACCGCATTCGTTCATGCGCACGGTCGGATCCTCCCACATGGCAGGTAGCGCCGTGGGAGGCACAAATGCAGAGTCGGCAAGGCCAATGCCTCGTTCGAGGCCGACGACGTAGCCGCCGCGCGTGCGCGGACGGACAAAAGCGGCGATGGACGAACCGGTGGCGAGGCGTTGGACGGCTCCAGCGTGATCAATGGTGAGAATGTCTCCGGCAAGCATATCGACCATGCGCAGGCCTCCCCAGGAATGGTGCCAGACGGGTCCCTCGCCGTGGTAGGCGATTACGTCAGTGATTTGTTCGGGATGCATCACTGACGATCATAGCGGGGCAGGTGTGTGCGAGGGGGTGATGTCGCCCGGGTCTGCCGACCTGGGCTTTCAGGGCGGGTGTGTGCGAGAGGAGATGCGGTCGGGTCGGCAACCCAATCCTGGATAGGTCGGCGGTGGGCCGTGTGCGAGGGGAAGCGCGTGATGGGAAGGCAAGTGCGAGGGGAAACGCGTGAGCGGTGGGGATGGTGGTGGATTCCTGGCCGGGACTGACCGGTGGCTGGTCAGGACTGACCGGTCAGGACATGGGTGACCGGTCAGGACATGGGTGGGCTTTTGTCTTCAGGACGTGGGTGTCGTGGTTTTCTGGGTTTCTGCAGTTTTGCGCGATATGCGCGCGAAACTGGGGAAAGGCGGAGTTTTTGGGGCAACGGGGACTGGGGCCGCCGTCGGCCCATCGTGTGCCAGTGCGGGACGCGGCGAAGTTTTGGGGAATGGGGAGTGAGGAAGATCCTCGGCATAGCGGTGGGTGTGCCCTGCATACGAGCACACCCACCGCTGCATATCGACTGTTCGCAGTGCTAACCGACGTCGTCGACGATAATGACGCGCAGTGTACGCGGGCCGTGCACGCCGTCGACACGCACCAACTCAATATCAGAAGTCGCCGACGGACCGGCAATCCACGTCGTGGGTCGGGTCGGATGCTGTGAAAGCACCTCGACGGCCTCCGGCACCGTCGCCTTAATCGTGCTGGCGTACAGGACGCACACATGCATATCCGGCACCAAGGAAATGGCGCGGCGGCCCTGATCGGGTTCGCCATCGAGCATAATCGTGCCGGATAGCGACACGGCCACCCTGGATGCCGTAAGCACGGCATCGGTGCCATCGAGTTCGTCCTTGGTCAGCGGCGGATCATCCACACGCACTTCGCAGCCTTTCGCCGCCGCTTCCTGCCAGCTCTTTTCCAGGCCTGGTGGTACCACCACGGACGAAGCGCCTTTCAATGCGGCAGCAATAGCCTCTGGAATGCCGTCCGGCGTGCAGTGCGTAACGGTTGCCGTGTAGTCGATCAGTGCCTGCTCCATTTCGGCGACGATGTCACCGCTGCCGGAGGTACGGTACTCGCGAGGGATTTCCGGAGCCTCCACTGGCCCGGCGGCGGCAACACGCCGCAGAATCTCCACCTTGGCCTCGTTCATGGCTTTCATTCCTGCTCCTCCTTATCGCGTGCCTTCCACCACTCACGGAAACTCTGCGCCGGTGGAGCGGGGATATCACGGACATGTGTCCAGTTCTGCGCTATCGGTAACGGGATATGCCCGATCTTTCGATCCGACCCGGCAATCAGACGTGCGGGATGGATCGCTTTGCCCGCGGCAGCCATGTTCTTTCCGGAACCCATGATCTTCGACGTCGCCTTCATGCCGACGTCCCAGATACTGGGGATTCCACCGCGGTTTTCCTCCGTGTACCGGTGCCGCAGGTGAACGAGTATGGTCGGAATGTCGATCTGCACGGGGCACGCCTCATAGCAGGCGCCGCACAGTGACGAGGCGAAGGGAAGCGTGGAGGCCGGATCGTGGTGGTCGAAGGCTCCCAACAGCTGCGGCGTCAGAATCGCTCCGATCGGTCCCGGGTACACGGAGTTGTAGGCATGGCCGCCCACGTGCTGGTACACCGGGCAGATGTTCATGCAGGCGCCGCAGCGGATGCACTTCAGGGCTTCGCGGCCAACGGGATCCGCCAACACCTTGGAACGGCCGTTATCCAGCAGAATGAGATGGAACTCCTGCGGGCCATCACCCGGGGTGACGCCTGTCCAGAACGACGTGTAGGGATTCATCCGCTCGCCGGTTGCTGATCGCGGCAACAGCTGGCTAAACACCTCAATATCCTGGTAGCGCGGTACGAGCTTTTCGATGCCCATAATGGTGATCAGCGTTTCCGGCAGAGTCAGGCACATGCGCCCATTGCCCTCGGACTCGAACACAGATAGTGTGCCCGTCTCCGCGATGCCCATATTGGAACCGGAAATCGCTACCTTTGCGCTGAGGAACTTCTTGCGCAAGTGCGCACGAGCCGCCATGGCGAGCTCGCGGGGCTCATTGCCCATATTCGGCGGAGCATCACCCATGCGCGCTTCGAAGATTGCCTTCACTTCGGCGCGATTGCGGTGAATGGCGGGAACGACGACGTGCGACGGCATATCGTTCGACAGCTGCACGATCATCTCCGCCAGGTCGGTCTCCCACGCCTGGATGCCCCGCTTGGCCAGGTACTCATTGAAGTTGATCTCTTGGGTGGCCATGGACTTTACCTTGACCACCTCATCAACGTTCTTCTCCTTGATGATGGAGTAGGCGATTTGGTTGGCTTCCTCAGCGTCCCGCGCCCAATGCACGATACCGCCGCGGGCCGTCACATTCGCCTCGAATTGCTCCAGCAGCTCCGGCAAGTGCGCCATCGTGTTCCGCTTGATATTGGAGGCGGCGTCGCGCAGGGCCTGCCAATCAGGCATTTCGTCTACGCGGGTGCCGCGCTTGGTGCGGATCTTTGTGGTGGCATAGCCGAGGTTGCGGCGCATCTGCGTATTGCGCAGGGTTTCATGTGCGCCTTCCTGGAAGGTCTGCCCCCACCGCAGCGGGTCCTCCGGAATCGGATGGCCGGGATACCAACCGAGTTCTGCCGCCTCCAGATCCTTCTCGGACCACTCGGAGGGGTTGATCTTCAGCTTCGTTGCAAGATTGCGCAGTGAATCGATCATCATGCCCCCACCTTTGTTGTGCTTGCGGGAGCCACCCACGGTTCATCCCTTGTTCCGGCCAGCACCTCGGCCAGGTGCATGGCACGTATTCCGGAACGCGTGCGCGAGAGCCCCCGCCGATGTTCATCAGGCACGAGTAGTCTCCGGCGACGACGATTTCCGCGCCCGTTGCGAGGATGTTCGACATCTTGTCCGAGAGCATCGATGATGAGACCTCCGGGTTTTTCAAGGAGAATGTTCCGCCGAAACCGCAGCAGATCTCGGCATCGGGAAGCGGAACGTAGTCGATACCATCAACGGCTTTGATTAGCCGGATTGGAGTGTCACCCACACGTGCCATACGCAGGGAATGGCACGTGGTGTGGTACGTGACCCGATGCGGGAAATAGGCGCCCACGTCTTCCATGCCGAGCACATTGACCAGGAGTTCGGGCAGGTCATACGTCTTCTTTGCGATAGCCGCTGCATAGGCGGAGAGTTGTTCCTCTCCTTGATCGGCAGCAACCATCGATGCCTGGTGACGTAGTGAACCCGTACACGAACCCGAGGGAGCAACGATGGCGTCCCACTCGCCGTCGAGGACGGGTTGGAACGTATTCACATGGTTGCGGATAAGCGGCATGGCCTCCGGGTAGTAGCCGGTGTTGATGTGCATCTGGCCGCAGCATCCCTGGTTCTCAGGGAAGACTACCTCGTGCCCCAGCCGCTCCAGCAGATGGACTGTAGCCTGCGAAGCCTGCGGGAACATGACGTCGGAGATGCACGTCGCGAATAAAGCGATTCTCATGGAACCTCCTTGTTAACTCACGATGACGAATCCTAGAACCCCGCGCGAGGCGAGGAAGATGATGATGCCCAACAATACGATGAGCAGTATTGAGAATGGCGCCGACTTGCGTAGCAAGGTTGACTCTGACCCGGGCTCTTTGATTGCCGTTGCCGCGATGGCAAGGTTCTGTGGGCTGACGATCTTGCCGATGCCACCACCGATCTCGTTGGCTGCCAGCAGCAGCTGTGGGCTGAGATGTGCTTGTGCAGCGGCGGTGGACTGAAGGTTGGCGAAGAGCGCACCGGCCGACGTCGCGGACCCGGTGACTGCGGTGCCGATCCATCCCAGCAGCGGGGAGAGGAAGGCGAAGGCGCCGCCGGTGGCCGCCAGCCAGGTGCCGATGGCAACCGTCTGCCCGGAGAAGTTCATGACGTAGGCAAGAGCCATCACAGCCATAATGGTCAGGATCGTCAGGCGCAGGTTGTAAATCGTGTTGCTCAGCGTGCGAATGCCACGACCGAAGGAGTATGTGAAGCGACCGCCCGATGACGTCGCTCCATAGGCGATGGAGACGATCAGTCCGGTGAGTAGGAGCATGGTGCCCGGGGAGGAGAGCCATTGCAGGTTGAAGATGGCGGAGGCGGACACCTCACCGGAACCGGTCAGCAGGTTGCCGTATAGGCCGGGCCATTTGATGGCGATGTCGGTAGAGGAGAGCCAGGCGGGGATGTCCACACCGATGTTCCACAGTTTGACGATACCGAAGATTAGTACCACCAGCCAGTAGGGCATGAGGCCGAGTGTTACACGGGACGCCGATAGTCCGCCTTCCGCCTCGGTCGACGAGTGCTGCTCTTCGGGGGTGGTCGGCTGCCAGAAGCGCAACAGAATGGCTACGAGAGCGAAAGAAATGAGCGAGGCGAATACAGCTGCGAGTTGGTAGGAGAGGAAATTGGAGGCGACGAAGTGACCGGCGGCCATTCCGAGGCCGGCGACCAGTGCTGCGGGCCAGGCCTGGCGGATACCGCGCATCCCGTCAAGGATGCCCAGAAGTAGGATGGGCAGCCAGCACAGCAGGAACGGGGTGATCCGACCCATGGTGGCACCGACAATATCGGCGGGCGAGCCACCCAGCTGGGCGGCGGTGGTGACGGGAATAGCCATGGCGCCGAAGCCGACGTTCAGGGCATTTCCCACCATGGTGACAATTGCTGCCTTGATGGGCGGAAGGCCGAGCGCGAGGAGCATGGCGCAGGCAATCGCAACCGGGGCGCCGAAGCCTGCTAGACCCTCGAGCAGACCGCAGAAGCAGAAGCCGATGAGAAGAGCCTGTACTCTCATATCGCCTTTGCCAACCACGGAGAAAACGGCGCGGACGTCCTCTGATCTCCCTGATGTTTCGGTCAGGTTGTAGATCCACACCGCCATAATGACGATGTACAAGATGGGGAAGAGGCCGAACGCTGCCCCCTGCGTGGCGGACAGTACTGACAGTCCAACCGGCATGTGGAAGCCGAGCATGGCAATGAGTAACGCCACCGCTAAGGAGCCGATGGCACATTTGTGAGTTGGGACTTTGAAAACGCCTAGCATGACGAAGAACACCACAAGCGGCAGCAGACCGAGTAGTGCGCTGAGGACGAGACTGGACCCCACCGCCGTGGTTGATGGGGTGAAAGAGGCGGCTAGTAGCATGAACGCTCCCTCATTGGAGTACGGATGGTGTGTGGGTGGCCGGGTGTTAGCCCGTCCGAACCCTGTGCACCATGGGCTAGTTTTAACATGTGGTTTGCTCGCTTTGCATCCCGCTACTTTATGGGACGAAAGTCTACAAGCCACTATTCGGTACATTAGCGGAAATCGACATACACAAGGAAGGTCTCACGTAATTCAATTTCGGGAGTTGTTGAGATTCCGCGGAAAAGTTCTGTGCCCCGGGGTGGTCGTTTGACCTGTAACTTCGGGAGAAAGTCCGGCGTGGGGAGGGTGCGGCGTAAGGCTGTGCCGCTAGATGATGCCGGGGAACACGCAGTGGGAATATGCACTCGGCTCTGACCGGGCCGGTAGGGAGCGGGTGAGTTGGGACGTTAGGCTCGTGCGGACGGGTCACAGGGCAGGCAGATGGCGGCAGCAAGGATTGCTATGCGCGGTCCGTACGCCCGCAGTCGTGCGCGTGGCAAGGGGCCGCCGCACCAACATGGCAAGGGGCCGCCGCACCAAAAAGAGAGGGTGCAGCGGCCCCTGAGCCGGAGGTTCGGGGAATTAGTCGATCCAGTCCAGTGTCCTGGCTACCGCCTTATTCCACTGATGGAGTTGATGCTCACGCTCGCCGTCGTCCATTTGCGGACTCCAGCGCGTGGCCTCCTCCCAGTTGGCGATGACGTCGTCCTCGCCCTCCCAGAATCCGACGGCGATGCCGGCGGCGTACGCCGCGCCGAGAGCGGTGGTTTCCGCCACGACGGGCAGAACGACGTCGGTATTGAGGATATCCGCCTGGAACTGCATCAGCAGTTTGTTGGCGGTCATGCCACCGTCAACGCGCAGTTGCTCGAGCTTCGCCCCGGAATCGGCTTCCATGGCGTCCAGCACCTCACGCGTCTGGAAGGCTGTGGCTTCCAGTGCCGCGCGTGCCAGGTGTGCCTTGGTGTTGTATCGCGTCATTCCGACAATCGCGCCACGCGCATCGCTGCGCCAGTGCGGTGCGAATAGACCGGAGAATGCGGGGACGAAGTACATGCCGCCGTTGTCATCGACGGTCTCGGCCAGTGCCTCAATCTCCGACGACGACGTGATGATACCGAGGTTGTCACGCAGCCATTGCACCAGTGAACCGGTTACAGCAATCGAGCCTTCGAGGGCATATACCGGGGCCTGATCGCCGATCTTGTAGCAGACGGTTGTAATGAGGCCGTTCTTGGAGAGCTGTGGCTCCGTACCGGTATTCAGCAGCATGAAGCAGCCGGTGCCATAGGTGTTCTTCGCCATGCCGGGCTGGAAACAGGCCTGCCCGAAGGTTGCGGCTTGCTGGTCGCCCAGGTCACCTGCGATCGGCTTGCCCGGCAGGAGACCTTCTTGCCTGCCGTAGCCGTAAATCTCGGAGGAGGACCGGATTTCCGGCAGCAGCGACATGGGAATGCCGGCGATTTCGCAGATATCGTCACGCCAGCTCAGCGTGCGCAGGTCCATCAGCATAGTTCGGGATGCATTGGTGACATCAGTGACGTGAACACCGCCGTTGACGCCTCCGGTCATATTCCAGATCAACCAGGTGTCCGGGGTGCCGAAGGCCAGCTCGCCGCGTTCAGCACGCTCGCGCACTCCCTCCACGTTCTCCAAGATCCACATGATCTTGGTGATAGAGGCATAGGTGGACAGAGTCTCGCCCACGATCTCGTGGAAGCGATCCAGCCCGCCGTCGGCCGCCAGTCGGTCAACGATGTCCTGTGACCGGGTGTCCTGCCAGACGATGGCGTTGTATACGGGTTCGCCCGTATTTCGATCCCAGATAATGGTGGTTTCGCGCTGATTCGTGATGCCAACTGCTGCGATGTCGTGGTGGTTGGCGGAGGCCTGTGCCAAGGCCATGCCAACCGTTTCGCGCACATTTCCCCAGATTTCGACCGGGTCGTGCTCCACCCAGCCGGCGTGGGGGAAGATTTGCTCGTGTTCCAACTGGCCGCTGGAAACGACCTGCCCGGCGTGATTGAACAAGATCGTTCGGCTTGATGTGGTGCCTTGATCGATCGCGAGAACGTACTTGCGTTCGGTGTCGCTCATATGGACTATTCCTTTCTCGTTGATGGCGGGCGGGAAGAATTGGGCTCCCGAGTAGTGCCGGTGATTCTAGCCGAGTCGCGAAGCCAGTGGCACCGTTTTCGCTCAATTCGTTAGCAACACTCGAACTTGCCGAGCCGGTGACAGTGGCGGGAGGGATCGCCCCAACGGAGTGACGCCCTGCCCAGCGCTGATCACAGTCTTCTGTTTGTGTTGCCGCCGAGTCGTCTTAGCCGTGAATCTCCGGCGCGACATCAAGGAAAGGCGTGGCATCTGGAGCCTCTGCGCGTACACGCTGAGCCTCCGCTTCGTCGCGTATACCCTCTGCCTTTTCCTCTGCCTCGCACCTTGCGTGATAGGAGGCGATCTCGGTTTCCTTCTTCCTCTCGTCCCATCCGAGTAGTTCGCCCGCCAGGGTGGCGATTTCGTCGGCAGTCGCCAAGCCGCGGTCACGATGCTCATACGTCAGGCGCGTCCTGCGTGCGAGCAAGTCTTCTAAATGGAGCGCTCCTTCGTACTCCACGCCGAAAGCAATCTCCGCGCGTAGGTACTCGGGGGCTCCCTCCAATTCTCCCGCAAGATCGGGGCGCTCCGTGATCATTTGCAGAAGTAGATCTATATCTGATCCATATCGATTCAGAAGATCCTCGACATGGTCAAGGGTCAGGCCGCTCTGCCGTGCGATGGTATGGCGGCGACTCCACATCACTTCGTATTCCGCCGCTCCAGACAGCGTGGTCGTGGTGGTGAGCGACGGATTCTCTTTCGCTCTCTTCTTGCCGAGCGCAAAGTCGACGGCGTCCTCGGCCATCTTGCGATAGGAGGTTAGTTTGCCTCCCGCAATGACGACCAGGCCCGGTGCAGCTTCGGTGACGGTATGCTCGCGGGATACCTGCGTTGACTTCGATTCGTCGCCATCGAGCGTGCCGGGTTGTAGAAGAGGGCGCAGTCCGGCGAAGGTGCCGATAATGTCGCTCTTCGTCAACGGCTGGGCGAGAACTGAGTTAGCCTGCTCCAGGACGTATTCAATATCTGCGCTATCTGCCACTGGTTCGCGGCGATCTTCGTGGTAGGCGGTATCCGTGGTGCCGATAATCCAATACCGCTTCCACGGGATAATGAAAAGGACCGACTTTTCCGTGCGGAGGAAAATGCCGACTTTCGAATCGATGCGGTCCTTGGGAACGACTATATGGATGCCCTTAGAGGCGAGGACCTTCAGACCGCCGGTGGTGCCGGCTAGGGATTGCGTTTTCTCCGTCCACACGCCAGTGGCGTTGATGACGGTACGTGCCTTGACGGCGACGACGTCGCCGGTTTCCAGATCATGCAGTTGTGCCCCGCGACTCGTCCGGTGGCGTCCTTGGTCAGAGCGGTCACCTGCACGCGGTTGGCAGCAAGTGCCCCGTGCCGGACGGCGGTGCGTATCAGATTCACTACCAAACGGGCGTCGTCAACACGGGCATCATAGTAGACAATCGAGCCCGTAAGAGAGTCCTTTTTCAGTGCGGGTGCCAGGGCGAGCGAGCCCTGGCGGGTGTAGTGGCGCTGGATGGGCACGGAGCCGCGGTGGGCGAATTGGGCGATGGCGTCATACATGCCCACGCCGACCGCGGAATAGGTCCGTTCAATCACGGGCATTTTCAGTGGCCAGAGGAAGGGCTGGGCCTTGACCAGGTGGGGCGCCGTGGTGGTCAACAGCAGGCCGCGCTCCCGTAGCGACTCGGCGACAAGAGCAAAATTGAGTTGATAGAGGTAGCGCAGGCCGCCGTGGATAAGCTTTGATGAGCGCGACGATGTTCCAGATGCCCAGTCTTGTGCCTCGACAATACCTACGCGTAATCCGCGGGTTGCGGCGTCCAGGGCGATTCCAGCGCCCGTCACCCCGCCTCCGATAATGAGTATGTCCAGGTCATCATCGGTGGCCATGTCTGATAGTGCGTGCTGGCGTTCTCTTTGCGAAAGTTTGGCTAGTGGCAACGTCTCTCACTCCTTGTGGATCTTCGGACTGATCTTGCCGACCTCGAATGCTCTGGTCACTCGAATGTTCTGGTCAGCAGCACTTTCGTGCGGTCCAGTTATTTGCTCGGCGCGCCTGTCTACTAAACTTGCTGGTTGTGGAGGTGTTGTGCTCCACACCTCATCCTTCCAGAGCGGTGGCACATAGTCACTAGTGCGCACACCTGTGCATGCGCAGGGCGAAAGAGCGGGTATCCGTCGCGGGCTCATCCACGCGGACACGTGCGTGCAACTTTTCTCACAGGCGCGCCACGTGCTCGAAGTATGTGCAAGAGTGTTCAATTCATGATGTGGGCTGGGGGTTCACTGTTACGCTCTTGCCTCGTAAGGTGCACGGCGACGTGCGGATACAGCGGGGTAACGGCCGAGGTTACTTCGGGTATGTCGGTCGTGTATCGACACCAAGGGAATAATGTCCGATACCAATTCGAAGAAGAGTTAAGGAACGTCTATGTTCATAACGTCTGTTGGGGTCTTTTTATTCGGCCTCCTCGCCGCCATCGCCGGCGGAGCCGTCGGTGCCGCCATCGGAGGCAACTACGCCTTCGTTCTCACCGGCTTCTGTGTACTTGCCTCCTGGGGCGTGTTCGCAGCTACCGGTAGCACGTTTGGCCTCGATTACCTGGCCTTTGGTCCCTTCATGGGTCCGCATATCGCATTCGCCGGTGGCGCTGCGGCCGCCATTTACGCTCGCTACAGGGGAGCTCATACCGACGGCAAGGATGTCAACTCACCGCTCGCGGGTCTCGGACGAGCAGACGTTATGCTTGTCGGTTCCGCCTTCGGCGTGTTCGGCTACCTCCTGCAGATTGGAATTTCTCAGATACCATGGTTCGGGAGCCACACTGATTCGGTGGCCTTGACCGTGGTCACCTCCGGTATTGTCGCTCGTATCATGTTCGGCGGCACACCTGGAAAGGGTGTCTGCAAGGGTTCGCTGCACAACCCGGAGAAGTTCAACGATGGTGCACGCGGCCTGTTCGGCAAGATTCAGCCCGGCCCCAACGGTCACTGGTTGGAGTGGCAGGAGAAGACCGGTCCGCTGTTGACAATCGGTTCACTCTTCGGCATTTTCGGAGCCGGTGCTTCGCTGTTCTTGGCATCCAACGTGGGCGCAGCTCTGGCGGAGAGCCATCCGGAAGTGGCCTTCGATCTTGCTGCGCGGCAGGCCAATACCTTCGGATTCGGTATCTCGGCCGTCATCATCCTCTTCCTGATCACCAACCGGAATATGCCGGTGCAGCATCACGTCACGAATATCGCCGGTCTGGCGGCCATTAATTTCTTCCCGATTCTCATGGGCGAATCGCTGGATACCTTCCACTGGACGGCGACCTCGACCTGGGATTCTCGTACCTGGACGATGGCGGTTCTTGCCCTTGTCATCGCTGCGGTGTTCGGCATCATCTCAGCGGTGCTGGCAGAGTTCTTCGCCCGCATGTGGTACAACCGCGGCGTCTCCCACATTGATCCTCCGGCAGCCGCCATCTGGATCTGCAACACGTTGGTGTGGGTCCTCGCCGGGTTAATCGCATAGCGCATTATCCAGAACTCCGTCCGCCGGGTGCGGCGACACCCGGCGGACGGGAGCCAACGCGGATGGAATTCCGCAAAGTATATCGCCTGTCAAACACCGCCACTGCACGTCACAATCGGAAGCGCAAGGAGCCAGTTCACGTGGAGTACACCTCGCCCGGAAAACTATTCGACGCCTACATCTTTGACATGGACGGCACTATCTACTTGGGAGATCATCTCCTCCCGGGAGCCAAGCGCCTTATCGAGGGTCTGCGTCGCCTCGGCAAACCGGTTCGCTTTCTTTCGAATAATCCGACCCGTGACCCGCAACTGTACGTAGAGAAACTCAACCGGCTGGATATTCCCGCCAGCATCGAGGACATTACGAATACGGTTGTCACTACGGTCCACTGGCTGCGAACCAATCACCCCGATGCGAAGGTGTTTCCCATCTCCGAGCAGCCGCTCAAGAATGCGCTGGCTGAGGCGGGCATTGCCATGAGTGAAGATCCGGAAGAGATTGACATCGTCATCGCCTCCTATGATCGGACCTTCGAGTACCGGAAACTACAGATCGCCTTTGACGCCATCTGGTACCACAAGCGTGCATTCCTGATTACTACCAACCCGGACCGGTACTGCCCGTTCCCGGGGGGACGTGGGGAACCTGATGCCGCTTCAATTGTTGCCGCTATCGAGGCGTGCACCGGTACTCGCTGCGTCGCGAACATGGGTAAACCGGAGCCAATCATGCTTGACGCCGCTATTGCAGGTCTGGATGTAGATCCAGCCAACTGCATTATGGTCGGCGACCGGCTCATGACCGATATCGGCATGGCCATCAAGACGGGAATCCCCTCGGCACTTGTGCTGACGGGCGATTCCACGCTGGAGGAAGCCGAGGCGCTCGACCCAGCGTCTCAGCCCACTTACGCGCTTTCACGCGTCGACCACCTCATCCCGGACGAGATTCGGAAGCAATGGGGCTGGAGCGACAACGACTGACCGCTAGGAATCATGTGTGTCCGCCGTCGTGCGCGGCCAGTGGTGGGCTGGCGCGAACGGCACACATACGGTGACAACGATGTCAGTAAACTCGTGCGTAAACCTACAACTGCAACACGGAGGTTGCCTTGTCCACTTTTCACAACCCTAATTCTCTGACCGGCGGTCCCTACGTTATGGGCATCGACTTTGGAACAGAGTCGTGCCGAGTCGGCATCTTTGACCTTCTCGGTTCCCCGGTCGCCTTCGCCGCAACGGGCTATCAGACGACGCATCCGGCACCCGGTTGGGCGGAGCAGTCCCCGGTGGACTGGTGGAATGCACTTATCGCATCCACACATCAGGTGATGCAGCGCTCCGGTCTGCAACCACATGAGATTGCCGGAATTTCGTATGATGCCACGACGATGACAGTCGTCGCACTCGATGAGGCAGGGGAGGCGCTGCGGCCAGCCATCATGTGGATGGATGTGCGCGCTACCGAGCAGGCGGCCCGTGTGGTGAATACCAGTTCGCCCGCTCGCCGCTACACCGGTGGGGGTACGCTTCCGCCTACCGCCGAATGGTATCCCTTCAAGGCCGCATGGCTGAAGGAGAATGAGCCGGAGACCTATAATAAGGCCTATCGCCTGGTCGATGCGCCGGATTGGTTGACCTTCCGACTCACCGGGGAGTGGACACAGAACATCAATACCGCTGCCCATCGCGCCTACTACGACCGTGACAACGGCGGCTGGCCGGTTGACCTGTACGAAGAGGCAGGGGCCGGCGACGTGTTCGACAAGCTCCCCTCAGTTGTCAACGATCTCGGGGTGCCGGTGGGAGGCCTCTCAAAGACCGCGGCCGAGGCGCTCGGGCTCATCCCAGGCACGCCCGTTGCCCAGGGCGGCGGTGATGCGTGGCATGGTCAGATCGGCCTGAACGTGCTGCGGCCGGGCAAGATGTCGCTGGTGACGGGATCTTCGCACGTTATGTCGGGTCAGTCACCCGATCCGGTTTCCGGCCCCGGTTTCTTCGGTGGGTATACCGACGGAGTCGTCCCTGGCCAGTACACGGTGGAGATTTCGCTGGTCTCCTCGGGATCGGTTCTCGCCTGGTTCAAGAACAATTTCTGCCCGGATATCACCCTGGCAGCCGAGCAGACGGGCTTGAATGCCTACGACATTATGAACAGTCGCTCTGCGGACATTCCGATCGGCTGCGACGGTCTGATCATCAACGAGTACTTCCAGGGCAACCGCACCCCCTATTCGGATTCCAAGGCGCGCGGTGTGATGTCGGGGCTTTCTCTGGCACACAGTCGCGAGCACATGTATCGGGCGATCCAAGAGGCCGTGTGCTACGGCGTGGAGGCGAATCTGCGTATGCTGCGCAACGCGGGCTTCGCCGTCGAGGAATTCGTCGGCTGCGGCGGGGCGATGAAGTCGCGCGCCTGGGCACAAATGCACGCGGATGTCACGGGAGTTCCAATCACGCTGCCGGAAGTCGGCGACGCAGTTACGCTTGGTTCCTGCATCCTGGCGGCAGCCGGCGCCGGTTTGTACCCCTCGGTACAGGATGCGGCGGATGCGATGGTCCACGAGCGCGAGCACATAGAGCCCGATATGGAGAAGCACGACCGCTACGCGTTCTACGCTGACCAGTACTGCGAGCAGTACCCGCTGATGCAGGACCTCATCCATCGCACGGTGGATCACGTGGATTCTGAACGCGACGCCGCCCAATAGGACGACGCCCGGGGCGGCGAGGACATTAACTCGCCGCCCCACTCAACGCCGGAAGCAGAAGAGAAGAAAGAAGGAATACATTAATGTCAAGCGAACTCATAACTCAGGCTCTCAGTACTGCTACCGAGACAAAGGCGATTGCCTTTGGTGACGATGTGCTGGGTGAAACCGGCCCCATGTTCACCGAGCTATTCCCCGGTGCACGTGTCCTCGTCGTTGCCGATGACAACACCTTTGCCGCAGCGGGTGAGCCTGTTGTCGCGTCACTGCGTGCGTCCGGCGTGGAATTCGCTGAGGATCCATACATTTTCCCCGGTACGCCCACCCTGTATGCCGGGTATGACAACGTGATCAAGCTGCGCGAGCATATGGCTCCGTTGGAGAACACCGTCGTGTGTTCCATCGGTTCCGGCACGTTGAACGACATCGCCAAACTCGCTTCTGGCGAGTTGAAGCGCCCCTACATGAACGTGTGTACTGCGGCTTCCGTGGACGGATACGCCTCCTTCGGAGCCTCCATCGCCAAGGATGGTTTCAAAATCACGCGTTCCTGCCCGGCGCCCGCTGGACTTGTTGCTGATATCGCCGTGATGGTTGACGCACCCAAGCGTCTGACCGCCACAGGCTATGGGGATCTCATTGAGAAGGTTCCCGCTGGTGCCGACTGGATTCTGGCGGACGCGTTGGGCGTGGAAGCCATCGACGAGTACACCTGGAATCTGGTGCAAGGGCCTTTGCGCGAGTCGCTTGCCGATCCTGCGGCCATCGGGGTCGGTGATCCGGAAGCCATCGAAGGTTTGGCTGAGGGATCGATTATGTCCGGTCTGGCCATGCAATCGCTGCAATCCTCCCGGCCGGCCTCGGGTGCAGGCCACCAGTTCTCCCACACCTGGGAGATGGAAGGACACGGCTTGGACTGGGAGCCACCGCTGTCGCACGGTTTCAAGGTCGGTATCGGCACGATCGCATCCTGCGCGCTGTGGGAGTTCTTCCTTTCGAAATCGGTGGAAGACTTCGACGTGGAGCGCGCGCTGGCAAGTGTGCGCACTCCAGAACAAGTGGAAGCGGAGGTTCGCTCCACACTCAAGCCGCAGATGCAGGATGAGGCGGTGAAGCACTCGCTGACTAAGCGTATAGAAGGCGACGCGCTACGTAAACGGATTGAGTTACTCAAGGAGGTCTGGCCCTCGCTGCGTGAGCGCTGCCAGGAACAGATCATGACACCACAGGAGGTGATGGACCGGCTGAAGACTGTCGGCGCTCCCTACCATCCGGAGCTGATCGATATTGATTGGGATCGCTTCCGCGAGACCCATCTCAAGGCGCGGATGATCCGGGATCGGTACACGGTGCTGGACATCCTGACGGATCTCGGCATGTTCGACGAGGCGGTCGAGTATCTGTTCTCACCCGAGGGCTTCTGGGGTCAACATCGGCACCCCGAGGCCTGACAACGAAATCATAAGGAGATATGTCAATGAGTGACAAGAAGTACCTGATCGGCATCGACTTCGGAACGCTGTCCGGTCGCGCTATCGTCGTCGACGCCGCCGACGGAACCCAGCTGGGCACAGCCGTCACGGAATACCCACACGCGGTTATGGACCGCACGCTAACTGCGGGTGACGGGCGCGAACTGCCCCCAGAGTTCGCCCTGCAGGACCCGGCCGACTATATGAAGGTGCTGGCGGAAGCGGTGCCCGGTGCGGTTAAGGATGCCGGTGTTGACCCGGCGGATATTGTGGGTATCGGCGTCGATGCCACCTCGGCCACGGTGTTCTTCACCGATGAGGACGGCACGCCTCTGTGCCAGAAGCCGGGCTTCGAGAACAATATTCACGCCTGGGTGAAGTTGTGGAAGCATCATGGTGCTCAGGACCAGGCGGATCGCCTAGTTCAGGTTGCAAAGGCACGCCGTGAGCCGTGGCTGGCACGCTATGGCGGCGTTCTTTCTTCAGAGCTGCTTCTGCCCAAGGTGCTAGAAGTCTTCGAGATGGCCCCCGAGGTGTACGAGGAAGCCGACGTTATCTGCAACCTTCTGGACTGGCTGACCTGGAAGATGACCGGCACCTTGACCCAAGCGGCCGGCGACTCCGGATACAAGCGCATGTATCAGGATGGCCAGTACCCCTCGCATGAGTACCTGGAGGCCGTCAAGCCGGGCTTCGGAAACGTCTTTGATGAGAAGATGTCGGCGCCTATCCTGCCGCTCGGTGGCAAGGTTGGTGGATTGACCGCTGAGATGGCAGAGCTCATGGGGTTGAAGGAAGGCACTGCGGTGGCTTCCGGCAACATTGACGCGCACGTCGTCGTCGCCGGTGCAAACGCTGTGCGCCCCGGACAGCTAACCGCCATTCTCGGCACCTCATCCTGCTATGTGGTCAATGGCGAGGAACTGCGGGATTGTCCGGGCGTGTTCGGCATTGTCGACGGCGGCGCCGTGGACGGCTACTGGGGATTCGAGGGCGGCCAGACAGCCGTGGGCGATATCTTCGCCTGGTTCATTGATACCCAGGTGCCCGGCGAATACTTCGATGAGGCGAAGAATCGCGGTATCTCGATCCATGACTTGCTGGTGGAGAAGGCGAAGAAGCAGAAGGTGGGTGAGCATGGGCTTGTTGCACTGGATTGGCAGAACGGCAACCGTTCCATCCTCGCGGATGCGCGCCTCTCTGGCATGGTGATTGGCCAGACACTGGTCACCCGGCCGGAGGATACCTACCGGGCGCTGCTGGAGGCCACGGCTTTCGGCTGCCGCGTTATCATCGACAACTTCGAAGAGCATGGCGTGAAAGTGGACGAGATCGTTGCCGCCGGTGGTCTTCTAAAGAATCAGTTCTACATGCAACTCCTGGCCGATATTACCCGGCGCCCCATCACAGTATCGGAGTCCGACCAGACGGGTGCCCTGGGATCGGCGGTGTTCGCAGCGGTGGCTGCGGGCGTGTATCCGGATGTGTTCGCGGCTGCCGATGCAATGGCGTCGGTGCGGAAGAATGCCTACGTGCCGACCCCGGAGAACTCCGAGCAGTACGACGGCCTGTACGAGATCTACAAGGAGCTGCATGACTTCTTCGGGCGTTACAACGGAGTCTCTCCGATGCACAGGCTGAAGAACATCCGTGACCGGGTCCGTGGGGGCCTGGCATGATCAAGCTGACTGACCTTTCTCCTGCTGTTCAGGAGGAAGTCCAGGAGGCCCGGGAGCGGGTAGCTTGGCTGCATGCCGAGCTACCCGAGAACGGACTGGTGGTGTGGACCGCAGGCAATGTGTCCGAACGTGTGGTCGGTGCTGATCTGTTCGTCATCAAACCCTCCGGGGTGCGCTACGACCAGCTCAGCGCGGACGTGATG
Source organism: Actinobaculum sp. 313 (assembly GCF_003073475.1). GTDB lineage: Bacteria > Actinomycetota > Actinomycetes > Actinomycetales > Actinomycetaceae > Asp313. Next base: position 2,244,201 of record NZ_CP029033.1, on the reverse strand, counting down.
GTGGTGTGCACATTGGATGGCGAAAAGATCGACGACGGAACTCCGGAGTCGCTGACGCCGTCGTCGGATACGGCTGCCCACGCCTACGTGTACCGGCATATGCCGGATGTAGGCGGTGTGGTCCACACCCATTCCACCTATGCGACAGCTTTCGCATCGCTGCATCGGCCCATCCCATGCGTGTTGACTATGATGGCGGATGAGTTTGGCGGCGAGATTCCGGTGGGACCATTCGCCATTATCGGCGATGACTCGATTGGACGAGGGATCGTGGAGACCTTGCGTTCTTCGCGCTCGCCCGCCGTGCTCATGGCTAATCATGGCCCGTTCACCATCGGGAAGAATGCCGAGGCGGCGGTCAAGGCTGCGGTGATGGTGGAAGAAGTTGCGCGTACGGTCGCCGTCGCCCAGCAGTTGGGCGAGCCGGTGCCCGTGGCGCAAGAACATATTGATGCACTGTATGACCGGTACCAGAACGTATACGGCCAGCACTGATACCTACAATTATGTGAAAGGAAAACGATGGCAAAAATTGCTGTGCTGGGGTCGGGAATTATGGCGACAGCCCTATCATTCCCGGCATCGGAGAATGGAAACGACGTTCGCCTCATCGGTACCTTCCTTGACCGGGAGATCATCGATTCGATCCAGAAGACGGGTATTCACCCAGACCTTGGCCTGAAGGTTAACGACACGGTTCGGGCCTACCAGCTGGAGGAGGCCCCCGAAGTGGTGGCCGACGCCGATATCGTGATGTGCGGCGTCAACTCCTTCGGTGTCGAGTGGGCGGGGGAGCAGTTGGCCAAGCTGCTGCATCCGGGCCAGAAGGTTCTAGTGGTCACCAAGGGTATGCGGGCCGACGACGACGGCACGATGCATATCATTCCGCATATCCTGCGCTCCTACCTCGACCCTGAGTTGGACAAGCAGATTTCCTGGAATGCGATTGTAGGCCCGTCCATTGCGGGCGAGCTGGCCGTTCACCATGACACCTGCGTGGTGTTCTGCGGTGAGAATAAGGAGGACCTGGAGTACCTGGCCGACCTCTACCGCACCGATTACTACCACGTGTGGACATCCACGGATTTCGTTGGGCATGAGACGGGTGCCGCCACGAAGAATGTGTACGCCTTCGCGGCCGGTTTTGCGCAGGGTATGCTGCGCAAGGCCGGTAAGGAGAACGACCGTTACGTCATGTACAACTATGGCGCCGCGGTGTTCGCGCAAGGGCAGAAGGAACTGCGGTCCTTCATCAAGCTGATGGGTGGCAATCCGGAGACCGGCGACGGCCTAGGCGGGGTGGGCGACATGTTCGTCACCTCGATGGGCGGGCGCAATGTGCGTGCCGGTGCCTTCGTGGGTGAAGGCATCCCCTTCTCCGATGTGCAGGAGCGCCTCATGAAGGGCGTGACCCTGGAAGGCGTGGCGGCTATCAAGGTGATTGGTAAGGCGCTTGGTCCGCTTACCGAGCGAGGCGTGATCGGCGAGGACGAGTACCCGCTGTGCCGCTTCCTCTACTCGGTGGTGGCGGAAGATGCGCCGCTGGAGATGCCGTGGGACAAGTTCTTCCGCGGCCTGGAGTAATGGCCGGAAGTAAGTGGCCTGAGTAAGCGGGATCCGCCGCAGTGGGCGGGATGTGCCGCTGTAGGTGAGGTTTGTTGCTGGCGGGGCTGCCTTCGGGTGGCCCCGCCAGTGTGTGTTGTGGTGGTTGGTAGGGCGGATGCCTGTGGTGGTGCGGGTGTGTCAAAATCCGGTCCAGCGTTCGGGTCGTGCTGCGGATTGTGCCCGTGGCGGGACGGACGTGTCCAAATCCCGTCCAAAGGGCGCATAACTGGATTGATTCCATTCTAGGAATGGCGGAATCATGCGGTTTTGGTGGAGCGGCTGAAGCTTGCGATTCCCGTTTGGACGGGATTTGGACACGAAAGCTGTCGGCGTGGCCAGCGAAAACAGGTGGCGGCGAGGAAGGTGACGACAGCGAGCTTGTACTGCAAGGAGTCTGAGCGGAATGCTGTAGCACTGATGACACGGAGTTAGTTATCGGGTGAGTCTACAGCACATGGCATGATTGAGGCATGGATGACTTCCAGGCAGTATCGACCAGTGAAGCCTATACGATTGCGCAATTGCGTGCGCTAGTGAAATCTGGTCGCCTGCGAGTTCCACAGTTTCAGCGCTCCTTCCGGTGGGATGCGAAGGATGTGCTGAGCCTTTTCGATTCGATTATGCGCGGCTATCCCTTCGGTAGCCTGTTGTTGTGGAAACGCGAGGCACCGGCTGAAAACTTGCGCATCGGCTCCTTGCACGTGCGGGCGCAGGAACGGCCCGACGCACTGTGGGTGGTGGATGGCCAACAGCGCGTCACTAGCTTGGTGAATGCTGTTGACCCCGAGGGAGCGCAGGATCCACGTTTTGCCCTCGGCTACTCCTTGCGTCGTCGTGAAGTGGTGAATGGCCGCTGGTTGGAGGACCCGTTGGCCATCCCGCTGCCGGATTTATTCGACTTCTCGCGGGCCTTTGCATGGTTGACGGACAATCCTGCTGCGGCTGACTACGCTGAGCATATCCAGGATGTGACGAGCAGGCTTAACCGCGTTACTGTCCCGGCGACAGTGATGGAGGATACCGACGAGAAGACTTTGCGTGAGGTGTTCGACAGGATCAATTCCCGTGGCAAGCGGCTGAATGCGGCCGAGATCTTCAATGCTATTCATGGAGGACCGGACGAAGGGGCTACAACCTCCGGTATTGCCGTTAGTGTCGATGCCCAGACTCGTTTTGGCGTGCTGGATGACAAAATCGTGGTGCAGGCGATTCTGGTGCGGCGCCATGCCGATATCACACGAGATGTTCACGGCGAGTTTTCAGATAGTCGACGGCGGGTAAGTGACTTTCCCGGCGAAAGCGAGGCGCAGGCGTACGAGGCGACTGAAGGTGCACTCGTCGAAGCGGCGCGCTTCCTGCAGGTGAAATGCGGCATTCCGCATGTAGTTTTTCTTCCTTTCCGTTTCCAGCTGCTAGTTCTCACGCGGTTCTTCGCGCTTTTCACCGAGCCGTCCGATCGTAACTTGGAACTTCTCTCCCGCTGGGTCTGGCGGACGAGTGTGGGTGCCGATGTGCTGGGGATCAGCGGTTCGCAGACTGACCTGCGCGATATGGCGGCGCGCGTGAGGCAAGGGAAAGAATCCGAATCGGTGCAGCGGTTGCTGGCGGCTGCTGATCTACAAGATGACCTCCACTTGCCGGATCTAACTGTTTTCCGCGCGACTCGCTCGGACAGCAAGATGATCATGGCGGCGTTGTGGAACCTTCATCCGGTAGACCTTCGTTCCAACGAACCCATCACCATTGAGGAGTTGTCGGAACAACTGGAGGGAGAGACGACACCGCGTGTTGTGCTGGCTGATTTGGTTCCACCTGCCTCCCTGGAAGCTGAGGAGCCCGTAGCCGCCACGAAGATGATATCTGTTATGGATCGGCGCGACGCGCTGAGCTTATTGGATAGCTCCAAGGACCTTGCATCGCTGCTGCTGGATGCCGAGATGATTGACCTCTTGCAGAACAACCGATTCTCCGAATTCGCCCGCCGCAGGGAGTACGCCTTGAAAGAGTACCTGGAGACCTTCTTGCGGGTGCGAACGGCGTGGGGCAGGATGACACCCCGCCGCTGTCGGACTTTGTTTTCGACGACGGAGCTGAGTAATGAAAGAGGCTGTATACGCAGTGCTACTGCACGGCGAACATGTGGCTTCTATTCAGCGGCGGGACCGGTTCACCAAATTGGTGTTCGATCGGGACTATTGGGAGCGGCCCGAGCGCATGGTGCTCGGACGATGGTTCGAGGATCATCCGCGCAGGCAACCCCATGCTACCGATCAAGTACCGGCCTGGTTCTCGAATCTGCTACCCGAGGGGCGGTTGCGGGAAATCATCGCACGGGATCAAAAGGTTAACGTCCACCAGGAGATTGACCTGCTGGAACGGATCGGTGACGATCTTCCCGGCGCCGTCGCAGTAGTTTCGGACCCGGAGGCGACGGCCACCGCCGACATGTCTGATGTGGTAGAGAACGAAGAACCAGCACAGACAAGAGGGCTATTGCGCTTCTCGCTGGCGGGTATGGCGGTGAAGTTCTCACTTCGGGAGGAGGGCGACCGCATGACATTGCCTGCGCATGGGGAAGATGGTGATTGGATCGTCAAGATACCGAGTGTCTCCTATCCGAATCTGCCCGCAAACGAGCACACCGTTATGGGATTGGCCCGCAAGGTGGGAATCGACGTGCCGCAAACCATGTTGCGGACGCGAGACGCCATTGATGATCTTGGTCCGGGTGCTTGGGTTTCGGATGAGGATCAGGCGTATTCCATTCGTCGTTTTGACCGATCCGCTTCGGGACGCATTCACATAGAGGATTTCGCCCAAGTGCTTGGGAGGTACGGCGCAGGCGCGGGAAAATACCAGTCCAATATGGAAACTGTCGCTGGCTTGGCCTACCGCGGGCAGGACCACGTCTCATTGCAGGAGGTGGTGCGCCGCACCGTTTTCAACCTGCTCGTTGGCAACAACGATGCGCACTTGAAGAATTGGTCCCTGATCTATCCGGATGGTAGGCGTGCGCGGCTTTCACCCGCATATGATCTGGTGTGCACGGGAGTCTATTTGCCATCTGCTGAGAATCCCGAACTGGGGCTGCCCTTCTTCGGTGCACGACAACTGGAGGATGTCACCCGGGAACATTTCGCCGAGTTGCAGAAGAAACTCGCGGTTGGCACCGCGGATGTGCTCGACGTCGTCGATGACACGGTGGAGAGGTTCTTCGGTCTGCGAGAAGAGATTGATGCGGTTCCCAGCCCGGTGCGCGCTTGGATTACCGAGCGTATGGAGCAAACCGCGCATCGGTTGAGGCATTAGGCGATGCCGAGGCTGCGAGAGGTTCCGGTTCCGGCCGGGTTAGCCTCGTGGTCTTGCTGTATCGCAGCATTCGACCGTACACGTGACATACTCGCCTCCGGTGTGTCCCGGAAAACCTTGCAGATTCAGGTGCCGGACGAGTCTTCGCGTTTCTCGCGCAGTTGTCTAGAGATTTCGCCACAATGGTTGTTGCAAGAGGATACTCAGCGTAGGATCGCCTCAACGCTGGTTTGTTAGGTACACAATCCCGTACCACCGGTGTTGACTGAACTCAAGACAAAGGAGTGTGTGATGAAAGTTGGAAAACGGATTAAGTCCGTCGTTCTTGCTGTTGGATTAGTGCTCGGAACCGGCAGCGCCGCACTAGCCGAGCGACAGTACGCCAGCGGTGGCGAATGGGTTTATGGTAAGCGAGGTGTTGGCGTGGCATTCTCAGACTACTACCACGGCTCAAGATGCCATGGCTCGTCAATTACGCGAGAGGGTAAGATTCAGGCGAGATCTGCAGCAACAACCGCAGGAAAGTGGTCGCGTGCATCGAAGCAGGGCGCACCGTGGACCACTTACCGTTACCATTACCGTTTTGATCATTGCGGGTGAGGGTCTCCATCCTAATAAATAGATCAGACTACATGGTTCCCCGGAGGATTGTGCCCCATGTTGAAAAACGTACTTCGCCTACTAGCCACGCTCACGGCGCTGTTTGCCGCCGTGCTCAGCGTCATGCTGGTGACGTATGACAATGCGGCCTTTCCGCTGGGGACTTCCCGCAGTTTCAGCCAGGCGGTAACCGGCAGTGATAAACCGAAAGACGTGTTGGTGGGTGAGCTCAATGACCTCGCCCACCAGCACGGCATTGCCATCTATCAACGGGCCATCAACGAAGAATCCACACAAAACGCGCAGGATCTCATTGCCTTCGGCTTGGGCGCGGACAACGTATCGGCCGAGGCTCCCTGGTTCGATCCGGCAACAGGCGGAGAAGTGGTGCCGTGGACGGAGCTGGGCGACCGCCCGTTCTCCGGCTATTTCATGATGACGGGCGGCGAAGCCGAAAAAGAAGCCGTTGCCGCCTGGGCGGAGAGCAACGGCATCGACCTGCAATGGGAAGAAAGCCGACACCTCCGCTCCTTCATCGGCTCTTTCACGCTCAACAACGGAATCGGCATGGTGGCACTGAGCGTGCTTGTCACCCTACTGGCATGCGTCATCGTCTGGTACGTGTCGCGGGCACGAAGCGGAGCCCTTCGCCTCCTGGCCGGAGTACCATTGCACCGCATTATCGGCCAAGATCTGCGCAGCATTTACGGCTTAGTACTCGTACCCTTGTGGCTGACCTGGTCGGCGTCGCTGGCGGTGGTCGCATGGCGCTACGGCACCACGCGCCTGCCGCTCTACGCCGCTTGGTCTGCCGGTGTACTCGGCGTGATGACGCTGGTGTTAGCGGTGGTGATTCTCGCTATCGCGCTATTGGGGAGACCCGATACTGACTCCCTCGCCAGGAGGACTCCGCCGCTGAGCTCTTTTGTCCACATGGGATGGGTGATTCGCGCCGCCGGTGTGCTAGTCGCCGTCGTCGTGATCCCCTATTCCGCCCAATACGTCACTTGGGCGCAAGAGGCCCAGAGCACCGTCACGGCATGGACGAACGCACGCAATGCGGTCACGGTCACCATGACCACCTTGATCGATGCCGAGTCCGGACGAGACGAGTACGAGCAACAGCTGGCTTCGTTTATCGACGACGCCGCGGCGAACGATCTTGCTGCCACCTCCGTGTTGCAGGACAGCTCATACCTACCGGAAGGAGCGCTGGAACCTTATGACGGGATTGCCGTCGTCGACGGGAACTTCCTCACCTTGGTGGGTGTTGAATCACCTGTGACCAACACTGATTTCACACCGGTGGATCGCGAAGCTCTGCCGCCAGGAATACGCGACGAGTATTTCGATCCGCGTAACGGCACATTGACAGGCTTTACCCGGCAGGGGCACGAGGGCGATCTTCGGCTGTACCAGTACCACGGGGAGAAGGGTGTCCCTGTTATCAGCGGTACCCTATCGGATGCCCAGAGCACCGACTTGCGAGGAAAACTCGTTGTCTACGTCGACGACGCCATGGAAACTTTCAAACCCGGCCTGCTGGAGTCGACCATTGTCAACGGGCAAACCGTATTCCGCGACGCCGCTGAGGTTCGCGCCTTGATCCACAAGTATTCGCTGGAACCGTATACCTCCTCTGTCGATAACGCTGCGGATCGCATGATCATTGCCGCACGTGAATACCGCAACCAGGCGCGTTTCGGTGTGTGCGCGGGAGTGCTTGGCGTTGCGGCTATCCTCATCGCAATGATTGAAGCGGCGCAGGTGTGGGCGGCAACGAGCCGTCGGCGCATCTTCGTGATGCATAGTGCCGGTACCTCGATTCCGCGTATTGCCCGCTGGCCGGTGATAAGGGAGGCCATCTTCATGGCACTGGCGGGGGTTGCCGCCATGGTGTTCTCGGCCGCCGTTCTGCATATCGGCGGATTTGGCATGGTGCTGCTGGTGTGCGGGATCGTGCTGGCAGCAACACTGGCAGCCGCTGTGGCTTACACCCTTGCTGCCCGCGGACAGTTCAGGCGGGCAATTGGCCGGAAGGATTGAGAATGAACGATGGGACCGACGCTGGGGAGTGCCTGGCTGGCTGTGGAGGCTGGGAAGGCCGAAGATCGGCGGGTAGAGGCCTTCGTCGCAAGGCAGGCCGGAATGGCTACGCGGGCCACCACCGTCACGCAGGACGTCATCGCCGGGCAGGCGATCCTGAACGGAACGAAAATGGCTCGGCTAGCGGCGGTCCGTCCTGAGATAGCGGGTGAATGCCTCATGCAGGTGACAGCCGAAAACCGGTGGCCGGTCCGCCTCGCGGCGGCTGGCGAATACAACGTCATCACCGTGCCACTCGAACCGGACAACAGTCCGCCCTGCTGTAGCGGGCGAATGACACGGCGAGTAGAAGCGAAGGGTACGCCGAGGAACAAACGTTGAGAGAGCGCGAGAACAAGGAGCAAAGCATATGATCCGGACAACTGACTTATCGATGAGTATCGCAGGGCGGCGGGTGTTTGAACCGTTGTCTTTGGAATGCCCAGCGGGTAGCGTAACTGCTCTGACCGGCGCCTCCGGGTCGGGTAAGACGACACTGCTGAATTGCTTGGGGCTGCTGCTGCGTCCCACCAAGGGGCGGATCAGTATCGACGATGAGGACGCCTCAGCGTGGTCGCCGCGTCGGCGTCGGCGTTTTTGGCAGGAGAAGGCTGCGTTCATCTACCAGGATTACGGCCTGATCGATGATGAAACGGTGGACTTTAATATCCGTTTCACCCGACCCCGTTCACTGCGCCGCCGTCCGCGGCCGGATCAACGCCTGACGGAAGTACTAACAACCGTTGGGCTGGCCGACCGCGCTGACGATCATGCGGCAGTGCTTTCCGGCGGGGAGAAACAGCGCGTCGGCATTGCGCGAGCCATCTACAAAGGAGCCAGCTATATCTTCGCAGATGAGCCCACCGCATCGCTGGACGAGGGCAACCGGCAAAGGGTCGCCGAGTTACTGCTCGACTCTGCGGCTAACGGGGCCTGCGTCGTGCTGGCCACCCACGACGAGGAACTAGCTGCCCACGCCGACATCCGTTATCGGCTGGGGTAGCCAGCCGCTGTGGGCGGGATGAGTGGTTGTTTTCCGGGTGCGGGTGTGTCAAAATCCCGTCCAAACGACGCTAATCTGGATTGGTACCATTCTAGGAATGGCGGAATCGTGCGGATTCTGGCTGGTGTGCCGTTCGGTGCCGTTTCGTTTGGACGGGATTTGGACAGTGAGAATCAAGGTGACCCTTCGGCGCGGGGTGTGCTCCCCGGCGCGGGGTGTGCTCCGGGTGTGGACTGGCGGCGTGGCGCTTATCCCGGACACTGCCGTGTGCCCCTGATGCGGACTGGGGGCGCGGCTGTGCATCTGCGAGGCTGAGCGGCAGCGTTCCAAGTGCTGCACTGAGGTGACGAAATCCGTGCATGGGACCCTCCTGCACGTGGTAATACCCGGTTACTACCGCCACGCATTGCCCAAGCGCCATGGGAGCCCTCCCGCATGTGGCAACATCGCATGGGAATATGCGCGCGGCGAAACATGATTCGCGCCCATGACCCCGTGCGATAATCGTGCTATCGCGTCAAATGCGCAGTTCGCGGCCCGCGTATGTGGGAAGTGGTCAGTTGGCTCCGTGCCGAGCCGGGCACGGTCCGATCATGAACCCCCGGCAGGAAGCGGATGTTGCGCGGCGGCGTGGTAATGGCGTCGAATACGCCGTGTGCGATTCGGTCACCACGTAGGTGGCGACCGTCGTGTGAGTCGTGATGACCATGGCGATGCCGCATGAGCGGCAACCTGGTCATGGCGTGGCAACTCGTGGCAGCGCTCGACGCGATAAATAGCAAGCAGACACTTCGAAGATGAAGGTAGGTTTTATGGCAGTGGATAACCCGCTCGTTATCGCCATCGATTCGTCGACGACGGCGACAAAGGCGATTGTGGTCGACACCGAAGGCAAGGTGCTCGCCCTCGGCAAACAGGACATCACTTTGCTCTCGCCCAGTCAGGGCTTCGGTGAACATGACCCGCGGCAGTGGTGGACATCCACCCGTGACGCTATCGCGGCCGCGCTTTCCCAACTCAACCCGACGGAAAAAGAGCGCGTTGCCGCGCTCGGCATCACACACCAACGCGAGACCTTCGCGCCCTTCACCGCAGATGGCACGCCCTTGCGCAACGGAATCCTCTGGCTTGATATTCGCGCCACGGAGCAAGTGCAGCGCTATGGCACGCCGGAGATTCACGCGCTATCCGGACGCCCGGCCGATGTTACGCCCGGCCTGTACAAGATGGCATGGCTGAAGGAACATGAGCCGGAGTCACTGCGCCAAGCAGACAAGATCACCACCGTATCGGCCTACCTCACCTTCTGCCTTACCGGCAGGTGGACGGATTCGGCGGCCTGCGTCGATTCCCTGAGCCTCTCCAATATCAGGACTCTCGACTACGACGACGGTCTGCTGGAGATCGCCGGTGTCACACGGGCACAGATGCCGGATCTCGTCCAGGCTGGCGAGGTACTGGGCACTCTTCTTCCCGCCATCGCCGAGGAGTGGGGGATTGGCGAAATCCCGGTCATTGCCGGCTGCGGCGATGGGCAAGCCGCCGGAGTGGGCGCCGCTGCCGTAACCCCCGATATCGCCTTCCTGAACATGGGCACCGCAGTGGTGGCCGGAGTTCCCTCCACCGAATACCGCTATGAGAAGCTCTTCCGCACCGAGGCGGCCGGGGTGGCGGGCACCTATGTACTCGAGTTGGTACAGAACTCCGGTGCCTACCTTTCCACCTGGTACCGCCGTGCCTTCGGCAAGCCCGAGTTGGAGGGAGCGCCCGATCCGGAGTTGGAGGCGGCGGCTGCGGCCCGTGCGCCTGGCAGCGGAGGACTCATTACCATGCCCTACTGGGGCGCGGTGCAGTCGCCGCACTGGGATCCGCTGGCGCGCGGCGCCGTCGTCGGCTGGCGCGGAACGCATGGACGCGGCTCGATGTACCGCTCCATTCTTGAGGGAATCTGCCTCGAAATGGCGCGCTCGCTGCGCAAGTTGGAGGTCTCAACGGGTGTGCCGCTGCGCGAGGTGCGTGGCATGGGCGGCGGCATGCGCTCGCCACTGTGGCGGCAGATCATGACCGACGCGATCGGCCTGCCGATTACCGCGTGCCGGGAGGAGGAGATTTCCGCGCTCGGCGCGGCGATGATCGCCATGGCGTCTACCGGCGTGTACGGCGATAATCGGGTGGCAACGGCTGCTGAGCATATGGCCGGTTTCACCGATGTGACCGAGCCGGATATGCAGATGCATGAGATCTACCAGGAGCTGTCCGGCATTCAGGAGGGGCTCTACGAGAGTCTGCGTGAGACCAATGCGCGGCTGCACGATTTCGCCAACCGCTACCCGGACGCCGAACTGGCGGATGAGTGACGGTCGTCCGCCTGCCGGTTCGGCGACGACGTCGGGTCGGCAGGCGGGGATGATCTGCCGCTGCGGTTTGTGCTGCCGTCCGCGCACAAACCGCAGCGGCGGGGGCGCGGTACGTATTGGCACGGATGGCAATCGGCACAGATGCTTGTCTAGACGGGAGTTGACGCTGACGTGATAGGCGAGCAGATGGGTGGCGCGCGGCGCCTCTCGTCACGGGAAGCGCTACCGATTGCGATGGGAACCGGAGCTGGTACCGGACAACACGGGAATTGGCACAGGAACCTGAACCGACTCCGAGTGGCACGGAAGCCGGAACCGCTACTGATCGCGATGGGAACCGGAGCTGGTACCGGACAACACGGGAATTGGCACAGGAACCGGAACCGCCACCGAGCAACACGACAACCGGAACCGCCACCGAGTAACACGACAACCGGAACCGCCACCGAGTAACACGACAACCGGAACCGCTACTGATCGGCACGGGAATTGGCGTGGGAACAGAGAACAATCCGCACGGGAACCGAAACCAACTCGACCCCAAACAGCTGCGAACGTGCAGACTTGCTACGGAAGATGCCGCCAATACGCGCCGACGCAGATGCCGATATGCGCTGTGGCCGTTGCTGCAGATGACACGAACACGCGTTGGCACCGATGCCAACGTACAAAGGCGCCACTACGGACGGCGCGCATACGCCGGTGCGATTCCAGGGGCATCGGCGTCCAACCGAAAGGAACAATAAATGACAACCGCATCCACTAGCGATCCTCTTGTGATCGCCATTGATTCGTCGACGACGGCGACCAAGGCCATCGTGGTCAACACCGAGGGAAAGGTGCTTGCCCTCGGCAAGCGGGACATCACCTTCCTCTCACCGAGTCAAGGCTTTGGTGAGCATGATCCGCGGCAATGGTGGACCTCCACCAATGAGGCGATTGGTGAGGCCGTCGCTAAGCTGACTGTGGCGGAGAAGGAGCGTATTGCCGCGCTCGGCATCACGCATCAGCGTGAGTCCTTTGCGCCGTTCACCACGGATGGCACGCCGCTGCGCAATGGCATTCTCTGGCTGGACATCCGGGCCGCAGACCAGATTCTGCGTTACGGCACACCAGAGATCCATGAACTGTCCGGCAAGCCAGCCGATGTGACACCGGCTATCTACAAGATGGCCTGGGTGAAAGAGCATGAGCCGGAAATGTGGGCATCGGCGGACAAGATCGCCGACGTCGCCGCATATCTGGCATTTTGCCTGACCGGGGAGTGGATCGATTCGGCGGCTTGCGCCGACTCGCTGGGCCTATTCGATATCGCCCGTCTCGACTACGACGATTCTCTGCTGGAGATCGCCGGTGTGCGGCGCGAGCAGATGGTGGATGTGAAGAATCCTGGTGAGACGCTGGGCTACGTGAAGCAGGAGATTCTTCGCGAGTGGGGGATCACGCAGGATGTTCCCGTCATCGCGGGCCTGGGCGACGGTCAGGCTGCCGGTATCGGTGCGGCCGCCGTCAGCCCGGATACCGCATACCTGAATATGGGCACCGCGGTTAATGCGGGAGTCTCGACTCCCCACTATCAGTGCGGGCAGGTCTTCCGCACACTGGCTGGCGGAATGCCGCATACCTACGTATTGGAGATTCTGCAGTCATCGGGTGCCTATCTGGCGTCGTGGTACCGCCGGGCATTGGGCGATCCCGAGTTGGCCGGAGCACCCGATCCGGAGTTGGAAGCCGTGGCTGCGGCACGGGTGCCGGGCAGTGGCGGGCTCATCACATTGCCGTACTGGAATGCGGTGCAGTCGCCGTACTGGGATCCGCTCGCGCGTGGCGCCGTCGTCGGCTGGCGGGGAACACACGGGCGCGGTTCCATGTACCGTTCGGTATTGGAGGGCATCTGCTTGGAGATGGCGCGTTCGCTGCGCGAGCTCGCCAAGGCCACCGGTGTGCCGCTCACGCAGGTGCGCGCCATGGGTGGCGGGTTGCGCTCGCCGCTGTGGCGGCAGATCATGACCGACGCGATCGGCCTGCCGATTACCGCCTGCCAGGAAGAGGAGATCTCTGCGCTGGGTGCCGCCGTGGTGGCAATGTCCTCCACCGGCGTGTTTGGAGATACCGAAGTGGCTACCGCCGCCGAGCATATGGCGGCCTTCACCGACGTGACCGAGCCGGATCCGCAGGCGCACGCGATTTACAACGAGTTGGGTGAGATTCAAGGCCGCCTGTACGACGACCTGCGTGAAACCAATTCGCTGCTGCACCGTTTTGCCGAGCGGCACCCGGATGCCGAATTGGCCGACGAAGGATAAAGACGACGTCGGCGGCGCCGATACTGGTGGTGTGCGGCGCTGCCGGCGTTCCCGGTACTCTCAGTGCGTAGTGCACTTGGTGCGGCGATGCGGCGCAGGGTGTTTGTGCGACGGCGGAGTGGTGCCGCGTTTTGTGACACGGCAATGCATCGCCGCGTTTGTGACACAGCTGTGTAACGCAGCGTTTGTGGCACGGCAATGTGGTGCAACGTTCGTGAGACCGCAGAGTGCGCAGCGCTCGGACAACGCCTCCTGACGATCCGATGCCGGGAAGGGGGAGTCGTCGAAGCAATGAGCACAGGATTCAAGAAGCCAGCACTGAAAGGGTTGATATTCCAAGCGTGGTAATCACAGGATCGGCAGTGGAAGAGCCGGGATTCAAGGACGAGACTCATACTCATTGGAAAGGAACACGAACAACATGCCTTCTATTGCAATACTCGGTGCGGGCGCCATGGGATCGGCCCTGGCCAATGCCATGGCGCGGGCCGACTGGACGGTGAACCTATGGGGAACCTGGCTGGACGACCATCTTATTGACGCCATCGAAGCAGGTACCCCGCATCCGCGCATCAATGTGGTGATCTCGGAGAAGGTGAATGCCTTCCGCTGCGCCGAACTGGAGGAGGCGCTCGACGGCGTCGACGTCGTCGTGATTGCCGTTGCGTCGGTTGGCGTCCCCAAGATCACCGAAATGGCTCTGGACGGGATCACTAAGGCGAAGGCCCTCTGGCTGACATCAAAGGGCTTTATGCCGCGCGATGGCAAGATCATGCTGCTACCTGATGGCATCCGGTCCATTGCCGCGGCAGCCGGGCGCGAGCTACCGCCCATTGTGGCGATTGCCGGGCCGGTGAAGGCCAACGAATGTGCGGCCGCCGAGCCGACTGCCACGATTTTCGGCAGTCGCGATCTGGGCATCGCCACCGAATATGCCCGCCTCGCCCGCTCTGACAGGTACCGGATTGAGCCGTCCGGCGACGAAGTCGGCGTGGAGGTCTGTGCTCCCATGAAGAACGTCTACGCCATTATGTTGGGGATCGCGGATGGGCTGGAAGAGAAGACAGGCCACCCGCACCACAATTTGAAGGCGGCGACCTTCACGCAGGCGGTGCGCGAGATGTCGCTGCTCGCCGGTGCGCTGGGCGCTGATCCCGCCACGCCCTACGGGCTTCCCGGCGTGGGGGATTTGGAGGTTACCGGCCTGTCGGGTCGGAACAAGGTTTACGGCATGCGCATCGGACGTGGCGAGGGAGCGAAGGCCGCGCTGCGCACCATGGAAGAACTGGAACAGACGGTGGAAGGCGTGCCCGCGCTGCCGCTGGCGGTGTCCTTGGTGGAGCAGTCGGCGCCGCAGATTCGCGAGCAGATGCCGTTGCTGTACGCCGCGCAGAAGATTGTGCACGAGGAGGTGCCGGACTACCTGGACCTGCTGATCGAGGCGGTGTTGCCGACGCAGCCGTAGAGGCGAGGTTCGCTCAATCGCAGCCCTTGCGTACTGCTCCTAATTCTCCGGGTTTTTGGCAGTTCTCCGGGTTATTCGCGGAGTTTTGCGGAAAACCCGGAGAATTTGTCTCTGCTCGTCTGGCAAGGGGTGTTGCGGAGAGAGGGTTGGTTGCCGGTGGCGGGTTGGTTGATGGCGGCCGGTTGGTTGCCGGTGGCGGGTTGGTTGATGGGAGGACGGGACGGTCGACCGTAGCAGCCTTACATTGGTGACGTGGGTGGCGTCAGCAGCGGCATAGCAACGGTGACCCGGGCGGCGTCAGGAGCGACCTGGCGTCGGTGTGTAGGTGGCGTTAGTAGTGGTCGGCCATCGGTAACGTGGTTGATATCAATAACAGCCTGGGAACGGTGACCCGGGCGGCGTCAATGGCAGAATGACATCGTCGCCCAAGCGTTCTGTACCAAGGGCGGCAGGTTGCTGTCCGCCATGAACATCCGTCTCGCTTCGTACCCGACTGTTCTGTACCAAGGATCGCAGGCGTCCGACCAAGCAAACGAGGTACCGCCGGCGTTTTCCCTTGATATGGCGGTGCGGATGTCCTAACCTCAAGGCAATTACGAACTACTTATCTCCTCAAGAAGTTCTGGAGGACCCATGCGGCATCGTTGCGCATTTAGCATGCTCACCCGAAACTCTCAATGCCTCACCGGAACTGGTGGCAGTACTTGGCGCATCCCCACGAGGCGGTAACGGCGATGGCACATCGTTCCCCTCGAAAGCAGGGAGCAGAGCATACTGATGCTCGGGCCGCGACTCGAGCGGTAGAACCCGGTGACACTGCAGGTGCAAAGCTCGCCGGCAACGCACCGGCTGAATCTGCCAGTACATCCGCTTCGCGCCCCGTCAAGGCTGCCGGACCGCGCCTCGTGAAGGCGCCGGGTGCCCGTTTGGCTACCTCGCTCAGTGAGTTTGGGTTTCGTTCCCGCCGGGCCCATCGGGGGCGTTTTAGCCCACTGAGCTTGGTCATCGCGACGGTGTGCGTCGTGTTTGCCGCCTTTGGTGCGGGTGTGATTATTGCCGTGTACGACGGCGTTACGGCCCGCGACGGAGCGCGTACTATAGTGTCGGCGGACGAAGATGTAGTTGCGCCGCTGCTTTATCGGGATGTTCACGACGCTCTTGCCTCGAACTATGAGGAATTCTCGATTGTCTACGTGATTCCGCAGAGTTCCGATGCGCCGACTCCTCCCGGAGTCGATGAGTGGCCCGGCGAGGGTGAGGTGCTCTTATCACCTGCCTTGGCGGCCGCCCCGGAAAGTGAAGGTTTCGCTACCCGGTACGGAGCCGTCATAGGGGTGATTGGCCCGGAGGGTCTTGCCTCCCCAACGGAGAAACTTGCCTATATCCACCCCCGCCACGAGATTGCCGATAGCGAGAACATGTATCGAGTGTCCGGCTTTGGCGGTCATAGTGATGGCGGTTGGCTGGGTGATGCGGTGGCTCGTAAGCCGCTTATCCGCTTTCTCTTGGTATATGTGCTGACTGTGGGGCTTGCGGTTGCACTATTGGCGGGTGTTGGTGCACGAGATGAACTTGTCGAGCGGCGAGCGGACAATACGGTCTTGTTCACGCTGGGGTACTCCACTCGTGAACGTGCCAAATGGCAATTCGGCAAACTGTGGCGGCCGCTTGCACTTGGCGGGATTATCGGGATCGCCTGCTGCGTCCCCTGGTATGTCGCTGACATTCACGTTCCGGCACGGAGCTATGTGGTGCAAGCAGGCGATGTAAGGGCAGCATGGTGGGTCATCGCTTTTCTCATTGTCACTTTTCTTGCGCTATACGTTGCGCTTCTAATGTTTCTTTCGGTGCGCGCACCGCGTATGCGAAGTAAGAACCGCCCGGAAGATCGTCCACTGGCCTATAGCAAGGTTCGAGCTGGTGTCTGTTTGTTAAGCACTCCATTGGTTGTGATTTTCCTACTGCTATCCCAAAAAACGGCGTCCATCGGGCTATTTTACGTCTATGCGGCAGTGCTTCTCGTCGTGTTGTTCACGCAACGGGACCTTTTCGGGATGCTGCTGCGGGAATGGGCTGTCACTATCAGAAAGCGCGGACACGAGAGTAATGATCCCGGAGCGATTATCGGCGCCGCAGGCCTTGAGTCGAATGCCAGAGTTGTCTCCAGCGTGGCAGCACTTCTGAGTGCTGCGTTGATAATCTCTTCACAGGCATATGGAATACTCAGTTCGCACGGTGAATCTACAGAAGAAGCCCTGAGAGCGTACGCAGCCTATCGTGGACGGGTCATTGAGCTGACCGCGCTACCAGGAGCGGATACAAGTCGGATTTCACAGGTATTTGAAGCACTAGAAGAATCGTCACCGGATTTGGAGATTCTTATTGCTAGGTACGGCGAGGATGAGAGAGGCGTTCTTACGACAACTCTCGCCGCATATGACGATTCGGTCGATATTGCTACGCTGAGCGGGCACAACAGTGGGGATACCTTGCTCGACAGCTATCTTGACTACTTGTCGTCCGGCGGTGATAACCGTGATGAGGTTCTGCACTGGTCAGAAATGTCGGACCTGTTGGCTGCAGACCAGGCAAATTGGGAGGGCGTTTATACATATGCTCTTGTATCTGCCCCCGGCGAAACGCTCGACTCCATCGAGATCAAGAGCATTGTCGCCGCACAAACCGCTCCTATGTGGCACGTTGAAGCGCCAGAGGAAGGCAGCTATGGAGGTTCGCTCGCGAACGGACAGCAGCTGTCCTGGATCATATGGCTGGGTGTTATTGCCCTGGCAGTGGCCCTGCTGGCGGTGGTCCTGCAACTGGCGGAAGACACAAGGACGACGGCTCGGCGGTTGGCACCAACCACGGTCCTGGCCGGGTCGCCCGATATGCTGCGGAAGGTATGCACTATCCGCGTGTGCCTGCCCCCACTTATTGGCATCGGCGGTGGCTTGATCCTGTCCGCGATGCTCCGCTCGGCATTGGCTCTGAGTCTTTTCACGGCCACAGCCGCTTTGATCCCCTTCGCAATAGCCGCCTGTGTGGTTGCTGCGGTGATTGTCTTCTTTGGTTGGATATCCGCTCTGTACTCATCTCGTCGCGCCTTGAATACATGGAAGGTAGGTTCCCGATGATCCTGACCGTTGAAAATGTTTCCTGCACCGTTCCGTCCAGAACCCTGTTCTCCGGTCTGTCACTGAGTGTGGAGGGCGGGCAGAGCCTGGCAGTGGTGGGGCCATCCGGTTCCGGGAAATCGACTTTGCTCGCCGCCATTCTTGGCATGACTCAGCCGAGCAAGGGCGTATCGAGGTCGCTGGGGAAGAGATCTCCTCGGCCAAGCCGGCGCAGGCCGCGCAAATCCGCCGCGAGCATATTGGGGTGGTCTTCCAAGACGGCGAGTTGTTGCCCGAGTTGACCGCAGCGGAGAATATCGCCGTCGCCCTCATGCTCAACCAGCCGGGCGGCAAGGAACCGCGTATCGAGAAGGCGCGCAAACTGGTGGAGGAGGTTGGCGTTCCCGCCGACACCCGCGCTGCTGACCTCTCCGGCGGGGAGAGGCAGCGTACCGCTCTGGTGCGTGCCTTGGCAACGGATCCTGAACTCGTTCTCGCGGACGAGCCCACCGGCTCGCTGGATACGATCACCCGCGACGCCGTCGCCGAGCAGCTGTTCGCCACCGTACGTGAGCGCGGTGCGGCGTTGCTCGTCGTTACTCACGATCCGACGGTTGCCGCGCGGGCCGATGCCACTCTCGATCTGGCTGCTTACACCGAATAGGTAGTTTGCCGCCGAGACGGTATACAGCATGTGAAGGGCGCGGAGGTTGACCGTGCAGGGAGCAGGTGCCGACATGCTTCACAAGCAGATCCGCTCGATAGCGTAGGTTGACAGCCCAAGGGAAGAGGCGCAACGGGACTCTTAACGCCCCGCCATTGCGCGCTGCCCCAGATTCTCCGGGTTTTGGCAGTTTTGCGGGTTATTCGCGGAGTTTTGCGGAAAACCCGGAGAATTCGGGAGAAGGATTGTGTTCGTGCGCTCTGACAGGGTGCCCGGTGCACGACGACAGTGCGGTCCCGGTGCACGACATCCAGCTGGCTAATCTCTGCATGATGCCGGGGGAACAAGGTCGCAGGCCGGGCATACGACGCCCGGTGGGGCAAGGCTGCGGCCCCTGGCGCATGACATCCAGCATCCGTGCACCTGGGCCGCACCCCTCCTTCAATACACCTGGGCAGCTCTCCTCAGTAGACTTGGGCCGCAACTTCCCTCAGAAGACTTGGACCGCAACTCTCCTCAGCGCACCGCAGTCCCGGCGCGCTCGGCTTGCTCCACCAACTCGGCCCCACCCAGACCCAGCGCGGCGTGGATCAGCTGCACGGGGTGAATAACTTCCGCGCCACTGCCCTTGCGGATCTGCCAGCGGCAGGTCTCCGTCTCGCAGGCGGCCAGATTGGGGTTAGTGCTGCGAACCATGTCGAAGAGCGGACGGCCCACCCGCTGGGCAACCTCGTACTTCTCCTTCTTCAGGCCATAGGTTCCGGCGATGCCGCAGCAGCCACGCCCGGACTCAATCACCGTGACCCCCGGGATGGCCTCCATCAGCTCAATGGCGGGCTTGCCAATGCCCTGCGATTTCACCTGGCACGGCTGGTGGTAAGGAATGACCGCGTTAATCCTGCGCAGATCCCCCACCGGGAACTCGCCCTTGTGTAGAAGCTCCACCAAGAACTCGGAGGTTTCCACCATCCGGGAGCCTACATCGAGTAACTCCGAGTCCTCGAGACCCATGATCTCGTGGGCCTCGTGGCGCATCATGCCGGCACAGGAACCCGACGACGATATGATCGTGAGGTCTTCGCCGGCCGCACGCAACTGGTTCGCCAGTTTGCGAACCTTCTTGGCCGCGCTGTCAAACAGTCCGTTGGACTGGAAAGCGAGGCCACAGCAGCCCTGCGGCGGCACGATCACCTCGTATCCCAGGTATTCCAGCACTTCAACCGTGGCCTTGGAAGTCTCGACTTCGAAGTAGCCGCCCGCGCAGCCGTGGAAGAACACGAGAGGGCCGCGGGTCGGGGCGGCGACCGGCGTATGCCGTTTGAACCAGTGCTGGAAGCTATGCCGCTGCGCCTTGGGCATCGGCGCATCCTCGTGTACGCCGACGACGGCGGAAACAACCTTGCGAATCGGTCGATTCTTCAGAGCCGCATTGGCAATCGGTGCGAAGGGCGTCAGCAGCTTGCCCTCCAGTTCCGTCTGCGTAATCAGGCGGTCACGCAAAGGCATATGGTTGGCCTTCATCACCGCGCGAGCCTGCGCGTTGATCTCGGCGATCTTCACTCCCTGCGGGCACACGGTGGAACAAATCGAGCAGCCGGAGCAGTAGTCAAGCGAGTAGTCCACAGACTCTCCGTGCCGCAGCCTTTCCGCCTGCGGTCCTACATACTTCGGCCCAGGGAACAGCGGGGTCGCCTCCGCCACTGGGCACTGTGTTTCGCAGATCGTGCATTTGACGCACTGGTCGAGGCTGGCCCGTGCCAACGATGCGCGGGCGTTGTCGAGGGCTGTCATGCGTCGCTCCTTTGCATAGCGGCGACGGCCTGCGCGGCGCTTCCAAGCGCAATACCCTCGCCAGATTTCTCATGGGCACGTTGGGCACCGGCGAGCATGCCGCCCACCGCGTGCACATTCGTGTAGACGGGACGGTCGCCATCCAGCGGCCGCATATCGGCGTCAACGGCCAAACCGGCAGCAAACAGCGGCTGCCGCTGGCCCAGATAGTCGCCGTGCACAGGATTCTCCGCGCCGACGACGGGCAGCGAGAATACGGTATCCGAGAGCTCGCCGTAGGAATCGTACAGCAGGGCGCCTGAATCGAGACCGCCACCGGCGTAGACGACGTGATCCGCAGGCAGTTCCTTCACCGATCCCGCCACCTGCACCTTCACAGCGCTCACACGGTCACCGGAGGTCACCGCACCAACTGCCTTGCCGTTTAAGAACATGCGAATGCGCATATCGACGCAGGCCTGGCGCAGTTTTTCGTTCATTTGCAGACCGGAGATGGACGGCGGCGCCGTCGGGATCTGGAATACCGGATGCCCGGCGGCCTGCTCGATCCGTGCGGCGGCATCCTCGCGGGCGACAGCGGCAATACCGATGCGCTCGCCTTCCTGTGCCAATTCTCCCAGTCGCTTTCCAAGTGACTCGGCGGCGGCCGGATCGGCGAGCATCCGCGAGTAGGGAAGCGACGTATCCCCGGATGCTACGAGCTCAAGCACTTCGGCGCGGGCCTCGACACCCTGACTGCGTAGATTCTCTGCCGCAAGGAGTGGATAGAAGTCCTTCAGACCGCTGAACCCGACCAGCAGGTAGCGGGCGCCGTCGTCGACACTTCCGGCCGCCATGGATGCGGGGAAGAAACTCGTGCGGCGCAGCGCGCCCAATGCGGTGGGAAGAACCGTGGTCTCTTCCAGGCTGCCCTGCAGCGGAACAATCTCCATGAAGGCCGCGCAGCCGGCACGCAATGACTCCTCGGTGATGACGGTGTAGGGGTGACCTGCGGGTAGTTTACCGATCATCTCAAGCGGCCGCGGAGCCCCGAATATGTCAAGCGTGCCCTGGCCGAGTTGCAACCCTCCGAAGCCGACGGTCACCACGGTGACATCCTCGCCGACCTTGCGTGCCATAATCGCCGCAGTAAGCCCGGCAATGCCTGCCCCAATGACTACGGTTGTCATGTCACTTCCCCTCTCCGCTCGAGTTTGCGGTACTGGTTCCACTGGCGGAGTCCGTGCTCTGAGTGTCTCCAGTGCTGGCCGCCGGGTTTGGGCCCGGCGATGGATACGGCGTAGCAGATACAAGCTCGGCACCGGCGGGTAGATCCGTTACCGGGAGCGCATCAATGCTGTATGTGCCTTGGTAAATCCACTCGTCCAGCGAGGCCTCGCGCGCCTGCGCTCCGGAAAGAATGGGGTAGATGCCGTTCCACCGGTTCTTCAAGAACAGGCGCAGCAGTTCCGTGCTCTGCGCCGCGCTCCAACAACCGGACTCGTGCGCAATTCCGGCGGTGCGCGAGGCACAGAACCCGCCTTGGCATGGTCCCATTCCGATGCGGAGTTGGCGGCGTAGATCGTCGAAGGTGGCAGTTGGCTGTGCCGCGAGAAGATCCGTGATCATCGACTTGGTGACAAGCTCGCATTCGCAGATTACCGGGTCTGGATCGGGCAGACCGTGGGAGGCCTTCTTTGCCTTCTCCACCTCGCCTAGGCGGTGCGTGACCTTGTACGTCGAGCCGGTGGCAACCGCTTCGTCGGCGGTGCGGCAGGGGCGATTCTCGCCCAGCACTTGGCATACCGCATCCATGGTGCGGGCGGCCATGAGCCGGTAAGTGGTCAGTTTGCCTCCGGCTACGGTCACTAGGCCGCGCACATCATGGGTGATAACACTCATATTGCGCGACATATGCCGGGTGTCATCGGCGCTGACTCGCCGATCCTTCAGAAGCGGCCGAGCGCCCGCCCACGCATGCAAGGCACGGGCCTGGCGGAAGCCGGGGATCAATTGTTCTCCGGCGTCAAGCATCTGCTGGACCTCGGCGGGCTCGATTGCCAACCGGTCGGGATCGGAGGCACGGGCGTCGGTGGTACCGATAATCGACACGGTGTGCACGGGGACCAGGATGTCGCCGTCGGCCGGGTAAACACAGCGGTTAACAACCCGGTTCACCAGGCGATGGTTCATGGCGATCATAATGCCGCGGCCGGGAACGACCTCGACATCCTGCTCACCGGCAAGCTCGGCGATCTTTCCGGCCCACGGCCCGGCAGCGTTAACAACGGCCCGGCAGTCAATGGTGACGTCCTCACCGGTTTTATCGCCATGGCAGATGACCGCGGCGACGGCGCCGTCGCGCACCTCAATACCAGTGACGCGGTGATAGGTGAGCACCTGCGCTCCATATTGGCGGGCGGAGTCGGCGGCTCCCCACACCATCCGCCATCCGTCAACGGTGCCATCATGCACCTCGAAGGCGCGGAAGATCTGCGGGTTGAGGCGTGGCTCCCGGCGCAGTGCCTCGGCCACCGTGATCTCGGAGGTGGGAACGCCGGTGGCCTCGGCCCCGGCAAGAAAACGGTCAGGATAGGATTCGTCGTCACCGGCGACGGCGACGAAGAGGCCACCGGTTGCCTCGACAGCGTCGGGGTGAATGCGGGTGAGGATGGCGTTCTCCTCGGCACACTCGGTGGCTGACTCGGGATCGGATACCACGTAGCGTCCTCCGGAATGGAGTAGACCGTGGTATCGGCCCGTCGTGCCCTGGCCCAGATCAACTCTTTCGACCAGGATTGCTGAAAGGCCGCGCATTGCGGCATCGCGGAGCACGCCAACGCCGGTGGCTCCACCGCCAATGACAACGACATCGCAAGAAAGCTTCGTGCCAGACATATCTCAAGGTTATAAGGTGCAGGTATTCGGTGTGGCTGGAGTGACAATGTGCGTTGGTGCAATGTCGCGGCGGGAAACCGTGCATAATGGAGCCATGGCTGATAGTGCGGAACGTCGTCGTCTCGCGTATGAGGCGGCGTTGCTCTACTACCTGGAGCAGCAAACGATGGAGTCGATCGCGAAGAAGATGGGATTGTCCCGGTCGACCGTGTCTCGTTTGGTG
Source organism: Actinobaculum sp. 313 (assembly GCF_003073475.1). Lineage (GTDB taxonomy): Bacteria > Actinomycetota > Actinomycetes > Actinomycetales > Actinomycetaceae > Asp313. The sequence goes on along the minus strand of NZ_CP029033.1, from coordinate 2,220,803 downwards.
GCGTCAGCGCGTAATGAAGGCCTGGTACGGATCTCTTTACACGCTCCGCAAGAACCAACCGGAACGCTAGCCTCTCAGCTGGGGATATGTACAACGTCAGGGTGACCATTGTGCCTACGCCCCAGGCGACCACCGAACTGCGGCGCCTGGAGAAAGTGGCATCGGTGGCCGGTGCCATGATCAGCGAGGCCCTGGAAGACGGCATGACCCTGGGTATTGCCTGGGGTACCACGGTGTCGGCCATTTCCGAGCGGCTGGTACCGAAGCCGCTGGAACGCGTGACTATCGTCCAGCTCAACGGCGCCGCCAATCCCGTGACAACCGGTATCCCATACGTGGGGGAACTGCTGGGAAACTTCGGGCGTGCCTTCGGTGCGAAGATTCTCGCCTTCCCGGTGCCGGCGTTCTTCGACTACGCCTCCACGCGGGCCGCCATGTGGCGAGAACGTTCCATCGCCGCTGTCCGAGATGCTGGCAGGGGAGCGGATATCGCCGTTTTCGGTGTCGGTGCATTCTCCGCCCCGGTCGCCTCGCATGTGTATGCCGGTGGTTACATGAGCGGCGAAGAGGTGTTGAGGCTGCGTCGCGACGGCGTCGTCGGGGACGTGTGTACGGTCCTTGTTCGAGCCAACGGCAGTTATGCCGATATTGAGATCAATTCGCGCGCCTCCGGGCCCACTCCCGCCGAACTGGCACGGATTCCTCGGCGTATATGCGTTGCTGCCGGTCCTGCGAAGGCTACGGCCTTGGCGGGTGTGCTACGTTCCGGCGCGGTGACGGATCTTATTGTCGACGACGAATGTGCGCGGCGCGTCATTGAGGAAAACGAACGCCGTTGGCATGCGCGGCCCGGTCATGCTGGAATAGCCGAGTGACTATCCGCTTCCGTCCTGCCCGTCCTTCCGATGTGCGAGCAATCGCAGCCATTGTTGCCCCCTACTCCGCCCGACGCATTCTCATTTCCAAGGAACTCATCTCCTACTTCGAGGATGTGCAGGAGTTCATCGTGGCCTGTGAGGATGAACGTGTGATCGGTTGCGGTGCACTGCATGTGCTGTGGGATGACATTGCGGAGATACGCACACTCGCCGTCGCCGAAGAATTCCTCGGTGCCGGGGTGGGGCATCGTTTGCTCGGAAAGCTCGAGGAGAGGGCTCGGACTTTGGGCTTGAAAAGGCTGTTCTGCTTGACCTTTGAAGTGGACTTCTTTGCCCGGCATGGTTTCCATCCCATTGCGGGTACTCCTGTTGGCACCGATGTATTTCAAGAGATGCTGCGTTCGCACGACGACGGCATTGCAGAGTTCCTCGACCTCGCGAAGATGAAGCCTAATACGCTGGGCAACACCCGCATGCTCAAAGAGCTGTATTGAGCAGGGACTACCTTGCCTTGGTGTTCCGGCAAAAGACCGGTACGCCGCAGGTGGAGAGTCGAAACAGGCGAGTGCAATCTGGTGGTGGGATCGTGGTTAGGGCTGCTCTTCGCCGATACCCGCCGTCGCCCGGCGCAAATGCCGGGACAAGAAGAACTGGGCAACCGGCACTTGCAGGCAGAGAAGCGTCAGCAGCACCGTTTGCAGTGCGGCGCGCGGGATAAAGAGGATGGCGCAGGCCGCAGTGGCAAGAACACTGAGAATGGCCAAAATGCGTAGCACGTCGGCTGCGCTCCGGTATGCGGAGTGCCACGCGGTGGAGCGAATGGCGAGAAACAGTACGGCCCCGCTCGCCAGAAGAAGGCAAGCGCCGGGAGCCACTAACATGAGCGGCAGCTGTTTGGCTGTGGCATCGGTGGCCCAGGAAATGAAGAGCAGTGCCAGCAGGCAGAGCAACAGCATGCCCAGCGCCAAGCCTACGCTGCAGCAAAGAAGAAAACGTAGGCGCCGCAGCGCGTCACGCATTTCGGTGGACACTTCGTTACTTCTCATGACTCCTCCCGCAGGCAAGTCTAGAGGTAAGGCGTCCATCCGGCGCGCCGTGCTGTGAATCCGATGGGTGGACGGAGACCGGCCCGGCCGCCCCGCCAGCACCGCACCTAGGACGAAAGTAGGGTAAATGTCAGCTTCCGGCGTTTTGGACAGGACGAAGGTACCGAGATGCAACGACGGCCGCAGTCAACGGCATGATCAGTAGTGTATTGCCGTAGCCACTCGTGAGTGTGCGTGGATATGATGAAAACACGCGGGCGTGAGTCCCTTAGCTGGTAGAGGCCTGTTTTCTCCCGAGCGCCGACAGCTGATGAGGGCGAGCGGTGGCGCTGTGTCGCGCCGCGATCACCGCAAACAACTTGATACTACGTAGCGTCATCGCGCGGGCTGCGCGGACGGAAAGGGCAGGGAACAAATGGCCACCAAGAATGTGTATGTTGCAAGGCTCCTGACGGACAACGTGCTGGCCGGGTTGTCCACGTTGGATGGTTTTTCTTTCGAGGTGGGAGAGGAGGCGCCGCCAAGCCGGGCGCAACTTCTTGCTGCCGTCGCGGGGAAAGATGCCGCGATCGTCACCCTCACGGAGCGGATCGATGAGGAGTTCTTCGTCGCAGCCGGCCCGCAGCTCAAGGTGGTGGCGAACGTCGCCGTCGGCTACGACAATATCGATGTGGAAGCAGCGCAGCGCCATAACGTGCAGATCACGAACACGCCCGGCGTGCTTGATGGGGCGACGGCGGATCACACACTGGCGCTGATACTGGCGTTGTGCCGTCGAGTGGTTGAGGCCGACAGATTCCTGCACGAAGGCGAGGAGTGGATCTGGGGGCCGCGCATGTTCGTCGGACTGGATGTATCAGCAGGGGCGACGCTGGGGATTATTGGTTTCGGACGTATCGGACGGGCCGTTGCCGCCCGTGCCCGCGCCTTCGACATGGAGGTCCTGGCGGCAGACACAACGCTGACGGCCGGGGAGGTTATCGACGGCGTGGAGATCGTTTCCCAAGAGGAACTGCTTACGCGCGCAGATATCGTTTCGCTACACGTTCCGCTCCTCCCCGCCACTCGCCACCTGATGAATGCGCAGACCATCGCCGCGATGAAGGAGGGGCCTACCTCATCAACTGCGCACGGGGCGGTGTAGTTGACGAGCAGGCCCTGCTGGAAGCGATCGACGCGGGGCATATACGCGGCGCCGCCATTGACACCTTCGAGGGTGAACCGGTGGTCAATCCGGAGTTGTTGCGTCGCCCGCAGATTGTTGTTACGCCGCATACGGCGAGTGCCGGCGAGGCCACGCGCGACAGAATGTGCCAGCTGGCACTCGACAATGTACTGGCGGTACTGGGCGGAGGTGAGGCGCTCACGCCGGTGAAATAGAAATCGGAACGCGGCAGCGGAGCATGTGGCGCACTCGCGCAGCTAGTGCGAGTCATCCGCCGCAGTCAGGTCCGCCGTCGTCAGGCCGGGTAGGGTGTAGGCGCCGTCGCTGCGGCATGCCAGACCGTCGGCGACCAGCCCCTCTAAGGCTGTACGCAACCGCGACTCGACTAGGTTCGTCTGTTTTAGCAGTTGGGGAACTGTAACCGGGCCGCGGGAGGCGCGCAGCACGGCCATCACTTTGCCGCGTGCCTCGCGCGTGGTTCCGGCAAATGCCTGGGTACGGCGCGGCTGGGTGCTCTGCGGTTTGCCAATCGCCAGCCACTGGCAGCTATCTGCTAGTGGGCAGAGCTGGCAGCGTGGCGTTTGCGCTGTACAGATCAGAGCGCCGAGCTCCATCAGCGCCGCGTTCCACAACCATGCCGCAGAGTCGAGGAGCGGTACCAACTGCTGTGCGCGTAATGTCTCCTCTTTACGCAGTGTGGGCGGCGGGAGTGCTGTTCCTGTCTGCCAGCGGGCAAGCACACGGCGGATATTCGTATCTAGTACGGTCGAGCGGCGATGATAGGCGAAGGCAATAAGTGCATCTGCCGTGTACGGTCCGATACCCGGTAGCGCCAGAAGTTCTTCGCGCCGGGCCGGAAGTACACCGTGGTGGCGTTCCACGACGACGGCGGCGCACTCGCGCAGTCGCAGCGCCCGGCGCGGATAGCCGAGTCTACCCCAGGCCACCAGCACATCCGCCGGTGAACTCGTGGCGAGGGCCGTTGCGGTGGGCCAGCGCTCCATCCACAGCCGCCAGGCGGGTTCCACCCGTGCGACCGGCGTCTGTTGGCTCATGACTTCGCATATGAGAATGGCCCACGCGTCCGTGCCCGGCTCACGCCAGGGCAGCTTGCGGGCGTTTTGCCGGTACCAGGCGACGACATCGTGGTAAACGGCGGGCTTATCCTTTTGCACGCTCTCCAGTGTGCCCCACTCGGTGGACGGCGCGCGAAATGGTAGCGTGGGCGCCGTGGCACGAGATGCGGAGGAACCAGGCAAAAGCCGGGAGCGGCAGAGCCCCCGGTCAAAGCCGGGAGTGGCACGCAAGGGTCGTGCACAGGACGGGAGACGTTCTCAAGAAGGTCGCCGTGCCGCAGCGGGAAAGAAGGGTGCCGCTGCACGTGACGGCAAAGCCACTCGCGGTACGCGAGATGCGGGCCGTGAGGCGAAGCGGGCGTCGCGAACGGCGGGCGGTTCGCCGTCCACCGCAAAGGCGGGGAATGCCCGGGCCGAAGCGGGGAAGCCACGTCGCGCGGGTGACGCGGGGTCGCGCCGCGCAGGTGGCGCGCATCGCGGGGAGGATTCTGCAACCTCGCGGCGGAGGCACTCGCAGCAGAAGAACCAGGCCGGACGGAAGGCGCAGGCGTCGCGACGTGGCGGGATGGCACAACAAGGTCAAGGCGCGCGCAGGGGTTCGGCCTCAGCACGGCCACGCTCACGCGAGTCCACGCGCACACGTGAGGTCGCCCGGATGCGGGCCAATGAGCGCCGTGCAGCCCAGCAACAGCGTCAGATTCGCAACAGGCTGATTATCCTTGGTGTTTTGTGCATCGTTGGTCTTGTGGGTGTTGCTATGGCAGCGAAGTTCGTAACCGGCAAATTGCACGAGCGTTCCACTATCGTGCGCGTCGATCCGACCACCATGTATACGCCGGTGGCGTGCACTGCCGATATGGTGGATGCGGAGATCACGGCGACGGGCAGCACGGCGGGGTCGCCGGTAACATTCACGATCACGCTCACCAATAAGTCGCAGGACAACCCGTGCTACATCGACATCGGCTGGTCCAGCATGGATGTCGAGATCGAATCAGGTGGGCAGCACCTCTCCAGCACGGCCGCATGCCAAGCGGGTAGCGAGTCGAAACAGCTGCTCCTCAACCGTGATTTCTCTACTTCGACCACGGTGACATGGGATGGTTCCACCTCCGCCAGTGGCTGTTCCAGCGGTCAGGGAACGGCGACGGCTGGCACCTATGTGGCAAACCTGACCTTTGCCGGTGATTCTGCCCCCTCTGCCAGCAAGAGCTTCGTGCTGGAATGACAGGCGTTACGGGATCGGGAGTAACGGGCGTATTACGGGATTGAGAGTATCGGCCGTGTGACGGCGTCGCAAGTGACTCGCCACTCACGGCATCGGAACGAAAGGTCGACTGAGGCCGTGTGATCAATCGCAGTGTTTCTAATGGCGAGCCTCAGCGCGACACTCGGGGCTTTGGGCCTGGGCGTTCATGTGAAGCTCTCGGTGTGCTCTCAGGGCCGATGCGTTCTCAGGGCCTATGTGTACTCACGTCTACTTCTTCTTGGGGACAACATATTCCGGGAATACGTTCCGGTGAGGTTTCCGGGAATACGTTCCGGTGGGGTGTATCAACTGGTCGACTACGGATTCGCTCCGGGTTATTCAGTGCTCTCCGGTCTTTTCACGGTGTTTTGTGAATATGTCGGTGCAAATCCATAGCCGACCAAACAGTTCCATGGTCTTGACTACCAAGGGGAGTCTGAATCGTCGGTGCAAATCCATGGCCGACCAAACACATCCATGACCAGCGGGTGCGAACCACGCGAGTATGTCGGTTTCAAGCCGCATCTGGCGCGGCGTATTTGGAATTAGGAGGTGAGGCGCATCTGGGATTGCCGGACGGGGTGTGTTCAGGATTGCCGGACGGGCATATCAAGGAGCAAATGGGCGCGGACGGAGCAGGGGGGTGGCTGTGAGTTCATTGCCGACGTGACGCAGCCCGGATACTCGACGGCGTGACTCACCGGGAAGACAGCGCGATGGCGAGAGGATCCTGCAGCGTCAGCGATCTACTTGTCGCGGGTAGTACCACTTGACGGCGACCGCGGCGGGCTAGGGTTTGGCGGGTGTCGTCTTGTTTGTTCGAGCGGTGTCTGCCTAGGCGTCTGGGTGATTGGGTGCGTGGGGCCGCTGGGTGCGTGGGTGCGGGGCGCTTGATGTCCGCTGGGTGCGTGGGTGCGGGGCGCTTGATGTCCGCTGGGTGCCGCTGGGCACCTGGGACGGCTGATGCATGGGTGTCAGCTGCCACTTATCCGTCGCCGCCGATCACCCCTCGATTGGCAACACTGCGTGCATGGCGGCTACGATGTCCGCGCATGGCCGCCTTGTTATTCCCTCCGGCACCTTGATACTGTCTGCGGCCGGAGGAGTGAGCACCAGGGTGAATCCAAGCCGGGCGGCCTCTTGCAAGCGCTGCTGTAGGCCCGTGATGGGGCGCAATTCCCCGGTAAGAGAGACTTCCCCGACGGCGACGACGCCCGGGGCGAGTGGCAGTTCCAGCACGGCGGAGGCCAGCGAAAGGGCGATGGCGGCATCCGAAGCGGGTTCCCCGGCGCGAGCACCCCCAACCGTTGAGACGAAGATATCCTGCCGATCTAGTTCGAAACCGAGCCGCGACTGGAGAACGGCGGTGACCATGGCAACGCGCGACGAATCCACCCCACTGGTGGTGCGGCGCGGAGAGCCCGACGTCGGCACGACGAGGGCTTGTACTTCGACGGGCATGGGCCGCCGCCCCTCTAAGGTTGTGGTGACGCAGGTGCCGGGAACAGTGAGATTCCGTGAGGAGAGAAACAGGCCGGAAGGATCCGCCAAGCCGACAATACCGTCGTCGACCAGCTCGAAGCAGCCGACCTCATCGGTGGTACCGTAGCGATTCTTAACGGTGCGGATCATACGCAGGCGAGAGTGCCGGTCACCTTCGAATTGGCACACCACATCCACCAAATGCTCTAGTACGCGAGGACCGGCAATTGAACCGTCCTTCGTCACGTGCCCAACAAGCACCACGGGCAGGGAGCGCGCCTTCGCCGCCGAGACGAGGGCCGTGGTGACGGCTCGAACCTGCGCGACACCGCCGGGTGCGCCCTCTACCGCCGGGTCGGCGATCGTCTGGACAGAATCGACGATGAGTAGCGAGGGCTTGGTTTCTTCCACATGCCCAAGGATTCGCGCCAGATCGGATTCTGCGGCCAGATGCAGGTGCGAATGCAGGGCGTGGATGCGTTCGGCGCGCAAGCGAACTTGAGAGGCGGATTCCTCACCGGTGATATAGAGAACCGGCGAACGCCGAGACTTGCTTGCGTGCTGCGCCGCGCGAGCGGCCACATCGAGCAGCAGAGTCGACTTACCGATTCCCGGTTCGCCGCCTAGAAGAACGACGGCGCCCGGAACCAGGCCACCGCCGAGAACGCGGTCGAGTTCATCAACACCCGTGGGCTGCTTATGCGAAGCGGTCGTGGACACCTCGGTAATCGGCTGTGCGGGGGATACCGGGCTGAGCGATGGCGCGGAGTGTGCGGGAGCTGCAAGTTCCTCCAGTGTTCCCCAGGCCTGGCAATGGGGGCAGTGGCCGACCCATTTGTTGGTGGTCCAACCGCACTCGGTGCAGGTGAAAGTGACAGATACGCGTGACGCCATAGCAACAGCATAAGGGTAGGGTCCGACAGTTCTGCGCGGCCGACAGGTTGCCGGAGGTCGGCGGTTCCCGTCCTTGCGGGCAGGTGGGTGCACACCCTGCGGCGCCCCTTGCCCAATGATCCCGGTGAGCCCGGTGAACCCCTTGCCCAGTGAGTCCAGTGAACCCAATGAACCCAATGAACGCAGTGACTCCGTCTAGCGGCGGTTGGCGAAGGCCTCCAGCAGGGAGGAGTCTCCCGAGACGATAATCAAGTCTTCCGGGCCGATATGAGTATCGGCACTGGCATATTCGAAGGGCTGGCCGGGAGACTTCACCCCGATAATCCGCACTCCGAAACGTTCGCGCACCTTGGTCTCATCCAGTGTGAATCCCTGGATGTCGCGCGGCGGGCGCATCTTGATAATGGAGAAGCCGTCCTCCATCTCAATGTAATCAAGCATGCGTCCGGTCACCATATGCGCGACGCGGGCTCCGGCGTCGTACTCAGGATAGACCACGTGATGCGCTCCGATCCGGCGCAGAATACGTCCGTGGGAGCGCGAAACCGCCTTCGCCCAGATCTGCGGCATGCGGATGTCGGAGAGGTTAGCGGTGATTAGCACGGAGGATTCCAGCGACGTTCCCACACCAACCACTGCAATGGAGAACTCGGATGCGCCGACCTGCGCCAATGCATCAGCATTGGTGGCGTCCGCCTCAACAATGTGGAAACGATGCGACCACTGCTGGACGATGTCCGGATCCTTCTCAATGGCCAGGACGTCGCGGCCCAAGCCGTCCAGAGTGGAGGCGATGGCGGTTCCAAATCGTCCTAGACCGATGACGAGGACGGCATTGTCGCGTGACTGACTTCTGGCCATAGCTTCTCTCCTTTGCCAATCAGCCGATAACCGGCCGTTCTTCAGGAAGACGGATGAGCCGCTGGCGCGAGCGCAGGGCGAGGGCAGCGGCAAGAGTCATAGTTCCGGTTCTACCCGCATACATGAGGATAACCAGCATCCATTTGGCGGACGCAGGTAATAGCGGTGTGATCCCGGTAGAAAGGCCGCAGGTGGCGAAGGCGGAGATCACCTCGAAAAGAACCTGCGAGAGCGGTAGATCGGTGACCTGTAGCAAGAAAATCGTTCCCAACAGTACCATCAGGGCGCCGACGAAGGTCACCGCAATACCCAGGCGCAGCACGTCCGTGGGCAGGCGCTTCCCGAACGCTTCCGTATCGCGATCACCGTGCGCTTCGGCGATAATCGCCAATAGAAGAACGCCAACCGTTGTCACCTTGATTCCGCCGGCTGCGCTGGCCGAACCGCCACCGACGAACATAAGCGCGTCGATGAGGAACCAGCTGGTCTCGGTCATGTTGCCAACATCCAGCGTGGCTAGTCCGGAAGAGCGGGCGTCGGCCGAGTGGAGCAGTGCGGCGTTGAGCCGGTCCGGGATGGAAAGTGCACCGAGCGTTTGCGGGTTCGACCACTCGCAGGCGCCCAAGGCTATCGCGCCGAGAACGAAGAGAGAGAAGTAGGTGACCAGAGTGATTCTTGTGGTGAGGTTCCAGCGATGCGGCGCGGTTCGATTACGCCACATATCAAGGATAACGGGAAACCCGATCGCTCCGGTGAAGGTACCGAGGATGATAGGCAAGGTCAACGCCCAGTTGCCCACATACGGAGTGAGACCCTCCGGCATGATGACAAAACCGGCGTTGTTGAAAATCGACGCCGCCATGAACAGGGAGTGACCGAGTGCGTTGAGTAGTGCGTCGCCGCGTTGCAAGAAGAACGGAATGAGGACGAGGAAGAGCACCGCTTGGGCGGAGAGGGCGACGACGACGACGGCTCGTACCAGGGAGCCGACTTCCCCGAGCCGGGACTTGGTTTCAGAGGCCGCGAGCAGGCGCTGGGTGAGGCCGATATGCCGGGAGACAGCCATTCCGAGGATGGACGCAAGGGTCATGATGCCCAGTCCGCCGCCCATCATGGCGATGCAGATGATGCCCTTGCCCAGTGGCGACCAGAAGGATGCAGTGTCCACCGTAACCAAGCCGGTAACGCATACGGCCGACGTCGCGGTGAAAAGCGAGTCGATAAACGGTGCGCGGTGGCCGCTGACGGTGGCGGCGGGCAACTGTAACAAGCCGGTGAACAGGAGGATGATACCGGCAAAGACAGCCAAGGTAAGGCGGGCGGGCGATTCACGTGCCACCCTGTCGATGGCGTCTCGACCGCGTGACCACACGGAAGGACTTGCGATGGCGGATGGTGGAACCCGCCCCACGCGTTTAGTCACGCGCACACCCCCTCAACAGAATCCGGTATGAAGTACAGCGTAGCGCGCATGAGGCGACCCTGGCTGTGTTCGCCCGCAACGGTGCCGCCTGTTGCCTCCTGCGCCGCGGGGTGCTTGGCCATGTTCTGTTCGTCCTCGTCGGGTTCTTCATCGGAAGCGAATGGTCGCCGCCCCCGAAGAGGAGGTGTCGGCGAATATGCGCAATGTGTAGGAGAAAAAGGGGTGCGCATGCCATCGTCCCTGGTAGGAGAGGCACACCTCGGTCGGTGGCGGGGATGCATGTGGATGACTCACCGTGACGTGATCCGCAAAGCGCTTGAGGAACATGTGAATTGAGTGAAAGTGCGGTATCCTGAGCATGTTGTGGTTCGTAGTTTGAACCCTTCGCTAGCTTCCCGCTCTAATTCTCGCAGGACGGACAGGATGACGCAGCTACCACGCTCGGGGCCACAGTTCTACACGGTGGCTGAAGTTGCCGAGTTGACACGGGTGTCGCGCATGACGGTGTATCGAATGGTTCATTCGGGTGAATTGCCGGCAGTGCGTGTCGGAGGTTCTTATCGCGTCCCGAAGTCTGCAGTCGATGAGCTTCTGACCTCCTTTGAGGTGCCAGAGGAACGCCAAGTGGCTGGTGACTGAGTCGGCCGTTTCCAGCGTGGAGTACTGACGCTGTACCATATTCCTGTTCATACGGGGTGTTAGCCCCATCCAACGTCCGGAGGTAGTCCGTGGGTTCTGTTATCAAGAAGCGTCGCAAGCGCATGTCGAAGAAGAAGCACCGCAAGTTGCTTCGTAAGACTCGTCACCAGCGTCGTAACAAGAAGTGACACGAGGGGCTCGGGTATCCGGGCCCTCGGTTTTTGAGGAACATTCGCGAAGTGTGATGTTTTTGGCATAGTCTTATCGTCACTGGAGACAATGTGGAGAGGAACATCACGATATGGGCGGCTCGATTGACGGCTCAGATCTCCGACTGACACGAGAAGAGCATGAAGCGTGGAGCTCGTATCTGCGAGCCACTGCAGTGATATCCGAAATGCTGAATAGGGAGCTTGTGGACGGGACCGGGCTATCGCTCAACGAGTATCAGGTCTTGGAGCGTCTTTCCGAGGCCTCGGATTATTGCATGCGCATGTCACAGCTGGCGGATGTCATGGTTCATTCCCGTTCCCGCCTCAGTCACACCGTGGCACGCCTAGAACGGTTCGGATTCGTTCGGCGCAAAGTGTGTGAAGAGGACCGTCGGGGCGTGGAGTGCACGCTGACCGATGAGGGATACGCCAAGTTCCTCGACTCTTTTCCTGTACATGACCGATCGGTACGAAGAAGCCTCGTGGATGTTCTGGGTCACGAGAGGATGCTCGACTTGGGCGAGATATGCGCCGATCTGATTTCCTCCCAGCCGCGTGTAATCGGATGGTCTTCATGACTGAGTTAACAGTAGTCCATATGGTTCGTCACGCCGAGGTCGATAATCCGGCCGGTGTGCTCTACGGGAGGCGTGAGGGCTACCATCTCACGTCACTGGGCCGCAACATGGCGGGAGAACTGGCGGGTTACTTCGCTGGGCACGATGTGCGTGCCATTATCTCCTCTCCACTGGAACGAGCGTATGAGACTGCCGAACCTACGGCCAAGCAGCTCGGGTTGCCGATCCTGAGCGATGAGCGGCTCATTGAGGCGGGCAATCGTTTCGAGGGCGTCAATGTGAATAGGAATCGTATGATTCTTGCCCATCCGCGCTACTGGAGTTGGTACCGCAACCCCTTTACGCCCTCGTGGGGCGAACCGTATACCGATATAGTTGACCGATTCTCCGGAGCCATTCGGCATGCGCTCACGCTAGCGGAAGGGGAGAGGCAATCCTCGTTTCGCACCAGTTGCCGATTTGGACGATGCGCAGCTTCGTCGAACGGCGCTCGCTGGCGCACGATCCGCGGCGCCGGGAGTGCGCGCTATGTTCGGTGACGTCGCTGAGCTTTGTGGGACGGCAGCTCATTTCGGTGGGCTATGCAGAGCCAGTGGCGGCACTTCTCTCGCAGGCACGCGATGTGACCCCCGGGGTGTCCGTCGCTGCGACGAATACCGGCGAGAGCCAGCAGGACTGAATAGCGACCGGCGCGCGTGAGACTGAGCGGCTGCAGAAACAATGGGCCGCTACGAAAAAGCTACGACGGCGTACGCACTGTGTGCCAGCGGAGGTGCTATCTGGTGGCTGGAGCGCCGTCGTCGCCGTCCTGTTCCTCTTGTTGACGTTCCCACTCACGGAAACGATTCTCAGCGTCAAGGCGGGCGAGGAATTCCGGATCATCATCGGGCGCTACGGCTTCGCTTGGCTGCGGCTTGCTCGGGCGGGTGAAACCTCCGAAGTAACCATCGCTGTCTGGATGGCGGTAGGGCCAGATAAAGACCAACCAGATAATGTTCCCAATCACCGGTACAAAGATATTGAGGAGCATCCACACCCATTTGGGCAGCCGTCCCGGCATGAGGTCCTTCGGCATGCGGGCGCAATCGATGATCCCGAACACCCAGAGGGCGACAGCGAATATGATCGGCACGATTCTGGCCATGGTTCAAGTCTAATAGAAGCTCATTCGGCTCCGTACATCCCGTCCGTTCGCGATGGGCTAACAGTGAGGACTATCAGGGCGCGTCTCGGGATCGGCTGTGCGGTGCTGAATACGCCTCTGCGCGGGTTGAGCGCGGGCCGCGTGTCGCTGGGGATTGCAGGGCCGCCGTCCGCAGTTGCGCGCTGGTACATGCGTACATGCACTGGCGCCGTGAAAGGTCAACGCAGTTCATGCCAGCAAGAATGCGGCGCATAGGCCGAGTCCGTACGCCAACTCGAGGAAACCGGTGTTTCGCAGAACCGGGATCAGAGCACGGCCCCGTGCGTGACGCATGTGTAAAACGCAGGGTACCGCCAGAGCGCATGCAGGCAGCAGGAACAGAAGGCGCCATCCCAGGTCCGGGAGAAAGCACACCGATGCGAGAAGAGGAACCAGGCTGAGCAATTGGTACGCGAGTCGTGCCCTGGCGTCTCCCAACCGTACCGCGAGAGTTCGTTTGTCGGCCTGAACGTCGGTGGGGATATCCCGGATGTTGTTGCACATCAGTAGGGCACAGGCGATGAGCCCGAGGGTGCAGGCGGCCAACCAGCCCTGCCAGGGAACCTGCAGTGCTTGCGTGTAAATGGTGCCCGCTGTTGCCAGCAAGCCGAAGAAGAGGAAGACGAAGGCTTCCCCCAGGCCGATGTAACCGTAAGGGTGTGTGCCACCCGTGTAGAACCAGGCGGCGCATACCGCTGCCAGCCCGGCCAATAGCAGCCACCAGGTGCCTGCAAGGGCGATCAGAGCCAATCCCGCCAGGCACGCCGCTGCGAAACAGGAGAAGGCAGCGATTTTCACGTTGCGTGGCGCGGTCTTACCACCGCCGGTGAGGCGGGGTGGGCCGGTGCGGATATCGTCGGTGCCACGAATACCATCGGAATAGTCATTGGCGAAGTTTGCACCGACCTGGAAGGCAAGGGCTACGAAGCCGGCAAGTAATGCGCGTACAAGCGAGCCGTGCCCCAGCCAGTAGGCGAGGCCGGTACCGGCGAACACCGGTGCCGCGGCTGCCGGTAATGTACGAAGGCGAGCGCCTTCCAACCAATCGTTGAACGATGCCACAGGCTAAGCCTAGCCGCGGCGTCGGCACATCAGCAGGCCGCGGGCGAGCGCGTCGCCTACTGGCGCGTTGGCGGAAGCTACGGCAGTGGGCTCTGACATTTGTGGAGGTTACGGCAGTCGGTATCTGACAGTCCAGTGGGATTACTCGCAATGTTGTGGTCATATGACGACGGCGCGCGGTGATGCACACGCTGCAAGGGCGGCGGTGGGTCAGTAGTCAATGCCTTTCTCTTCCAGCAACCCGGATAGCGCGCGACGGTCAATTTTGCCCGAGTTCAGGCGGGGGAAATCATCCAGTCCCAGCGTTTCCAGCGAGAAAATGCGCCGCGGAGCATGCTCGCGATTCAGCTTCTGCCGTATGTGCAATTTCGTCTCGTCCTCTACGAGCGCCTTGGTGGTTACGGCGATCACGATTTCTCCCCACTGCGGATCGGGAACTCCGACGACGGCGCATTCCCCGGCGCCCAAGTGTTGCAGCTCGGCTTCAGTGAGCGATGGTGAAATCGTGAACGCCCCGGTGGTAATCGCATTGTCCAGGCGTCCCAGAATCCGTAAGCGGCCATTCTCGTCGAGTTCCCCAGCGTCGTTGGTGACGAAGCGCCCGTGGAAGGGCTCCTCCCCAGCGTAACCGCTTCCCACCACCGATCCGGCGATTGTGATCCGGCCTGCAAGGTCGATCATAATCCGAGTATCACCGATCACTTGGCCGTCGTACACGCACCCTCCGCAGGTTTCGGTCATCCCGTACGTGATGACAACGCGCACGCCGGCGGAACGTGCCTTCCGCAGCGCCTCGGGAGGGCAGGCGGCACCTCCTACGAGGACGGCATGGAAACGCCGCAAAGGAGCGGCCTCGCCCATATTGAGCAGGCGAATGAGTTGGGTGGGGACGAGGGAGAGAAAGGCAGGCTCATCCGCATCGAGGCGGGCGACGGCGGCACGAAGTTCCGCAGGTCGCCCCGAACCGGCGTAAATGGGTTCCTTACCGGCCAGGACGCTGCGGTAGACGGTTTGGAATCCGGCGATGTGGGTGATCGGCAGGCAGGTAACCCAACGGCCAGGACCTCCGATCACTGCGGAGCTTGCGGTAGCAGAGGCACGCAGTTGCGCATCCGTGAGCACGACCAAGCGACCGGTGCCGGTGGTACTACCCGATGTGCGAAGAAGCACCATCGCGTCGCCGGGGAAGGGGAAACCGCCGAGCCGTGCAGGGGCGCTCGCGGCGTCATCCCTTGATGTCGCCGCGTAAATCGGGCCCTTGCCGAAACCGGCGAGTTTGGCTTCAACGGCACGGATACAGGAGTGCAGGCCCGAGGGGCCTTCGGATTCCGCGAGAACAATCATGGCTATGCGTAGTAGGGGAAGTTGGACCAATCGGGGGAGCGATGTTCAAGGAAGGCGTCACGGCCTTCTCGCGCCTCATCTGTCATATAGGCCAGCCGGGTCGCCTCGCCGGCAAACAGTTGCATGCCGGCAATGCCGTCGTCGGCGGCGTTGAAAGCGAATTTGAGCATGCGGATGGCCTGCGGTGACTTGGAAGTGACGGTTGCAGCGTACTCCAGCGCGCGAGTCTCCAGTTGCTCGTGCGGCACTGCTTCGTTGATTGCGCCCCAGCTCTCGGCTTGTGCGGCGTTGTATTCACGGGCGAGCAAAAAGATCTCACGGGCACGCCTATCACCGACTTGCCGTGCCAGTAGCTGCGAGCCGTAGCCGGCATCGAAGGAACCGACGTCGGCATCCACTTGTTTGAAACGCGCATGCTGTGCCGAGGCAAGCGCTAAGTCGCAGACGACTCCGAGGGAATGACCGCCTCCGGTTGCCCACCCGGGAATAGCGGCGATGACGACCTTCGGCATGGAGCGGATCAGCCGTTGCACTTCCAGGATATGTAGCCGCCCGGCGCGTGCAGGGTCGGGTGAGCCGTCCCGGGAGTAGCGGTAGCCGTCCCTCGCCCGCACGCGCTGATCTCCGCCGGAGCAGAATGCCCACCCGCCGTCCTTGGGTGAGGGGCCATTTCCGGTCAGAATAACCGCGCCAACGTCGCCGGTCAGGCGCGCATGATCGAGGGCGCGGTATAACTCGTCGACAGTTTCGGGCCGAAAGGCATTGCGCACTTCCGGCCGGTTGAAGGCAATCCGCACGACGGGCAAGTCGTGGCAGGTTGTAGTACCGGAGTCGGCGTCATGCACCCGCTTGACACCGCGGTGATAGGTGATGTCGCCGGTTGGGAAACCGTCAATTTCACGCCAGCGTTCGGCGTCGAATAGCTCGGAGACCACATGTGGTACGGCGGGTAGGTCGCTCATAACACCCAGTGTAACTATCGGGCCTGATAATCAACTGTTATCAGGCCCGATAGGGATCATTCCTCCGGAGGTGTTCCGTCATCAGAGGCGGCTTCCGCTGCGTCCGGTGCCGCTGTCGGCCGGTGCGGCTGGACGGTATCGGGCGCCTGATTGCCCGGTTCGGCGTGTTCAGGTGCCGCAGGAGAGGCGGGAGGTGCTGGCGGCGCGGGAGGTGCGAAGCTCTGTGGCGCAGCCGATGCGGGCGCACCGTTTTGGCCCGGCGTGGCCATCGTCGGTGGGGTCGGCGAGGTGGGTGACGCGGCATTCACCACTCCCGTGCCGATGGCTGGTCCTCCGGGGTGAACGCCCTGGTTGGTCGGTGGCATCATGCCGTAAGGCGTACCCGGTTGCGGTCCGCCTGCCTGCGGCGCTGCGGCGGGGTAAGTAGCGGGTGGAGTTGACGAACCGAGCGTGGAGAACGCGCGGGAGGCCAGCTCGAGTAGTAATCCGAAGCCGAAGAACCAGAGTATGCTCAGCCAGGACAGCGAGAGGGTAACTCCATACTGGCCAGCCCCGCTGCCATAGCCAAGATCGGGAATGTTGCCCGACAGGCGCAAGGCATCAACGATGATCAGGACTATTCCGAGCACCGTCGATAAGGTTGGGATCGCGAGCCAACCCCACGGCGTGCGTTGGGTGAAGGGATCCCGGGTGCGTCCCCATACGATGGCCGATGCGATAAGCCCAGCCACGACTACGATAATCGCCGTGTAGTGCATGGAGGGAAGGCTTTCGAAGACGGCGTGCGTCTCCTCGATCGACGAACCGCTACCCGTCGAGAAGGTTCCTGGGAAGTTCGTCCTGCCACTCATGTGGGCCAGTCCTCCGAATGAACCGAGCATGGTGTAAACACCGATGTTGTACAGGAAGGGGACCGCAAAAATCACGGCGGTGACCGGAAGCGGAGTGTCGTTGACCAGCAGGAAGGTATTCAATACGCCGGTGGCAAGAGGCGTGAAGAGCAGGAAGGCGAGGCAGATACGCAGCGCATGCAGCGTGGTTCGGCCTTGCCGCCGAGTCTGGAATGCGAAACGGCTGCCGCTGGTCGGCCGCTCTCCAAAGGAGCGGGCGAGGGCTACCGGCAGTGCTCCGAGTAGGAATCCGAGCAGTAGACCCAGTAGAGACGGCGTAATATTTGCAGTTACACCAAGGTCGCTGGTGTCGCCATATGAGCCAAGCGCCGAGTTCAATAGGTCTTCGCCCAGGTCATATGTCTGGCTAGCCAGCGGTCGCAGAACCAAGGTGGTAAGAGAGAGAACCGCACCCGAGATCGCAGCTGGCACCCAGATGGTCAGGGCATTGCGCGGTAGTCGGCGGGATTCAAAGCGATGCGCTGCATATATCATCAACCCAATGAAGACAGTGAGGGTAAGCGCCGGGAACCACACGGTGGTCGAGACGCTCACGGACTCGCCCAGATAGGCTGCTTCAACAACCGACTTATAGGCACCGCACAGTGCGAATGCGGTGGAGTACAAGGCCAGGCGCACGTAGTCCGCCTGGTATTCGGAGGTGAGCCAGCTGCGGGAGAAGGAAGAGCCGGGGCCGTAATCTCCCGCTAGCTCCGCAGCAAGTGAATCGAGTATTCCGGGCAAGGTAAGCGCGCTGAGGAATGCTACGAACCAGGCGACGAAAACCGCAGCTAGCGGCGCCAGGGCTGTAGTCAACCAGCTGATCGACCGCATACGCGCCAGGGTGCGCGGCCCGACCGGGTAGCCGGGACCGGGCGGAGGAGCGACCGGACGGCCATATGGTGGTTGTGGCAACGGGGTGGGACTTGTCATTTGAATCCTCGAATCATGATTGATTTGCGGGTATCAGTCTACCGGAACCGCTGCGCGGTATCACAGGGCCGGAGCGGAAGAGGGCGCCGCATGTGGATCGGTGTCAGGATGTCCAGTGGGCACATCGGGCAGGAGAGAGAAATCGGGGACGGCTTGGCCCTGCCGTTCCTGCTCAAGACGCCGCCGACGGCGCTCCCGGCGTGGTGGCTTTGCCGCCCAGCGTTCGAATCGGGCGGAGCGTGTGAATACTCGCGCCAGGCATTCAATCGCCGCACCGAGGGCAACGAACCACAAAACGCTCAGCCAAGACAGTGTCAGCGTGTACGACAAAGCGCCGGAGGTGGCGTAAGGCCCGACGGGTGCGGTGGAGATCAGCTTGACGGCGTCCGTCAGGATCAGGCACACGCCGAGCACGGTGATCACTGCAGGCAGGATCAACCTGTCGCGTCTTGCGTGCAGGAGTGGTTGGCCTGTGCGTGCCCACACCACCGCGAAACCCACGACGAAGGCAAGAACGACGAGGCTCAGACAATAGTTCATGGGTGAGAAGGTGCTGAGAATCAGGTGCGTGGTATCGCCCGCGGGCGGTGTTACCGGACCGGATCGTGCATATCCGCCCAATGAGCCGAGCATGGTGAACACCCCCATGTTGTACACATAAGGCAATGTTGCACCGAAGGCCGCAGATGGTGTGCTCAAGGGCAGTGTCTCGATGAGTACGCTTGCCAACCCCGTTGCCAGCGGTGTGGCGATGAGGAAGGCGAGACCGATTCGCAGGGCCTGCGCGACCTTCGGTGCCCGTAGTGCGGTAAGCAACTTTTTCAGGTTCCTGCCCGGTGTGCTGACGGTTGTATGTGTGGTACCGGTTGCTCGTGTGGCACGGGTTGTACGTGTGGTACCGGTTGCACGTGCGGTATCTGTGGCGCGCGCCAGGAGAACGGGGATGAATCCCACCACGAACGCGAGGAGCAGGCCGGAGAGAGGGAAGGATACATCTGTGTCGAAGCGATAGACGCGCTCATCTATGCTGAACGTTTTGTTCGTCTGCAAGCGAAGGACCTGGGTAAGTACTGCCAGTGTGATGCCGGAGTAGAGGGCGGGTGCCCGAACCGCGGTCGAATGCCGCGGGTCGCGGATTTCGAGGCGATGGGCGGCAAAAATAACCAATGCCACCACAACAGTGAGCGTCAGGGCGGGCAGCCATGTTCCGGTTGCTACTTCATAACTGTGATAGTCAACATTGTCAATGTAGGTGGTGGTGGTAAAGGCAGCGCACAGTGCCAGCGCCGTCGTGCGGAAGGCCAAGGCGAGAGTATCGGCATCGGGATTGCTGTACCACCACAAGCCGAGTCGACTGCCGGTTTCTTGCACTTCGGCGGGTGCATGTGGCAAGGAGGTGGCACACAGCAGTGCCAGACCTCCCGCTGCGGCAACGGCCACAAGGGGTGCCAGGAAGGTCACGAGCCACAGCACATCTGCGCGCTGCCGGACGGACGCCTGTTCGTGGTGGGTGGTGGTTCGCGCCTGACGCCAGGAGAAAAATGCTGCAAGCAACTCGAAAACGACGCCGAAGGCAAAGAACCAGACCAGGTCGGTCCAGGTCAGACCATTGCGGTAGTAGTGCGCACCGCCGGCGGCATACGGTCCGACGGGACGGTCAGAGGAGAGGCTTTGCGCGGTGATCCTAATGAGTACCACCCCGATAAGTGTGAAAAGAACCGGCGCGCACAACCGGTTCCCCAAGCCCGATTCGGTGCGAGGGTCGCGGGTCCGCCCCACAGTCTAGCGAAATACACCAGGACAGCGATGACGAGGAAAGCGAGTCCGTAGTACAGGGGCGACTGGTCCGCAAAGATTTGCTGTGTTTCGTAAACGGGTCGAAAACTGCGGTATGACCGCACATCTTCCGTCACCGGACCGTGATAGCGCAGCCCTCCGAAAGCGCCGAGCATGGAGAACACACCCGTGGCGTAGAGTGTTGGTATCCGGAAGATCAGTGCTGTGGCAGGTAGCGCAGGGCCGAAGAAAATCTGATTAACAAGATCCAAGAGGGCAGCTCCAAGGCCTGCCACCAATGGTGTCACGATGAAGAACGCGAGGCTCACGCGCGTGGCCTGCGATAGGGCCTGCAAGGTGAGGGAGTGCGTTGAGACAGGGCGCTGTATCCTCTGGAAACGGTCGGCGGCACGCGGACGTTCGGCGAAGGACCAGGCGAGCGCGACGGCGAGAAAGCCCAGGAGGAAGCCGAAGATGATACCCGCCGACGAGGGAGTGATCGTTACGGTGACCGGTTTCCCTTCGGAAAGCGTGCTTGAGTGAGCGGTGCTGAAGCGGATGAGCAGACCCGCGAGTGAGGCGAGGACCAGTCCAGATACTACGCGGGCAGGGCGATATTCGAGGCACCTGTGGGATTGCGTCGGAATTCGCGGCGATGCGCGGCATAAATCACCACTGTCATAACAATGGTGAGTGTCAGCGTTGGCGTCCAGGATGTGCTGGTGTCGTCTCCGGACCTGATTGTCAACCAGCCGCTGAGCGCCATCGCCGTGTAGCGAAGGGCGAGCGTGGAGTAGTGGGCGAGACTCCCACCTTTCCAGGACAAACCGAAGTCCACGAGTTCGTGGCGGATAGTAGAGGGCAGGGTGGGGAGGACCAACATGCACAGGAAGGCAAGGCACCAGGTGATCGCCACAGCGGCAATCGGCGCCAGTATTGTTGTCAACCATGTGCTGCCTGGCACGGGGGCGGCGTAGCGCGCCCTCGCGACACGTTCGGATGTCTTGCGGGCAGTGGTCTGCCCTTTATCAGTGGTCTGCCCTTTATCTGCGGACAGTTCTCCCGCAGCGGCCCGCTCTTTGGCACTGGCTGGCTCTCCTGCAGCGGCTGCATGCTCATCCAACGGATTGGCGCGCTCGCCCCGGGAGGTCACCGGCACTCCTGAGTAGCATCGGTGAGTGCCGTCGGGTTGTGAAGAGGCGGGTGTGCTCATCGTGATCCTTGTGTCTTGGTGATCATCCTGTTACATACGATAAGGGAATCATGCGAATGTACGGGTATTCAAGGCGAAAACAACCTTTCGCTGCCCGCTTGGCTTGGATGCGGCAATATCGAAGTCGGCCTCAACGTGGTTGAATACTCTCCATGGAGCGCCGTGCCACTTTGGAAAAAACGCCCGCCGACGTTGCGGGCATGTTCGACGACGTCGCCTCGCGTTACGACCTGACGAACACGTTGGCATCACTCGGTCAGGTGTACGTCTGGCGGGAGGCCGTGGTCTGCGCCTTGGATGCGCGCGCGGGAATGCGGATCGTGGATATTGCGGCCGGAACCGGTACCTCGGCCGCAGCGTATGCCGCGCGGGGAGCCGACGTGGTTGCCTGCGATTTTTCTGCCGGGATGCTGGAGGAGGGGAAGCGACGTCATCCGGAGCTCAGCTTTGTGGAAGCGGACGCCATGGCGCTACCTTTCGAGACGGCATCCTTTGATGCCGCCACCATCTCCTTTGGCTTGCGGAATGTGAAGGACCCGGATGCCGCCCTGCGGGAAATGCTGCGTGTGACGCGCCCCGGCGGGCGAATTGTCATTGCGGAGTTTTCTCGGCCCACCTGGGCTCCCTTCCGATTGCTTTACAACTTCTACCTCTCCACGGCGATGCCGACGATATCTGCTTTGTTCTCCTCCGATGCTGCGGCATACGAATATTTGGCGGAGTCCATTCTGGCCTGGCCCGATCAGGAGCAGCTTGCGGCGAGGATCCAGCGCGCCGGTGGCCGATCCGTGCAGTATCGCAATTTGTCTGGCGGTATTGTTGCACTGCACCGTGCAACACGGAACTAAGCGGACAGACGTCGGCGCACGGCACGGTGCCCGGGCGCGGTGCGGCAAGACCGTACATTACCACCGGGCAAGGGTGGTATCGGCGTGCGCGTGTTGTGGCACCGTAAAATCGGGCGTGCATGTGGTGGCATCCATATGCCAGCGACGGCGCACGTGGCAGTGGTGGGCACTGCGCGGATGTGATGGGGCGACGGCCGTGGACGATGCCCGCGCACATAGGCCAATTAAGCAAGCAAATCCTTACGAAAAAGCGGTGAACCCGGCTTTAAGTCGGTGTGAGGCGCGGCGTAAACTTCTGGGTGCCTGGGTCGCCGCTCAGGCATGACGCGACATTGGATGGGGGCACATGGAAGAGCGGTGCGATGTCCTCATTGTCGGCGCCGGTCCGGCCGGATCCGCCACGGCGCATTACCTGGCCACGGCGGGCCTCGACGTCGTCGTTCTTGAGAAGGCCACCTTCCCTCGTGACAAGGTCTGCGGTGACGGGTTGACTCCCCGCACGGTCGGAGAACTGGTGCGAATGGGAGTCGATACACGCGGGTGGGCACGCAACCACGGTTTACGCACCTATGGTGGCGGCCACTGTATCGAGGTTCCGTGGCCCGAGGTTGCCTCGCTCCCCTCCTACGGCCTGGCACGTTCTCGGCGGGATCTTGACCACGCATTGATTCGGCATGCGGTGCACAGTGGCGCACTACTCCATGAGAATATGACCGTCACCGCTCCGCTTGTGCACGAGCGTACCGGGAGAATCACCGGAGTCGTCGCGCGGCACGGCGCAAGCCGCGAACTGCATCACTTTCGCGCTCGCTGGGTGGTGGACGCGGGCGGTGTCTCAGCCCGCCTCGCGACGGCGATGGGCCGCCACAAGGATGTGAAACGCCCCATGGGAGTGGCACATCGGGCGTACTTCCGTTCTCCCCGCAGTGTGGACACCATGATGGAATCCCATCTGGAACTGTGGGAGGGCCGCCCGCACGAGTCTGCACTGATGCCCGGGTACGGCTGGATATTCGCGCTGGGGGATGGTGTGGTCAATGTCGGGCTGGGGTCACTCTCATCGAATGCGAAGCCCACCGGCCTCGACTACCGAAAGATGTTTGAGGTGTGGATGCGCAACGTCCCCGAAGAGTGGGAACTCGCTGCGGATAATCGAATGGCTCCGCTACGCGGTGCGGCATTGCCCATGGCGTTCAACCGCAAGCCCCATTACCGCGATGGCCTCCTTCTTGTCGGCGACGCCGGTGGCATGGTGTCGCCTTTCAACGGGGAAGGCATCGCCTATGCACTACAGTCGGGACGGCTCGCCGCCGATGCGATTGTGCAGGCCCACTCGCGCCCAACCGTCATTGCGCAAGAACGCGCGTTGGAGCAGTACCCCGCCCAGCTCTCCGCCGAGTTGGGAGGCTATTACTCGCTCGGGCGCGTTTTTGCTGCCCTGATCGAGCGTCCGCAGATCATGCATCTATGTGTGACCTACGGTCTACCGCGGCCGACGCTGATGCGCCTGGTAATGAAACTCCTCTCGGATTGTTATGACCGGCAGGGAGGGGACTGGATGGACCGGCTGATCGCAACTTTTGCAAAGGCAGTACCAAAAGCATGAATTGTGTCAAGATGGAGACAACGGCAACTTTAGGTCCAACGTCCCACGATGGTACGCGTAACGACGAGAGAAAGCAGGTGAAGGCACGGTGAACGCATACGTTCCCCTGTTGGTTATGGCCGCTGCGGCAGGTGTGCTTGCAATCGGCGGCCTCGTGCTCAGCGCGATCCTCAGCCCGAGCAGATTCAACCGGATCAAGCTCGAGAACTACGAATGTGGCATTGAACCGACGCCGAACGCCGGTGGTGCAGGGCGCTTCCCGGTCAAGTACTACCTGACGGCGATGACCTTCATCATCTTCGATATCGAGGTGGTCTTCCTTTACCCGTGGGCGGTGTCTTTCGAGGCTCTTGGCGCATTCGGAATGGTCGCCATGCTCCTCTTCGTATTTCTGATCACCGTGCCCTTCATCTACGAGTGGCGCCGTGGCGGTCTTGAGTGGGACTGAGGAGGAAAGAATGGCACACGAAAAAGACGGCTCCCAAGGAGTATTCCTCACCACCGTGGAGTCGGTGGTCAACTGGTCTATCACCAGTTCGCAGTGGCCGGTGACCATGGGCCTGGCATGTTGTGCTATCGAGATGATGGCGTTTGGAACCCCGCGTTTCGACGCCTCCCGTTTCGGTATGGAGGTGTTCCGCGCCTCTCCGCGGCAGTCCGACCTCATGATTGTCTCCGGCCGAGTCAGCCAGAAAATGGCGCCCGTGGTGCGCGATGTTTATGACAAGATGGCGGATCCGAAGTGGGTCATTTCCATGGGGGCGTGCGCCACGTCCGGCGGAGTCTTCAATAACTACGCGGTGGTGCAGGGCTGCGACCACATCGTGCCGGTTGACATTTACCTGCCCGGCTGCCCGCCCCGCCCGGAAATGCTGATCTATGCGGTGCTCGAACTGCGTAAACAGGTCAAAGCCCAGCATCACATTACGAAGAAGGGGCGTCTGGCCGCGGCGCGAGCCGCCGAGGAGGCCGCACTGGCCGCCACCCCGTTGCTTGATATGAAAGGGCTGCTCGCGTGAGTGAGAATGAAGAAGGCGCTGTAATCCAGCCCGGTGACGCAGCCCCGCTTGGCGGGCATACCACACCGGAACTCCTGCGTACCGTCCAAGGGATGTGGGGCGTACACGGCTCGGGTGATACATCCGGCTTCACCGGCCTGCGCCACACGGAGATCATGGCCCGCCCGGCATCGCGCCCCTACGGCGGCTGGTTCGACGAAGTCGTGGACATCATTGTCGAGCTGCTGCAGGCCGACGACGTCGTCGTGGACGAGGCCATCGATAAAGTCGTGGTGGAAAACGGTCAACTCGTGATCTTCGTGACTCGCGATCACCTGGAACGGGTGATGCGTTACCTGCGTGATGATCAGGATCTACGCTTCGAGCTATGCATCGGGGTGAGCGGGGTGCACTACCCGGATGATAAAGGCCGCGAACTGCACGCCTACTATCCGATGTTCTCCATCACCCACAATCGCTTCATCGCCATCGAAACCACATGCCCGGAGGAGGATCCCCACCTGCCGTCAATCGTTGCACTGTATCCGGGCAACGATTGGCATGAGCGGGAGGCGTGGGATCTGATGGGCATTATCTTCGATAACCACCCGGGTCTGACTCGTACCGCTATGCCGGATGACTGGGTGGGGCACCCCCAGCGCAAGGACTACCCACTGGGAGGTATTCCGGTGGAGTACAAGGGCGCTGTTATTCCGCCACCGGACACTCGGAGGAGCTACAACTGATGACTGCACCGAATTTCCATGCCACGGCGGGCGTAACCGAGGAAGAGTTGGAGGGCCTGCCGAGCTTCATGGCCAGTGGTGGGGACTGGTCCGACATCGCCTCCGAAGCGGAGCAGATGGCGGAGGAGCGCATTGTGGTCAACCTTGGACCCGTGCATCCCTCAACGCATGGCGTGCTGCGGTTGCTCCTGGAGATGGATGGCGAGTACGTGCGCGAGATCCGCGGTGCAACGGGTTTCCTGCACACTGGCATCGAGAAGAACATGGAGTTCCGCAACTGGACTCAGGGTGTAGCTTTCGTCACCCGTATGGATTACGTCGCCCCCTTCTTCCAAGAGGTCGGATACTGCATCGGGGTGGAGCGTCTGCTCGGTATCGAGCAGGACGTGCCGCCGCGCGCGAATATGATCCGCGTGCTCCTGATGGAACTCAACCGCATCGCATCGCATCTGGTGGCCATTGGTTCGGCACTCAACGAGCTGGGCGCCACCACCATGATGACCATTGGTTTCCGTACGCGCGAAGACGTGTTACGCATTTTTGAGCGTATCACCGGGCTGCGTATGAATCACGAGTTCATTCGACCGGGCGGCGTCCTCGAGGATATTCCGGAGGGAACAACAGACTACATCCGCGAACTGCTTCCGGATATTCGCAAGGGCGTCACCGAGATGTTGGACATCGTCGGCGAGAACCCGATCTTCAAGGCCCGCTTCCAAAATGTTGGAGTGCTCTCCCTTTCCGCACTGATGGCACTGGGCCAGACCGGACCGGGACTGAAAGCGGCGGGTCTGCCGTGGGATGTGCGAAAGTCCCAACCCTACTGCGGCTATGAGCAGTACGAGTTCGATATTCCCACCTATAACCAGTCCGATGCCTATAACCGGGCGATGGTGCGTTTTGATGAGTGCTACCAGTCGTTGCGGATCATCTACCAGGTACTTGATCGCCTTGACGCCTGTGAGGGCGAACCGGTGATGGTGGCCGACAAGAAGATCGCCTGGCCGGCGCAGCTCTCCATCGGAACCGATGGGCAGGGCACTGCACCGGAGCATGTACGCGAAATCATGGGCGAGTCTATGGAGCAGCTCATCCATCACTTCAAACTCATCACGGAAGGTTTCCGCGTTCCCGCCGGTCAGTCTTTCACCATGGTGGAACATGCGAAGGGCGTGTGGGGATGCCACCTGGTTTCTCATGGGGGAACCCGCCCCTATCGGGTGCATGTGGACGACCCCGGTTTCCACAATCTGCAGGGTCTATCCATGATGGCAGAAGGCGGTCTACTCGCCGATGCCATCGTGTGCCTGGCCTCTATCGATCCCGTTATGGGAGGTGTTGACCGCTGATGTCTGAGAATTTCGCACCGGAAGTCGAAGCGAGACTGCGGGTGGACGCGCAGGAGATCATCGCGCGTTACCCCCACCCGCGTTCGGCAATCCAGCCCATGCTGCACCTCATCCAGTCGGAGGATGGTTTCGTCTCTCCACGCGGCATCGCGTTGGTCGCCGAGATCCTTTCGCTCACTCGGGCGGAGGTTTCGGCGGTGGCAACCTTCTACAGTCAGTATCGGCGTCATCCCAACGGTGAATACCATGTGGGGGTATGCACGAATGCGCTGTGTGCAGTGATGGGCGGTGACGACATTTGGAACGCCCTGACCGAGAAACTCGGGGTTGGTTCCGATGAGACCACCGACGACGGCAAGATCACGCTCGAGGCGCTCGAATGCAACGCGGGCTGCGATTACGCCCCGGTTGTCATGATCAACTGGGAGTACTTCGATAATCAGACCCCCGCGTCAGCTTTGCAGCTGGTGGATGATCTGCAGGCCGGGAAGGATGTGCATCCGACGCGTGGCGCCGAGAAGGTCCACACCTTCAAAGAGACGGAACGCGTGCTCGCGGGTTTTGAGGATGGTCACGTCAATGAGGGCCCCGGGGCCGGACCGGCAACCCTGGCCGGATTGCGGCAGGCCCGCCAGAACAATTGGACATCCCCGCAAGCTACCACTTCGAATGGAGGGGAGACCAAGTGAGCGAGCAAGAGCAAGCGGCCGCGTTTTCCGCTCCCGGCGTGCTCGCGCCGGTCATTTCGAATACCTGGGACCAAGAACGTTCCTGGACCCTGGAAACCTACCGGGCGAACGGAGGTTACGAGGGTCTGCAGAAGGCGTGGGGATACGGCGAAGGCGAGATCGTTGAATTGATCAAGGATTCCGGCCTTGCCGGGCGCGGCGGTGCTGGATTCCCCACCGGGCTCAAGTGGTCCTTCCTTCCGCCGCCGGATGGGGGGCCGCGTTACCTGGTGGTCAACGCCGACGAGTCGGAGCCGGGAACCTGTAAAGATGTGCCGGCGCTGATGGCGAATCCACATGCGCTGATCGAAGGCATGGCGATTTGCCTGCTCGCAGTGGGAGGCCACCACGGCTTCGTTTACCTGCGCGGCGAGGTCGTTCATGTGTACCGGCGCCTGCTGGCCGCAGCGCGAGAGGCACGCGAAGCGGGCCTTATCGGCAAGGGGCTGGGACCGAACGGGGACTACGACATCGAGATAACCGTGCACGCCGGGGCCGGGGCCTACATTTGTGGAGAAGAGACCGCGCTACTCTCCTCGTTGGAGGGATACCGCGGGCAGCCGCGCCTGAAGCCGCCATTCCCCGCGGCGGAGGGACTGTACGCGCGCCCCACCGTTATCAATAATGTGGAAACCATCTCCTCCGTTCCTGGCATCCTGCGCCATGGCAAGGACTGGTTCCAAGCCATGGGCACCGACACGGCGAAGGGGCACGGTTTCTTCTCCCTGTCCGGGCATGTACGCCATCCGGGTCAATACGAGGCTCCGATCGGGATCACCGGGCGGCAGTTGCTGGAGTTGGCAGGGGGTATCCGGGAAGGGCACGAACTTAAGTTCTGGGCCGTCGGGGGATCATCAGCCCCCCTGTTCACCCCCGAGGAGTTGGATGTTCCTTTGGACTACAACCAGGTGCGAGCAGCCGGGTCAATGCTGGCCACCCGCGCCCTGATGATGTTCGACGACACCGTCTCCGTGGTACGCGTTGTCTCCCGGTGGACGGACTTTTACCAGCACGAGTCGTGTGGAAAATGCACGCCCTGCCGGGAGGGCACGTACTGGATGCGGCAGATCATGCATCGCTTGGAGGCGGGCCAGGGGCAACCAGGCGACGTCGACCTGCTCTACGAAATCGCCGGCAATATCTCCGGCCGCTCGTTCTGCGCGCTCGGCGATGCCGCCGCGGTTCCGATTCGTTCGGGAATCGAACGGTTCCGGGAGGAGTTCGAGGCCGGTTATACAACGCCGGCGTGGGAACTGTTCCCGTATGAGAAGACGACCGCATACAGCGAGGTGGGAGTCCAATGACGAGTAACGAGACGGTAGAGCTTGTCAGCATCAAGGTTGACGGCCACGAGGTCTCCGTGCCGAAGGGGACGATGATCATCCGCGCCGCCGAGAAGGCCGGTGTGCGCATTCCGCGCTTTTGCGATCATCCTCTTCTCAAGCCGGTGGGCGTGTGTCGGCAATGCTTGGTGGAAGTGGCCCGGCCGGGCCGCGATGGCACCATCGCGAAAGGACCGAAGCCGGTGCCGTCCTGCGCGGAGGCCGTCAGCCCCGGCATGGAGGTGTACACCCAAGTCACTTCTGACGTTGCGCAGAAGGCGCAGCGCGGAATCATGGAGTTCCTGCTGATCAACCATCCGCTGGACTGCCCGATCTGCGATAAGGGCGGCGAGTGTCCGTTGCAGAACCAAGCGATAAGCGATGGACGCTCAACCTCACGCTTCATCGACGTGAAGCGGACATTCCCCAAACCGGTGCAACTCTCCTCCCAGATACTGCTCGACCGTGACCGCTGCATTCTCTGCCAGCGTTGTACCCGTTTCCAGGATGAAATCGTCGGTGACCGTTTCATCGCCTTGCAGGGGCGAGGCGGCGGAACACCCGGCTACGAGATTCACTCCCTCAACGCCTCCCAGATCGGCCGCTTTGATGCCCGCGTTCTGCATTTCTCAGAATCGGCGGGCAGCCAGCCGAAGACAACTCCGGCTGAGTATGCGGGGCCGTTCGGTTCACCCGGGCTGGCAAGCGGTTTTGCGAGCGGTCCGGTGGGCGACGCCGAGCTCGACCAGTCCGGACGGCCCTTCGCCTCATACTTCTCCGGCAATATCATCCAGATTTGCCCGGTTGGCGCGCTGACCAGTGCCGCGTATCGCTTCCGCTCCCGGCCCTTCGACCTGGTCTCGGTGCCCGGAGTAACCGAACACGACGCTTCCGGTTCCGCCCTGCGCATCGACTATCGACGCGGTGAGGTGCTGCGGCGGCAGGCGGGCGAGGACCCGGCGGTGAACGAGGAGTGGATCACCGATAAGGACCGCTTCGCCTTCCGGTGGCAGAACGGTACGGACAGACTCCGGCATCCGCTGGTGCGCGACGACGGCGCACAGGTGGCTACGTCGTGGCCCGATGCGCTCGATGTGGCCGCGCGCGGCTTGCAGAAGGCCGCGGAAAAGGGGGTAGGTGTACTGGTCGGTGGGCGTCTGACCATGGAAGACGCCTACGCGTACTCCAAGTTCGCCCGCACGGTCCTGAAGACGAACGATATCGACTTCCGCACCCGCCCGGCCCGCTGTGAAGAGGATGCTTTCCTCGGATCCGCCGTCGCCGGTAGCGGTCTCGGAGTGACATACGCCGCGCTGGAACGGGGCGGTCATGTTCTGACGGTGGCACTGGAAGCCGAAGAGGAATGTGGGGCGATCTTCCTGCGGTTGCGTAAGGGCGTGCGGGCCGGTACGGTTGCCGTCTCTGTTCTGGCGCCCTACGCCAGCGCCGGAACCCGGAAGATGGATGCCCGATTGATCCCGGTTGTCCCCGGAGCGGAGGCAGCCGTTCTTGACGATCTGGCAGTCGGCGATGCTACATTCGACGCCCTGTGTGACGACGGCATCATCTTGGTGGGAGAGCGTGCGGCGGAATCTGCCGGCGCACTAAGCGCCGTACTGCGCCTGGCCGAGCGTACGGGAGCCCGCGTGGCGTGGGTGCCGCGCCGCGCCGGTGATCGCGGAGCCCTGGATATGGGCGCGCACCCCTGCCTACTGCCCGGTGGACGCCCGGTGGGTGATTCGGCTGCCCGGATTGATACCGCCGCAGTATGGGGAGTATCAAGCCTGCCGGAAGATGCCGGGCGTGGAACCGACGAGATCCTCGCCTCCGCGGCAGCGGGCGAATTGGGAGGGCTGATCCTGGCCGGTGTTGAACTGGGCGACCTGCCCGGAGACGCCGCAGCCGCGCTGGCGGCGGTCGATTTCGTCGTCTCCTTGGAGGTGCGCTCCGGAGCGGTTACGGCCGCAGCCGACGTCGTCCTTCCCGTGGCACCACCCAGTGAGAAAGGTGGTTCTTTCGTTAACTGGGAGGGTCGGATCCGGCCCTTCGGGCAGGTACTGACATCGGTACAACTTCCTGATCGCGTGGTGCTGCATAACCTCGCCGCCGAAATGGGAACGGACCTGGGCCTGGCAACCCTGCAGGATGTTGTACGCGAGATCCAAGAATTCTCCGCCTGGGATGGGGTGCGGATGGCAGCGCCGACGGTCGCCGCCGCCGAGGTTGCCGAAGCGACAGTCGGGCACGCCGTACTTGCCAGCTGGAACCTCATGCTCGGAGCCGGAACATTGCAGGCCTTTGAGCCGCATCTGGCGGCAACTGCGCGCACGCCCGTGGCGCTACTATCCGCCGCCACAGCGGATGCGGTCGGTGTGCATAACGGTGCCGCTCTCACAATCAGCGGTCCGGACGGATCAATCACTCTTAACACCGGTATCGCGGAGATGCCCGACGGCGTCGTGTGGGCTCCACAGAATTCTGTGGGCTGCCAGATTGCGTCGCTAGGTGTGCGTGCCGGAGAAGAGGTCGCTCTCAGCGCGGCCACTGTGGAGGTGACAAAATGAGCTCGTCGGTTATTGCGGCTGCTCAAACGGCGGACTTCACCCAGGACACGTGGTGGATCTGGGCCATTAAGGCAGTCTTCATTCTGGTCTACCTCATCCTCTCCGTTATCTTGGCGCTGTGGGTGGAACGGCGCGGCCTGGGGAGAATGCAGACGCGCTTGGGGCCGAATCGAGTCGGACCGCTGGGGCTGGGTCAGGCATTCGCCGATGCGTTGAAGCTGATCATCAAAGAGGACATGTGGCTCAAGGGCGCCGACAAGATCGTCTACTTCGTCGCGCCGGTTATCTCCGCCGCCTGTGCCTTCAGCATCATGGCCGTTATCCCGATGGGGCCACAGATCTCGCTGTTCGGGCACTCCACACCCTTGCAATTGGCCGATTCGCCGGTGGCGCTGCTGCTGATTCTCGGTATTGCTGCACTCGGCGAGTACGGGCTCGTGCTGGGTGGATGGTCTGCCCGCTCCACCTTGCCGCTGTACGGCGCGGTACGCTCCGCAACGCAGATGATCTCCTACGAGTTGGCCTTGAGCCTCTCACTGGTCACCGTGTTCCTCACGGCCTCGACAATGTCTACCTCGGGAATCGTGGATGCCCAAGCCGGAATTTGGAACTGCATTCCGCTCTTCCCGGCCTTCTGCATATACATCATCTCGATGTTCGGCGAGACCAACCGCCTGCCGCTGGATCTGCCCGAGGCAGAGGGAGAGTTGGTGGCCGGCCCGCACACCGAGTACTCCTCGATGAAATTCGCGTGGTACTACCTGTCCGAGTACGTGAATATGTTCAACGTCTCGATGATTGCCACAACCTGCTTCTTCGGGGGATGGCGTGCCGGGCCGATTATGACGTGGCTCTACTCGCTGTGGGGTGGGGATCCGAATGTGGGTTGGATCCCGATGCTGTGGTTCTTCCTGAAGACCTGGCTATTCATGTTCTTCATGATCTGGACCCGCGCCACCCTGCTGCGTATGCGTTATGACCACTTCATGAAGCTGGGATGGAAAGTTCTCATTCCAGTTTCACTGATCTGGCTCGTCTGCGTCGTCGTGATCCGCGGCGTCACGTCCTTCAGCACCTTTACCCGCAATCAGCTCTACATTGGAATCGCGGTCGTCTTCCTTATCGCCATGGCGATTATCTGGTTGGTGGGTGATAAAGAGGAGCCGACGGGTGAGAGCGGTGCTGGTGAATCCACGCCTGCACTGCTCGACGGCGAGAGCGACGAGGCGCAGGCTGCAGCCGACTTCGTTCGTCCCGAGGATGAATTCGATGCCATGGCCGGTGGCTTCCCCGTCCCACCGTTGCCCGGACAATCCCTGCCCCCGTCCCCGCGCGCCAAGCGCCGCGAGGCCACCTTAAGTACCCAGGAGGCCGATCATGACTGAGAACACTTCGGCGTCGTCGCCCGATCCAAACCTGTGGGAACGTCCCCGGAAAGGCCCCGTCGGCGAGTTTTTTGCACCGGTTGCCGGATATGGGGTGACGATCAGTTCCATGTTCCACCCGGTGGCCACCGAACAGTACCCGGAGGAGCCGGTACCGGTGCATCCCCGCTACCACGGTCGGCATCATCTCAACCGTTACCCGGACGGGCTGGAGAAATGCATCGGCTGCGAGCTCTGCGCCTGGGCCTGCCCGGCGGATGCGATTTTTGTGGAGGCAGCACCCAACGATCCACAAGCGCAGTACTCGCCGGGAGAACGATATGGACGGGTCTATCAAATCAACTACCAGCGGTGCATTTTCTGCGGTTATTGCATACAGGCCTGTCCCACTCGCGCACTGACGATGTCGAATGAGTTCGAGATGGCCGGACCGACTCGCGAGGGGCTAATTTACGAGAAGCAGGACATACTGGTACCGCCCGAGGAGGGCATGCTTGCTCCGCCGCACCCGATGCCGACCGGTGCCACGCATTTGCAGTATTACCACGGTGAAGTTACGGGGCCGACACAGAGTCAGATCGACTGGGTACGCGAGCATCGCCCCGACGACCCCACTTTAGCGACCGCCCGCCCGGTTTTCGAAGAGGGCCCGGTTCCGGATGCATCTGCGGCTCGAGGAGTGCCACCGGTAGCTCAGCCTACGGCGCCGAAACCGTCAGTGGAGGAGAACGCGCAATGATCATAGAACCTTTGCAGATCTCTACCGGGGAGGCCGTATTATTCTTCATCCTCGCGGCGGTTATGGTAACCCTCGCGGTATACGGCCTGCTGTTCACGCGCCGTGCGGTCTACTCCGTTGTATGCGTTATCGGCATTATGGTCGGCTTCGCCATCCTGTACACGATGCTGGAGGCGCCCTTCATGGGTGTCGTACAGATCGCGGTGTACACGGGCGCCATTCTGATGATGCTGCTGTTCGTCCTCATGATGATTGGTGTGGATCCATCGGACTCCACCCATGAGACCAAACGGGTACAGCGCCCCCTGGCCGCGCTGGGTGGACTCGGTTTCATCATCGTCGCGGCGGGTGCGGTGCTGGGCGCCGCCACACCTGAAGCGGTTGGAATGAAAATGGCCAACGCCGCGACCAACCCGAAGGCGATCGCACAGGAGATCTTCAGTTCGCATGTGCTGACCATGGAGCTGACCGGCGCGCTGCTGATCGTAGCGGCGCTGGGAGCCATGACGCTTACACACCGGCAGGTGCACAAGCGGATGACGCAGCCCGAACTGGCCGAGGCGAAGATGGAGGCCTATGCCACCAGCGGACGGCATATCGGTCAAAAGCCACCCACCGGTGTGTACGCGGAGTCGAATTCAGCGGCCAATCCGGCTCTCACGGTCGGCGGCAAGGTCGCGGAGGGCTCCATGCAGCGCGTGTTGCGCATACGCGGCCAGGAACGCACGGTCGAGGAGATCTCCCTGGTGACGGCGGCCCGCGCCGCACGCAACGAACTGACCGGGCCGGGCAGCTCGGCGGCGGTGCGCAACGGCGGACTGCCCGGCATGCCCGGAGAGGCTGCGCCGGTGTATCCGGCGCAAGAACCAGACACACGCGATGTCCTGGAAGACGGCGAGCTGAAGAGTGAATTGGAGTCCGGTGAGGAGGAATCCAAGTGAACCTGATGTACTACGTGGTGCTGGCGATCATACTCTTCGCCATCGGTGGGGCGGCCGTGCTCACTCGCCGCAACGCCATTATCGCGCTGCTGGGAGTGGAGATCATGCTCAACTCCTGCAACCTTGCGCTGGTGGCCTTCTCACGTATGTGGGGAGATATTCAGGGGCAGGTCTTCGCCTTCTTCGTCATGGTTGTCGCCGCTTCCGAAGTAGTGGTGGGCCTGGCAATCATCGTCGCTATTTTCCGAACCCACAGGTCCGCTTCGCTTGACGGTGCGAACCAGCTCAAGCACTGACGGGAAGCAGGTGTGAATTGACTCTGGCACTCATTCCAGCAAGCGTCACCGCTACCACGGCCCTCGCAACTCCCGCTACCGGGGTCGCGAGCCTGGTGTGGTTATGCGTAGCTGTTCCCCTTGTCACCGCAGGCATCCTGCTTGTCGCGGGCAAGGCGAGCGACGCCTGGGGGCACTGGCTCGCCATCGCCGCGGCAACGGTTTCCTTCGTGGTGGCAGCCGCCGTCTTCTTCCAGCTCATCGGCCTGCCCTCCGACGGGCGTGTTCTGGATGTGGCGTTGTACCGGTGGGTTCCTCTTGCCGGGGCACAGGCGGTGAATCTGGCCATGCGGGTGGACCCGTTGTCGGTCACCTTCCTGCTGTTGGTCACCTTCGTCGGCACGCTGATTCATATCTACTCCGTTGGGTATATGAAGCACGACGTGGCACGACGCCGCTTCTTCGCCTACCTGAATTTCTTCGTCGCCTCCATGCTGTTGCTTGTTCTCGGCGACTCCTATCTGGTTCTGTTCGTCGGCTGGGAGGGCGTGGGCCTGGCCTCCTACCTCCTCATCTCCTTCTGGAACCAGGTACCGGAGAACGCCACCGCAGGTAAGAAGGCATTCCTTATGAACCGGGTGGGCGACATGGGCATGCTCATCGCCATGATGATCATGTTCTCGACTCTTGGAACGGTAACCTTCCAGGGCGTCAACGCAGGTATCGACCGGGCTTCCACTACCACGGTGACGGCCATCGGGATTTTCCTGCTGGTGGCAGCGTGCGGCAAGTCGGCGCAGTTCCCGTTGCAGGCATGGCTGGGTGACGCCATGGCCGGACCGACGCCGGTTTCCGCGCTTATCCACGCTGCAACCATGGTGACCGCAGGTGTGTACCTCATGGTACGTTCCGGGGCGATTTACGCGGTCAGCTCCACCGCGCAATTGCTAGTCGCGACCATCGGCACAATTACCCTCCTGTTCGGTGCCGTCGTCGGCTGCGCGAAAGACGATATGAAGAAGGTGCTGGCCGCCTCGACCATGTCGCAAATCGGCTACATGATGTTGGCCGCCGGACTGGGACCGGTGGGCGCGGGCTTCGCCATCTTCCACCTGGTCACGCACGGTTTCTTCAAGGCCAACATGTTCCTGGGTGCCGGCTCGGTTATGCATGCGATGAACGACGAAGTTGATATGCGCGGCTTTGGAGGTTTGCGCAAGTACATGCCGATCACCTGGGCAACTTTCCTTTGTGGTTACCTCGCCATCATTGGCTTCCCGTTCCTGTCCGGCTACTTCTCCAAGGACAAGATCATTGAGACCGCCTTCGTGGGGCAGGGATGGCAACCATGGGTATTCGGAACCTTGGCGTTGCTCGTCGCCGGGCTGACGGCCTTCTACATGTCGCGCATGTTCTTCATGATCTTCCACGGCGAGGAGCGTTTCTCCAAGAAGGGGAAGAATGCACATCATCCGCATGAGGCGCCGGCATCAATGTATATGCCGCAGGTGATTCTGGCGATCGGTTCGCTTGCGCTGGGCTTCGTGCTCAACCGGGTCGGATTCACCGCGTGGCTCGAACCGGTTACCGGGGGCGGCGAGCACGGTGAACCCGTGATTGCTCCGGTCGCGATTACCGTAGCAACACTGGCGGTTGTGGCAATTGGGGTAGGGGTGGCCTGGAAGATGTATCTGGCCTCGCAGGTGCCGGTGGAGGTACCGGTTGGTAGTGCATTGACGCGAGCGGCTCGAAATGACTTGTACCAGGATGTCATTAACGAGACATTGGTGATGAAGCCAGGCCTCGCGGCCACCGGCGCTGTAGCGGTAGTCGATCAACATGTG
Organism: Actinobaculum sp. 313; assembly: GCF_003073475.1. Taxonomy (GTDB): domain Bacteria; phylum Actinomycetota; class Actinomycetes; order Actinomycetales; family Actinomycetaceae; genus Asp313. Next base: position 2,184,592 of record NZ_CP029033.1, on the reverse strand, counting down.
GTTGACGGTGCCGTGGAAGGGGTGGCGCGGGGAACTACTGCCACCGGGCGTCTGCTGGGTCGGCTGCAAAACGGCTACGTGCGCTCGTACGCGGCCTACATGTACGTTGGCGTGGTTATCGCCCTGATTATCGCGTTGGCGTCGCGGTTCTGACCGGGAGAGGAGAATAATGCAATCCGTGAACGAGGCAGCCTTTCCCTGGCTCAGCCTACTGATTGTGGTGGCCGTGCTGGCGGCATTGGCGCTGTGGCTTGTCAGGCCACTGCGTAAAATGGCGTTGCCCTTCGGTCTGGCGGTGTCACTCGCGATACTCGTCGTATTCCTGACGGCAGTGACGACCGGATTCGACATTGGTTCGGCCGAGTACCAGCTGGCGGAAACGTATTCTTGGATTCCGCAGCTTGGGGTGTCGCTGGCGTGGGGCATTAACGGCATCGGCGTGGTGATGATCGGACTGGCTACCTTCCTGGTGCCGGTGGTGCTGCTCGCATCGGGGAATGAGTTCCGTGGCGAGAATGAGAACCGAGTGGCCGGGTATGTCGGGTGGATTCTTTTCCTGGAAGCCATCATGATCGGTATCTTCGCCTCCAGGGATATCTTCCTCTTCTACGTACTCTTCGAGTTGATGATCCTGCCGATGTACTTCCTCATCGGGCGTTACGGCGGTGAGAAGCGGCATCGCGCGGCAATTAAGTTCGTCATTTACTCCCTGGTCGGCGGTCTGATCATGCTGGTCGGCGTGATAGCCCTGATGGTCGCCTCGCCCCTGCCGGAGGGCGGTTTGCTCGTCGAGAACATCAGCGGGGCGCTTGCCGTATCAGACACCGCGCAGATGTGGATCTTCCTCTCCTTCTTCATCGGATTTGCCATCAAGGCACCGATGTTTCCACTACATACTTGGCTGCCGGATACGACGGAGCAGGCACCGGCAGGTACGTCAACACTATTGGTTGGCGTGCTGGATAAGATCGGCACCTACGGCATGATCGCCTTCTGCGTTCCTTTCTTCCCGGATGCCGCGCAGCGGGCCGCCACACCCATAATGATTCTGGCCGTGATCTCCATTCTCTGGGGCGGGTTCATGGCGATCACCTCGCAGCATCTTATGCGTCTTATTGCGTACACCTCGGTCAGCCATTTCGGTTTCATGGTGCTGGGAATCTTCTCCGGTTCCTCGGTGGCAATGACGGGTGCGATTCTGTATATGGTGGCGCATGGTGTTGCAACCGGTGCCCTGTTCTTGACGGTCGGCTCGCTGCGTCGGCGCGGAAGCTCCTACATGATTAGCGATTACGGCGGCTGGCAGCGTGTGACTCCACTGATTGCCGGAGTGTTCCTGGTAGCTGGACTAGCCTCTATTGCGCTGCCAGGCCTTTCGGGATTCATTCCCGAATACTTGATTCTGATCGGCACCTATTCCGTGAACGTGCCACTCGCGACCATTGCCGTTTTCGGCGTCATCTTGGCGGCTGTATACATCCTGTGGCCATATCAGCGCGTGTTTACCGGTCCCCGGCCAAGCATTGAGGTCAACGACATGGATGGCGCAGAAAAGACTGTTTCCGCCGTTCTTATCGCAGCCATGTTGTTCCTCGGGTTGGGACCGGCGCCCGTTATCGACACCATTACACCCGCGGCGGAGATGACAACCGTTTACCTCTCGGAGGAAATCTCCGCAGACGCCAAGGCGCCGCAAGAGACGAATACACGTGAGACCGTGGCGGCGGCACCGGCACATGTGGATGGAACCGGCTCAATTGCGTGGTCCGCTGCGACCGCAGAAGGGAGCATGAAGTGAGTAGCAATCCCGTCATCAACTGGGTGGCGCTTACACCTATTCTCATCGTGCTGGGCGCTGCAGTGATTGGCGTGCTTGTCGAGGCCTTCGTTCCGGAGCGTTATCGGCGTAACACGCAGCTCGTCGTGTCATTCCTCGCTGTCGCAGGAGCCTTTGTCGCCGTTATCGCCCAGTGGAAAAAAGTCGGCGATTTGGGATACGCGGTTGTGCTGAAGCTGAATGAACAAGCAGCGGTTGGAACGTTGTTCGAGGACCGCCTTGCCATCGTCTTCCAGGCGATAGTGCTGCCTTGTGCATTGTTCGCTCTTCTTATTGCAGCTGATCGCACCGCAACGGGGGAGGGAGCCTTTGCCGCTTCTGCTGCGACGCAGCCGGGTTCGTCCGAGGAACGGGAAGCGAATCGGCTTGGGGCGGAGCAGACAGAGGTTTTCCCGCTGATGCTCTTCTCCATTGCGGGCATGCTCGCTTTTGCCATGTCGGGGGACTTCCTGACGATGTTCATCTCCCTTGAGGTGCTCTCACTACCGTTATATGTACTGTGTGCGACGGCGAGGCGGCGTCGTGCACTGTCGCAGGAAGCGGCGCTGAAGTACTTCTTGCTGGGTGCGTTCTCTTCGGCCTTCTTCCTGATGGGCGTCGCATTGCTGTACGGCTTCTCCGGTGGATTCAACCTTTGGAATCGTGCCTACCTTGAGGCTAGTGGCCAAGAGCTACTTCTTATTGCGGGCACAACCTTGGTGCTTATTGGGCTTCTGTTTAAAGTGGGTGCGGTCCCCTTCCACTCGTGGGTTCCCGATGCCTACCAGGGCGCGCCCACTCCCGTTACCGGCTTCATGGCAGCCGGCACGAAGATTGCCGTTTTTGCGGCGGTACTACGTTTACTCGGGGGTGCTGATAACTCGAATACGATCGGGTGGAGCGCCGTCTCCCTGTACGAAACGCTCAAGCCCGTATTGTGGATTATCGTCATTGCGACGATTCTGGTGGGCACGGTCCTCGGGATTGTTCAGCGAGACATCAAACGCATGCTCGCGTACTCCGCGATCTCTCATGCTGGGTTCCTCCTCATCGGTGTTACGGCCTTCTTTGGCGCGAATGCCGCTGTGGTAAGCGCCACACTTCGCGGGCAGATGTCAGAAGTCGGTTTTGCCGCCAATATTGTGCCGATAGCGTTCTACCTGTTGTCGTACGGCCTCGCCTCCGTGGGCGCCTTCGGTGTTATCACATTGGTGCGTGACCGGGATGAGGCGGGAAACATTCTCGGTGAGGCGACTGCCATTGACCACTGGAAGGGACTGGGTAAGACCAATCCCGTGTTGGCGGTGTGCATGACTGTTTTCCTGCTCTCCTTCGCGGGGATCCCCTTGACATCCGGCTTCATCGGCAAGTTCGTGGTGTTCGCCGCCGGTGTCAGCGGTGGGCAAACAGTTCTTGTGGTATTCGCCGTTTTGGCGTCTGCCGCTACTGCCTTTTTCTACTTCCGGGTTATCCTGAACATGTTCTTCCGGCAACCTGATCCGGCGACGTCCGTGACGGTGGCCTCGGAAGGATACGCGGGGGTGGCGATCATTGCATGCGCCGCGCTCACGATCGTGCTCGGGATACTACCCGGGCCGGTACTTGGTCTTTTGTCGTAGATCTTAGGTTCCGGTGTTCTAGATTTGAGCGTCAGTTTTGGGGAGGGGCGGCTTGCTGCCCACCTGAGCCGCCGCATGCAGGTAGTCGAGTCCATGCTGCGGGCACAAGTGCGCCTCGACGATCTGCAGGTGGATCCGGCGACGTCGCACCTGGCGGACGCCGGTGGCAAACGGTTGCGTCCGGCCCTCGTCCTACTGGCGGCTGAGCTCGGCCCGCATCCGGAGGCGCAGGCGGTGTTGGATTCCGCCGTCGTTGTCGAACTTACCCATCTGGCATCGCTGTATCACGATGACGTTATGGACGAGGCGCCGATGCGCCGCGGCGTGCCCTCCGCCCAGGAGCTTTTCGGCAATTCCGTGGCCATTCTGGCGGGGGATATTCTGTTTGCCCGTGCCTCAATCGTGGTGTCGGGTTTGGGGCCGCGGGCAGTCGAGTTACATGCCCGTACATTCGAGCGGTTGTGTCAGGGGCAGTTGCACGAAACTATTGGCAGACGTGACGGGCAGAGTGCTCGCGAACACTATTTGGCCGTATTGGCAGATAAAACCGGCTCGCTGATAGCGGCGTCGGCTCGTTACGGCGTGCTCTCGGCGGGGGCAATGAGAATATGGCCGATGTGGTCGCCGAATACGGGGAGCGGGTTGGTGTCGCCTTCCAACTGGCCGATGACGTGATCGACATCATCTCGGACGGTCAGCAGACCGGCAAGACACCGGGAACCGATCTGCGGGAGGGTGTGGACACGATGCCGGTTATCCTGCTGCGCGAACAGCAGGCGGCCGGGACTCTGGACGCACTCGGACTACGTATCCTAGAGCGACTGGAGAGCGCGGATCTGAGCTCGGATACGGCCTTGGCGGAAGTGGTTGGCATGCTCCGTCGGCATGACGTGGTAGCCCAGACCCGGCAACTTGCGCTGCAGTGGGTAAGCGACGCTCTCACGTTCCTCGAGGGTCTTCCGCACGACGACGTGCGGGAGGCTCTGACGGCCTTTGCGCGTGCCACCGTCCAACGGACTGCGTGAGGCAGGCAGGGCACTAGCGCGCGGGCGGGAGGGCTGCCACCCGCAAGGCTTTGGTGCGAATCGGCGCAGGAGGGCACAAGCTCGCTGTCGGGAGGCGCACCCCACACCGCACAGACGGAGCGGCCCACAGCAGGCCACAAACGCGGGCACGGTATTCGCACCCGATCAACGGCGGCGTCATCTGATTCGAACGAGGTTTCTGAAACCGGCGTGTCGCGAGTCACTCACGTCTAGTATGAGTGTCCCCACCGGCATCAACCGACGATGCCGGGAGACAACTTGGGAGATTAGATGAAACACTCACGACTCCTGCTCGCCGCACTCGCGGCGGGCACGCTTATCGTCTCGCCGCAACCGATCGCGGCAGCGGATGAGGGCGACAGTAATCTGACCATTCTGGCCACGACGGATATCCATGGGCACGTCTTCAATTGGGACTACTTCCGAGACGCACCCTATCCGCAGGGTAGTACGCCCGAGCTTGGTATGGCGCGCGTTGACACCATCGTGGACAATGTCCGCAATGAGAAGGGGGCACAGTCCGTACTGGTCGTTGACAACGGTGACGCGGTCCAAGGTACTCCGCTCACCTATCTGGCGGCCATGCAACCGGATAAGTTGCCGTACTCCACGAATCCCATGGCGGAGGCCTTCAACACAATCGGCTATGACGTGCAGGTGGTTGGTAACCACGAGTTCAACTACGGGATGGACTACCTGTACAACTACGAGCGTCAGTTGAACTTCCCCTTGCTGGGTGCGAATGTGGTGAAAGCGGGCACAAACGATCCGGTGTTCAAGCCGTACGTAATGGTCGATAAGGAGGTGAACGGCAAGACGGTTAAGGTGGGCGTGCTCGGCGTTGTCACGCCCGGCGTCCGCGTGTGGGACAAGCACCATGTGCAGGGCGTCTTGGAGTTCCGCGATTGCGTGCTCACCGCCCAGCAGTACGTGCCGCAGATAAAGGCAGAGGGGGCCGACGTCGTCGTCGTACTGATTCACTCCGGCCTGGATGCACCGGGTGTTCCGTGGGACGCCAGTCTGCTGCAGGAAAATGTTGCAGAGTCGTTGTCCACGAAAGTCAACGATGTCGACGTAGTAGTTGGCGGTCACTCGCATGTGGTCAATAAGGCCTCGGTGGTCTACCATGCTCCCGATGGCGATCCGGTACTATTCACGCAACCGTACGTCTGGGCTCGTTCCGTGTCCGAGGTGACGGTGCCTCTGGAGGCAGATGGCGACGGTTTCCGTGTTGCCTGGCCGGAAACGGATGCGGAGATCGGCGCGCTAGCGGTGCCACTGGAAACCAAAGATGTGGCTGACTCTCCTGATATCACCGGCAATGCGGTTCTCACCGCGGATCATGCGGCGACGATTGAGTACGTGAATACGACCGTTTCCACCTCCACCGAGGAACTCTCGGCGGCAACGTCCTACTATGAGGACACCCCGATTCTCGACTATATCGGCATGGTGCAAACCGAGACCGTGGCAAACGCGCTGAAGGGAACCGAGCATGAAGGTATTCCGGTACTGTCTCAGGTTTCCCCCTTCTCGCGTACTGCGGTCTTCCCACAGGGCAATGTGACTATCAAGGATATTGCCGGGCTGTACATCTACGAGAACACGCTGCTGGGTGTAAAGCTGACCGGAGCGCAGATCAAGGAGTACCTGGAGTACTCGGCCCGCTACTTTGTGCAGGTTGAGGAAGGGGCAACCTTCGATCCGGAGACTGGTGTTAACGCCCTATACCCCGGAGCAACGCGTGGGATCATGGATTATAACTATGACGCGCTGACTGGAGTCGATTACCTCATTGACGTCTCCAAGCCGGTGGGTGAACGCATTGTTGGATTGTCACGTAATGGCGTGCCGGTGGTCGACGACGACGTCTTTATTCTTGCGATAAACAACTACCGACAGGGCGGTGGTGGCAATTATCCGCACGTGGTAAACGCACCGATCGTGTATGACGAGACGCAGGAGATCCGTCAGCTCATTATTGATCGCGCCTCGGCCGACGGCGTGATCGATCCGGCGAACTTCTTCGTCGACAACTGGGCCCTGGTGACGTCGACGCCAAATCCGACAGTGACACTGTCTGCCGACAATGCGAAGGTTGGTGACGAGGTTACAGCCACCCTGAGCGGGTTCGTTCCTAACCGTGCGGTGGCGGTGAGCTTGCATTCGGATCCGGTAGAGGTGGCGAAGGTCACCACTGATGGCGCAGGTGCCGCGTCGGTGAGTTTTGAGGTGCCGACTGGAGTCGCTGCGGGCGAGCATACCGTTGTGGTGACACAATCTCCACTGAAGGCTTCGGCGAAACTCACCGTTGCAGCCAGGGCGAATGCTAAGCCGAGTGCGAGTGCGAGCAGTGGTTCTGGCTCCGGTGGTTCTGGGGCTACGGCGAGTACCGGTGCGAGCGGGTCAGGGACTGGAAAGACTGGGAGTGAGGCGGGAGGCAAGGGCGCAACGAAGGTGCGCACCGGCACTCTTGCCCGCACCGGTGCCGACACGCAAGGACTTGTAGCTGTTGCCCTGTTCCTGATGATCTCCGGCGGCATGCTCGCCGCACGACGGCGTGTTGCATAGTTGCTCGCCGGACCGTCTACGTGGTGCTAGCGTCCCTACGCCCGGATGAGTTGAGGCTCTGAGAGGGTGACACTCGACTGCTGCCTGAGCAGTTTGTGCTGGGGTGGCGCGGGCCTGGGGAGGTGCCAGCGGACGCGCTGTCTGGAGAGGTACCTAGGCCTTCCGTTCATGGGAAGGAGCCTGGGCCGCGTGGTTGAGTAGCCACTTGGGCCGCAAACCCGGGACGCGTGCCTGGGCAGGTCTGTGGGCGGCGCGTGCATGGACGGCTACTTGGTGAAGAGAACAGGAGTGGAACGATGCCGGGTGGGAATGCCCGGCCTCGTTCCACTTCCTATTCCTACTCGCATATTTCTTACATGCCTGGCTCGCCTACCTCTTACTCGCGCCTACCTGTGACTCGCCTTACTTGGCGACTTCTTACTTGGCTCTCGTTACTTGCCAGGCTCGCCTAATTCGCCTTCTCGCCGCGGCTCCGCATTTTCCGGGTTTTCGGCAGACTTCTGGGTACTCGCGGAAAATGGCGGAGAACTCGGAGATTTGTGAGGCACGCGGGAGAGGAGACACCGTGGCGAGTGGTTGCTGCTGGTACCTGTATGAAAATCCTGCCTATGAGCTGGTGCATCTTGCTTATCGCACCTGGCGGGTACGGCCTGTCAGTCGGCAGGTCGTGTCTGTCAGTCGGCACACTGAGGACCGCAGTATTCCTCACCGGGCGTAATCGGGGATTGAGGTAGAACCGGCATACTCGCTTAGAATGGGCGTAGTTTGGCCGTGCGCGGAAAGCCGCGCTGCATGATGCCGTATCGAAGGAGTCAATTCCGTGGGAAAGATCCTCAACAAGATTCTTCGCGCAGGCGAGGGGCGCACCCTCAAGAAGCTGGAGGCAATAACCAAACAGGTCAACCTGCACGAGGAATCGGTGCAGGAGATGAGTGACGCCGAGCTACGCGCGCAAACCGATCTCTTCCGTGAGCGGCTTGCCGACGGCGAGACCTTGGATCAGCTCCTCCCAGAGGCCTTCGCTACGGTTCGTGAGGCCGCGCAACGCACCATCGGTCAACGGCCCTATGACGTGCAAATCATGGGTGGAGCCGCACTTCACCTGGGCAATATTGCGGAGATGAAAACCGGCGAAGGTAAGACTCTTGTTGCCACCCTGCCTTCCTACCTCAACGCGCTGACCGGGGAGGGAGTGCACGTTGTTACCGTGAACGACTACCTCGCCTCATACCAGTCCGAACTCATGGGTCGTATTCACCGTTTCCTCGGCCTGAGCACGGGATGCATCCTCACCGGGCAGACACCGGAACAGCGCCGCAAGGAATACGCGGCCGATATCACCTACGGTACGAATAACGAGTTCGGATTCGACTATCTGCGCGACAATATGGCGTGGAAGACGGACGATCTTGTGCAGCGCGGTCACAACTTCGTGATTGTCGACGAGGTTGATTCGATTCTGATCGATGAGGCGCGGACACCGTTGATTATCTCCGGCCCAGCGGAAGGTGATGCCAACAAGTGGTATGTCGAATTCGCGCGCGTCGTCAAGCGCATGCGGCGCGATAGCGATTACGAAGTCGACGAGAAGAAGCGCACCGTCGGTATTCTGGAGCCGGGTATCGACCGGGTGGAAGATTTGCTCGGTATCGATAACCTGTACGAGTCGCTGAACACGCCGCTGATCGGATACCTCAACAACGCGATTCGGGCCAAGGAGCTCTTCGAAAGAGACAAGGACTATATCGTTCAAGGGGGCGAAGTCCTCATTGTTGACGAGCATACCGGCCGCGTGCTGCCCGGCCGCCGCTACAACGAGGGTATGCACCAGGCCATTGAGGCTAAAGAGGGCGTTGCCATTAAAGCGGAGAATCAGACGCTCGCCACCATCACCCTGCAGAACTACTTCCGGCTATACAAGAAGTTGTCCGGTATGACGGGCACCGCCGAAACCGAGGCGGAGGAATTCGCATCCACCTACGAGCTCGGTGTGGTGCCGATTCCGACCAACATGCCGATGATCCGGGAGGACAAGACTGACTACGTGTTTCCCACGCTCAACGGCAAGCTCAAGGCAATCGTCGAGGATATCGCCGCGCGGCATGAGGCGGGACAGCCGGTGCTGGTTGGTACCACGAGCGTGGAGAAGTCTGAGCAACTCTCGGCGCTGCTGCGCCAGGCGCGTATCCCGCATCAGGTTCTCAACGCCAAGCAGCACGAGCGGGAGGCCGCCGTCGTCGCCGAGGCGGGAAGGAAGGGTGCTGTAACCGTAGCAACGAATATGGCTGGCCGTGGAACGGATATCATGCTGGGCGGCAATCCAGAGCACCGGGCCGTTGCTGCGCTGCGCGAACGTGGCCTCGATCCGGAGGAAACTCCGGAGGAATATGAGAAGGCGTGGCCGCAGACCCTGCAAAAGGCCAAGGATGCGGTGGCCGCAGAACACGACGAAGTTGTGGAACTCGGTGGGCTGTACGTCCTCGGTTCTGAACGGCATGAGTCGCGGCGTATCGATAACCAGTTGCGCGGACGGTCCGGTCGGCAGGGCGATCCGGGTGAGTCGCGTTTCTATCTTTCTCTGGAAGATGACCTGATGCGCCGCTTCTCCACCGGGTTGGCGGCGCGTGCGCTCGACCCGTCGCGCTATCCGGAGGACGAGCCGCTTGAATTCAAGGTCATCGGAAAGTCCATCGAGCGCGCTCAGACGTCGCTTGAGGCGCAGAACGCCGAGATTAGGAAGAACGTGCTCAAGTATGACGACGTCATGAACGAGCAGCGCTCGGTGGTCTACGGTGAGCGCCGCTCGATCCTGGAGGGGGAAGATGTTGAGCCCATGGTCGAGGGGTTCCTCGATTTCGTTGTCGATGATGTCGTAGCCGCGCATACGGATAACGAGGATGTCGACGAGTGGGATCTTGACGCCTTGTGGAATGATCTGCGTGGCTTCTACCGTCCGGGCTTCGAACCCGATGAGCTCGTTCAGGAAGTGGGCGGTCGGCTCCGGCTAGAACGTGATGAACTGCTGGACGAACTGAAGACGGATATACACGCCAATTACGAGGATCGTGAGGCGGAAGTCGGGTCCGACAAGATGCGTGAACTGGAGCGGCAGGTCTTGTTGTCTGTGCTCGACCGGAAATGGCGTGAGCACCTCTACGAGATGGACTATCTCAAGGAAGGCATAGGCTTGCGTTCCATGGCACAACGCGACCCCTTGGTGGAGTACAAGTCTGAGGGCTTTGACATGTTCCAAGCCATGAGTGACGGCATCAAGGAGGACACTGTCCGCTACCTCTTCAACTTCGAACTGCCGGAGGAACGCGCCGCTCGTGAGGCCGCCACCGTGGCGGAGGAGACCGCAGCAGCGGCCGCCGTGGAGATGCGACGCCAGAATGCTCAGCGCCTGGCGCAGGCCGGTTCGGCGTCCAAGGGAACGCAGAAGGAGCGCGTTGACGCGGAGAAGGTCCTCGGAATCAAGGTGCCGCAGCGCAATGTCAATGTCTCGTACTCTTCTGCTGCGAAGGATGGCGACGGAACGCAGACGACGAATGCTGCGGGCCAGGCCGTGCGGCAAGCTCCGAAGGCGGGTTCACGCGGTGCGCAGGGCGCTGGGGGAGCGGCCGGTGGCATGAATCGCGCTCAGCGTCGTGCCGCCGCCAAGCGCAAAAAGCACTGAGGAACCGAGGGGCCGGAGGTGGCTGAGTCGGCGCTGGAGACACCCCATAGAGGTGCACGTGCCGGAGACGCCCGGTAGGAAGGTGTCGGTGTACGCGAGGCACGAAGCGTCGGTGCTTGCCAGGGGCGAAGCTGCAGGCGTCCGAGCCGCTCAGCTATGGAGATACAGGGTACCGCAGATCCGGGTGTGCACCGGGGCAGCAAGCACCGAGAAGCCTGGAAGCACCCGGGGCAACGTCGACTGCGACGGTTAGCGGTGTTGTTTGGTTCGGGCTGGTGGTCGTTCCTGTTGGGCTGACTGGCTCAGCCGATTTCGAGGGCCGCTGCTTGCCAGCGTTCGCGGAGATACTCCAGGCGGATACCTGCGCCGCGAACCTTCGTGCCATCGTGCACGACGACGGCGATTTCGGCGGCTCGTGGCATTGGGGTTGATACAAGCAGGTGCAAGATTCGCGGTGCCTGAGTGCGAGGGGCCGGGCCCTTGATCCGCATTGCCAGACCGGCACGGCGCGCCAGTGGGCCGAAGACCTCTGGTGTGAGCCAGTGTCGTAGTTGACCGATGGGGCGATGCCCCTGCAGTATCTCAACTGCCTGAATCACGATCAGGGCGGCCACTCGTTCGGGCGGCGGAGTCTCAGGAGGCAGCGGTGCATTTAGCTGCTTGCGCGCATGACTAAGTGCTGTCGGCGGCGACGCCGCGACGGAAAGACTGAGGCGATCCCACTGCTTTTCCGGCGTGGTCACGGGAGGCTGGGGAGGGGGCTGCTTGCGTGCCACGGTGCTTTCCGCGGTGATACGCGTTCGCTCGCGGTGGGGTGGCCTCTTCGTGACGCGCACCGGGCCTGAAGGATCTTCGTCGCCCTCGGCGTGGCGCTGTGGTTCCAATTGACTGGTGGTCTCCGTGCCAGGCGCAGCTGGCACGAGGGGTGAAGCGGCGACGGCAGAGTTCTGGCCCGTGGAGGCGGTTGATGCGCGTGGCGGCTGGGGTGTGGATGGTGTGGATGCGGTTGCGTTGCCAGGGGATGTGAGCGTGGTGAGTGTCGAGGTCATGATGTTTCCTTAGAGGGGAGAATTATTGCTTGGGTGTGTGAAGGACTTGGCCGGGGTAGATGAGGTCGGGGTCGATGATTGACTCACGATTGGCCTCGTACCAACGATGGACATGAGCGGCAATCTGTTCTGGTGAGGAATCGGGCGGCAGATCCTGCATGGCGATTTGCCAGAGTGACTCTCCCGGTAGAACCATATGGGTCGTGTGAGTCTCAGAAGCGCGTGATGTCGGGCTTTCAAGGTCCTCGCCAGTTACCATGGTGTGGGCGGAAGTTGTTGTTTCAGAGGCTCCCCATCCCAGGTCGGGGCCGGGTGCGCCGTCGGCCAGAGCAGGCGTGATCCATGGCCCGGTCAGCGCCATTGCGGCAAGGGTGCGGCGCACGCGAGGAGTCCCGAGTAGTCGACCCGCCGTCAGTACTAGGTTGCGCCGTTTCCTATGACGAGCCGTGGATCGACTCCGCGTTCGCATGCATCGTTGCGCGTACCAGAGGCTGATGTAGGACAGGGCGACCCACACACCGGTCAGACATCCGATGGTGGCCAGTACGGCCATCGCCATTCCCGTGAGTTGATCAACTGCGGAGACGTTATGGTAATCCCTCAGGAAGGTATACGTGAGAGCCAGACAGAGTGCACTAACGGTTAGCGAGGCCATGGCGGTGCGTAAGGGACGCATAGATGCTCCTAACGGGCTGATCATGTCATTTGGTGACGTTTGATGCTGTGATCCCATTGTGCATGTGCCGAAGAGTGAAGTCTGCCGGGTATACCCAATCGCTCCCAAAGATGGGAATTGGTGTACTTTCGGACCGCCGTTGTTGTGGAAAAGGGTGTGGCGGCCTCTTTGCAACCGGCTACGCTGCGCGTATGAGCGAGATGGATCCCTGGGAGCGCTACAGCACCGATGTGGCCAGCCAAATGGATGCGGAGCTGCATACTGAACGGCTCGGCCTGGCAAACGAACTGCGGCAGGCCGAGGAGGCGAGCATTCGCCTGGCCGACAGGCTGGCGGCGAGCATTGGCAACATCGTAAAGGTGCGTACACGGGGAGGGAGCATGGTTGTGATCCTGGTACGTGAATGCGCTGACACGTGGTTTCTCGGGGAGCGCGAGCGGATTATGACCTTGATTCCGTATGCTGCCATAGCTACGATACGCGGTCTTCCGCAGCGCTGTGAGCAACGGGCTGGCAGGCAGTCCATTTCTCTGGGTTCGCAGTTACGCCGCCTGATGCGGAGCGGCCGTGTGGTCCGGTGCGTTCTGGCATGTGGTGAGGAACAGGGGCGCATAACGCGCGTCGGTCAGAATTGGCTGGAACTCAATGCCACTCTTGTTATTTCTCTAGGTCAGATTGAACGTGTCGACTTCTCTTCGCCACGCCGCCGTTGATTCTTCTGGTGGTTGACTCTTCCGGCCGCTGAGTCTCTTAACTCCGCCGCTTATTCTCTCAGCCTGACGGCCTTTGATTCTTCTGGTTGAGCTAGTGCGGACTGCGACCGCGCCGCCCATCAGCCGATGCCGGGAGAAAAGTGAATATGTTGACTGGCCGTATTGAGTGGGTGGTGTCGGCCGTATTGAGTAGGTGGAGCCGACCTGCGAGAGGCTGGCCAATACGGGCCGTAGTGACAAGACAATATTGCTTACGAGTTGGAGTGCTCGGAGCGTCGACTTTCGACCAGATGCCGTGTCTGCTCGTAGCGCTCATCAACATAGCCCTGAAGAACGGTGTCCTCGATGCGCCACTGCCCGCGGCCACCGACTTGGATTGCGGGAAGCTCACCCGAGCGGATAAGAGTGCGCACCTGCCCGGCGGAGACGTTGAGATACTCAGCTACATCTGCGATGGTCAGGAATTTCGCCATAGTGGTATTTTCGCACGTCACACGCGTGCCGGGAAAGTTGTCCACAAGCCTGTGGACACTCTTGGCAGGCCGGTAGGACGGCCTGTGAATATGGTGGAACGACAGAAGGAGTGAGCATGGCACGACATCGGATTGGACCTCGCTGGCGGGATCCGCGCCTGGCAATCGGTGTACTGCTGGTATGTGTATCTGCCATAGCCAGCGGTGCTTTGCTGGCGGGCCCGGAGCAGGTGCAGGTGTACCGAGCTGCCTCGACGCTACTTCCCGGTGCTGCCCTCAACGAGTCGGATCTGGTGCTCGTCGGCGTTCCGAGAGGAATCTCCAGCCAGTACCTGCAGCAGTCCGACCTGCGACGTTCTGGCGATAAGAAGCTACGATCAGTTGTCTACGAGGGCGAGTTGGTGGCACGCACCGCCGTACAGGGTGAGACTGATGACGGGTGCGATGTGGTGGTGCCCTTGGCAACTCGAGTGCCATCATCCGTAGAACGGGGCGATGTGGTGGAACTGTGGCGTGTTAATGCCACAAGCGCAGAACTGGTGGCCTCGCAGGTAATGGTTGTTCGCCTGGACACCGGGCAGGGCAGTCTCGGTGAACCCGCCACGGCGGAAGTGCGGATTCAGCGTGCCTCGGTGGGGGATGTGCTGCTGGTCCTGGGCGGAGACGATGGATTCGTTCTTGTACCAGGGGAGCAAAAATGAACATCTTATTGTGCCTCCACTCCGAGCTGGAAACAAGCGTTCTGCGGGTCTTGGAAGGATGCAAGCCGTCCGTCGTCGTGGTGCGGCGCTGCGCGGACGGGGCGGAAGTACTGGCGAGCGCGCAGGCGGGCTTGGCAGAACTGGCCGTTGTGGACGAGGCGGACCGCACTCTGGTTGCGGAGCTTCACGCTTGCGGGGTACGTGTGGTGGCTGTTCCACGGGATCCTGCGGCGCAGTGGGCGCGTAATACGCGGTGCGATGCGGTGGCGCCGCCTATTGCGGAGACCGTTGTTGAGGCTATTGTCGCGTTCCGCGACGCGCCGCCTCCGGTCTGCGACCGGACCGTGTCGCGGCATTCGCAGGAGGAAGGCCATCTTATCGCTGTGTGGGGAACTCCGGGCGCCCCGGGGCGCTCCACCGTCGCCCGCGACCTCGCGAACGTACTCGGTGCCGCAGGTTCGACTATCTTGATAGATGCGGACACCCGCAGCCCGTGCCTGGCGCAGCTCCTGGGGTGTAACGAGGAGACCTCCGCGATTGTGGCCGTTGCCCGGCGTTTCAATCACGGGGAGCGAATCGCCACGGCCGTTGGGGATAACGTGGAGCAGGTTGCGAGCTTCGCCTTCTTGGCGGGACTCAATACTGGTGCTCGCTGGCGCGAATTGCCGGTGGCCGTGGTGGATGACCTGTGGAAACACATCAAACAGAGCTGGCCGATGGCGGTTGTCGATTGCGCGGCCGAGTGCGAGCATGATGAGTTGGAATACGGTATGGAGCGCGACGCCGTAACGCTGTCACTCTTGGCAGCCGCTACGGCAGTGCTGTGTGTTTCGAGTTTCGATCCGCTGGGCATTCGTCGTCTGCTCCGGCAGCTAGATGTGGCGCATGAGCTCGGGGTGCAGCGGTCGCATGTCGTCCTGACTGGCGCGCGGAGCTCGCGCGGGCGGGCGGTGGACCGCCGTCAGATTGAAGCGTTGCTTGCCGGGCGTGGCTTTGAGTCGGTTTCCTGGCTGCGTTGCGACCGCGAACACTTGGAACAGGCGGTGATGCGCGGCGTCACCCATGACGAGATCGCGCCGCAGTGTGGACTAAGCCACGACATGAGGAATCTGGCGGAAGCCGTGACGGGGGTGCCACTTCCGGTACGGAGGCGTTTCTGGCGGCGTCGGCAACATCAACATGCAGCTGCCGGGAAGGAAGGGGCCCTAGCCTCTGAGGCCACTTTCCCACAGGTTTCACTACGGGCAGTAGTACAGGCCTCCGCAACTGCGCGAGGCACGGATAGGATGGGTATGTGAGGATCTACATTCCGGCAACGATCACCGACTTGGAAGATAAGCCCGTTCCTGCGCGGATTGTGCATGGTGTGACCGCTGCCCTGGAGCAAGAGATTCGTTTTGAGGATACTGAGGTGTTGGAGGCTGTTGCCATGAATGCGGCGGCTGACGCTTCGCTGCATCTCATCGCGCAGCAGCTAGCGGCAGGCGAGACTCTGCCGCTGCGCCGTATGGTACTGGCAGCTGACGTACCGCCCCAGGCGCTCAGTGATGCCCCGCTCTCGGATGAACTGGTCACCGCACGTCAACTCGCATCCCCGGTTGACTGGAACCGGATCGTGTCGATCCATGTGGATGATGGGACAGTAGCGGAAGACGTGCAGGCGGCTGCGGGAGGCGACGCCGCCGCATTTGACCGCCTCGCTGATCAAGAACTCATGTGGTACGACGTCACCGAACGACTCGATCTTGCGCGTGCCTTAACCAGCGCAAAGGACAAGGCAGAGCGCGCATAACGGACGGGAATGCGGTTACGTCGTCAGCGGGCCTGCAAGTGGGAAACGTGGCGAGCGGGAGCAGTGTCACGGCAGATGTGTCTATGACTCGGCTGAGTAACAAAGGTGCAGTCGAGTGACGAGAGCCTCGGCCGAGTGACTAAATCCTTGTCCGAGTGGGGGTGGCGGAAGGCGCCACGCTCACACTTCCAGGGTGCTACGCCTGCACTTCTAGGGTGGACGAGCCGTCCGGTTGCGGAATCACGATGATCTGTTCCGCGATAATCTTGCGGAGTTCCTCGACGTGGCTGACGACGGCGACAGTCCGTCCGCTGCTGGCCAGGTTGGTCAGACACTGCATAACCTGGTCGAGAACATCGGCATCCAAACTGCCGAAGCCCTCATCAATCATCAGGGTATCCAACTGTATGCCCCATTCTCCTCCTGGACGACGTCGGCCAGCGCCAGTGCCAGGGCGAGGGAGACGTAGAACGTCTCGCCGCCCGACAGGCTGCGGGTGGAGCGAAAGGTGTCGCCGGTCGGGTCACCCAGGTGGTCGATAACGAGTAGCCCGAGGCCCATTTGTATCTGCCTCGACCCCTTCTCCTTCTCATCGGTTCTGACCAGCTCATAGCGACCCTGCGAGATCCCGGTAAGATGCTCGTTGGCGCGTTCGACGACGTGCTCGAATCGTCGCTGTAGCACGTATGTCGGTAACGGCACGTGAGTGACCGATGCCGGTCCGGCCTTTGCCAGTTCCGCCAGGCGTACAGACGCGCCTGCGGCGTGGTAGGCCTCCTGCCAAGCGCGGTAGCGCGTCTCGACGCGCGAGAACTGTGCAGCGATCTGCCTGTGGTAACTGGTGGCCTCGGCGGCCCGGTCGCGTGCTTCGTTTGCATCGGCATGGGCCGCCTCATAGGCAGCTTGCGCCTCAGCCACGTTTGCCTGTTCGTCCCCACGAAGTGCCGCGAGCTCGGGCTGGGCGAGGTCGCGTTCCACATCGCGGAGCGCATCGCGATGCTCTTGGACCTGCACGCGCGCAGCCTCGGCATCCGGCGGTGGAAGCATGGCAGCGCGCACTGCGGAGGCATCGGCGAACTCCGATTCAGCGATGGCGGCGGCGAGTTCCTGCTCGCTCTCCGCAGCTTGCGCACCCTGATGGAGCAGATCGGCCAGCGCATCAACGGTTTCCCGTTGCCGACGAAGCTGCTCAGCATGGGCCGCCCGGCGTTCGGTGATACTTGGATAGCCCTCCCGCTGCGCGGACAGACGTTCCTGATCGGCAGCCAAACGTTCGCCGCGTTCGCGGATGGCACTGTCAAGAGCGGCAGTCTGAGAAGCAAGGGCCTGCAGTTCTTCGGTCAGGCGCTGCGCCGTCGTGCTGAGCTCGTTAATCTCACTCTGCAATGCCTGCGCCTTTGACGCTGCGTGTGTGGCCGCAGCGACCTCCGCCTCAGCATGTGCAATGCCCTCCTCCACCTGATCGGCACTGAGGCCGGAAAGGACCGGGGTAAGCTCGTCTACCTGAGTACGGACACCGGCAAGCCGCTCCCGCGCATCAGAAAGATCGTGCCGCGCGGCCTCGCGAAGGCGGGCCGCGCGATCAACATCCTCGCGACTGGCGAGGACAGCGGCGGCAGGCGCTGGTGCAGGGTGCTCGCATGAGCCGCATACTGGGCAAGGAACACCGTTCTTGAGTGTTACGGCGAGTTGTGGTGCCGTTGATGCTATCCATGCGTCGGTCAGTGCTTCCTCGTGACTGCGTGCGTCCTGGAAGGCCTGCGTGAGCTGTACGACGTGGACCTCACACTCCTCGAGTTCAGAATGCAGCCCCCGCAGCTTCCTCGCCTGTTCTCCCAGGTGCTGTGCCGCCTCTAGGTCCCGTTGCACACCTGCGAGATGTGCCGCCCGGGAAGCGGCCACCTCTTGTTCCCGGAGAAGAATCTGCCTGCGCTGCTCAGCGGCGGCGGTTTCTTCCTCTTTTTGCGCACGTTGCCGACCCAGCGCACGCAAAGCCTCTTGGTCTACGTCCTGTTGAGCTGTCGTCACGGCGACCTGCTCCTCCAGTTGCATCAGCTCCGCCAATATGCCACTGAGTTCGTTAAGTCGTACCAGTTTCCGCCGAGCGTCAGCCAGGGTGCCTTCGCTCACACTGTGCGGATCGATCTTCAGTACGTCGAGTCGCCGACGCGTATCAGCCAGCCGGGTCTCGGCCGCGGCGTGAGCCTGAACCAACGGGAGGAGGCGCCCGGCCTTGGCATCCATATCGAGAGCGTCGCGCACAGTAGCGATCTGCGGGGCACGTTCCAGCAGGATGCGGCGTCGTTCCAGCGCGTTGGAACGACGAGCCAGACGCTTCGCCAGTTCCTCCGTTTCTCGCAGCGAGTCCGCCGCGAGTTGCTCGGCCCGATCAGAAGCCTCCTTGCGACGCCGCGCCGCGCTCATACCACGTTCCGCGCTGGTAACCAATTCACTGAAGCGCGCTCGCAGCTGCCCTTCCACTTCGCGAGGCAGGACCGCGCCGCGTACGGTATCTCCCAGTGTTGCTGCATCTTCAGGGCCGCCGTGCCCAGAAGATCGTCGCTGGCACTGATGAAACGTTCACGCGTGTCTGCGATAGTCCGTTCGGCTGCACGAGCGCGTTCCTGAAGTGCGTCACTGACCCGCCGGTACACGGCCGTGGCAAAGATCTGTTCGAGGAGCCGAGTGCGGTCCTTGCTGCTCAACCGAAGGAAGTCCGCAAATTTTCCTTGCGGCAGCACAATCGTTTGAACAAACTGCTGGCGGTTGAGTCCGAGCAGAGCGGTGACGGCGGGAGTGACTCCGCTGGGTTTTGTCTCCAATACCTCTCCGGCGTCGAGGTCTCCCGACTCCACGGAAGCTTCCGCCAGGCGCCACAGTGTGGCAGTGGGCGCGGTGGGATTCTTGTTACCAGGCTTTGTCCATGCCGGTGTGCGACGAATGCGGAAGGTACCGGCTTCGACACTGAAAACCAGGTCGACAAAGGACTCTACCTCTGCGGAAACGTGTGTGGAGCGGACGCGTTCGTCGGTGGAATCCTCCCCACCGGCAACGCCGCCGTAGAGCGCCCAGGTGATGGCATCAATGATGGTGGATTTGCCGGAGCCGGTGGGACCGTCCAGCAGGTAGAGACCTCCCACCGAAAGGCGATCAAAATCGATGGAAACGCTGCCGCCGAAGGGACCGATGCCTCGCAGGCTAAGAAGCCGGAGCTGCATGAGAATGCACCTCCCCGAGTTCCGTGCGCAGAACTTCCTCCCATACATCCTGCAGCAGCTCTGCCTCCTCCGCGGTCAGTGCCCGGTTGCCGGCCGTTTCCATGAATTCAGTAAGGACGGCGAGCGGGCTACGGGTGGCAACGCCTTCCGCCGTCGTGGTGGAGGCGGTGCTTCGTATACCGCGATGCTGGATCTCCAATGCATGCGGGAACACTGCGCGTAGTTGCGCAGCCATATCGGTGGGACGGGCGGAGTCGGTGACAATTAGCCGCACGAAGTCGTCACGTAGACGCGCGTTCTTCTTATCAAGTAGGTCACCCAGGGGAGCCTCGAGAGTACTCACCCGGCGCCACACCGGCGCGGGAATCAGCTCCGTTTCGCGAACCTCGCCATCCGACACGTGGAGCAGAACAGAGGATTTCGGGGTGGCCTCTCCGAAGGAGAAGGTGATGGGAGAACCGGAGTAGCGCATGAGGGGATCATCGGCCAGGCCAACCCGCTGCGGAGAGTGCAGGTGACCAAGCGCAACGTAATCTAGTGGACCGGGGCCGCTCTTGCCCAGCCTGAATAGCCCGGAAGGAACGCTATCGACACCGCCGACATGAAGGTCGCGTTCGGACAGAGTGGGGTTTCCACCGGTGATAAAGGCATGCGCCATACAGATCCGCGCTATCTTTCTTCCGGCGTATGCACCGGTGCGGATGTCATCGCCGATGCGTTCCAATGCTGCACCGAGCACCGCTTCGTGGCTGCGTTCCAGGTATTGATTCTGCTCCGTCGGCTCGGCCTGACTCTGCGCGTGTGCCGGAGCGAGACGACGCCTCTCGGTATCCGGATCGAGATAGGGGATGGCGTAGACGAGTGCCCCAATTTCCCCGGAGGAGTTGCGAATGGCTATCGGTGTGCTGCATGCGCGAGAGTCGGTGCGGAAATAAATTCCCTCGCGCATCAGCTCGGCACCAAATCCCAGCCGTTGCGGCGAATCGTGGTTGCCGGAGGTGAGGATAACAGTGGTCAGGTGGGAGAGCTCGCCGAGCGTGTGATCGAAGAGCTTCACTGTGGAAGCGGGTGGAATTGCCCGGTCATACACGTCGCCGCTAATCAAGACGGCGTCGATAGCACGTTCGCGCACGGTCGTAATCACGTGCTCGCACCACATTTCGAATGCGGGCGTCAAGTCCGCACGGTGCAGCGAACGCCCGAGGTGCCAATCGGACGTGTGGAGAATCAACATGCCTTCAGCCTAGCGGTCGCCTCCGACACCTTTTGCGCAGGCATGCGTAGGTCGGCCCTATACGTCATGGTTCTCGGGTGCGACGTCGATATCGTCGCGCACCGAGTCGAGTATGGCCTGAGCTTGTTCGTGCAGGTGACGATTGGTTGCCAGCGCACAACCACCCCAGGGCCCCGCCTCGCCATGCAGAGAGGTGAACCGTCCGCCGGCCTCTTCGACAATGGGTACCAATGCCGCCATGTCGTACACTTCCAGCTCGGGCTCCGCGGCAATGTCGACCGCCCTTCGGCCAGCAACATGTAGCTCCAGAAGTCACCGTAGGCCCGTGAACGCCAGCAACCCTGCACGAGCCGTAGGAAGGCGCGCAGCTGCCCGCGAGTCGCCCAGCCATTAAGCGAAGAATACGAGATTGACGCATCCGCAACACGAGAAACATCGGATACGTGGATCTGTTTCGCATTCGCCCAGCTGCGCCCGGTGAAAGCCCCCATGCCCTTGGCCGCCCACCAGCGACGTCCGAGCGCCGGGGCAGACACGATTCCGAGCGTGATCTCGCCGTCCTCTTCCAATGCGAGCAGGGTGGCCCATACGGGAACGCCGCGCACGAAGTTCTTCGTTCCATCGATGGGGTCGATAATCCAACGACGGGGTGCATGCGTGCGTGTTCCACCCTCCTCCTCTCCATATATCGCATCGCGGGAACGTGAATGCGTGAGCATGTCGCGGATAATCGCCTCGGCGGCACGATCTGCATCCGTTACCGGTGTGAGATCGGGCTTCGACTCCACCCGCAAGTCGGCAGCTTGAAACCGCTGCCGTGTGGTCTGGTCCACCCGGTCGATAATCGCCGAGGCAAAGGCCAAATCGTCTGAAAGCCTGGTCAAACCTGCCATTTACTTCCACTCTTCCTGTCCGCGCGAGGCGAGAAGCCGCCTGAAGGAGGCGACCCGCGTTCGGAGGCGCACGTCCTGCGTATCCGACAATGCACATTCGGGCGCGGCGGCGTCATGGGAGCATCCGCGCGGACAATTGCTCGTCAACTCCACAAGATCGGTAAAACCTCGTAAAACATCGTCCACCTTGACATGGCGAGGCCAAAGCTGCGTACGCCTGGCGTGTCAATAAGACGTCCCCCGTCCGGCAACGGGAGCGAAACCGCTGACGTCGAGGTGTGACGCCCCTTCCCGGTAACGTCGTTAACCGCGCCGGTTGTTCGGTTGGCGCCGGGAACCAGCGCATTAATCACGGTGGACTTTCCGACGCCAGAGTGGCCGACCAACACCGTTTCGTGCCCGGTCAATGCCTGCCGCAGCCGCTCCAGCTGCCCGTCGGCGTCATCCACGTCCGCCGTAGTAACGCCCACCTTGGCGTCATCTGCTGCATCTGCCTCATCGTCCGAACCTTGCCGCAGTCGGAGCACGAAGATATCCTGGCCCAGCGGCTCGTACAGGGCCTGCAACTCTGCCGGATCTGCCAGATCGGACTTTGTGAGAACCAGCAGAGGCGTCATACCGGCGTCATAGGCGGCCACCAGGCACCGATCAATCATTCCGGGCCGCGGGTCCGGCTGTGTCAGCGCAGTGACGATCGCCAGCTGATCGGCATTGGCGACGACGACTCGTTCGCGTCCCTCTCCTTCTTCCGGGGACCGACGCAACTCGGAGCTTCTCTCCTCGACACGCACAATGCGGGCCAGAGAATCCTTCCGTCCTGACACATCGCCATCGACCCTGACGCGATCACCAACCACGATAGCGCCCCGGCCAATTTCGCGGGCCTTAACCGCCGTCACTTCGGTGCCGTCACCCACCAGGAGCCGGTACCGTCCGCGATCTACGCCGGTCACCCGTGCTAGCGGTGCGGAAGAATAGTCCGGGCGTATCTTGGTGCGCGGGCGCGACCGGCGTCCGGGCCGCACATGCACTCGGGGTCATCCGTTCCAATATCACGCCTCACGGCTGTGCAACCTCATCACGCCCGTCTGGCAGTGGTACGGTTTCCGACGCATCGAAGTCATGGTTGAGAATCGAGTCCGGCAGGCCCGCTTCTATGCGCAACTCATCCGCAGCCATCCGCAGCCACATATCCGGGAATTGTGGCAGGGTTTTCGACGTCGTCGCAATATTCCGAATGGTGATACCCGGTACTCGTAAGCCGAGGATGGCCGCGAAGGTGGCCATACGATGATCGGCGTAGGTCTCCACTTCACCGCCGTGGAGAATCGCCGGCTCAATGATGAGGTCGTCGCCCTCCACATGGACCCGTCCGCCCAGGCGGTTCAATTCGGTGGTGATCGCGTGAAGCCGATCAGTTTCGTGCCCGCGCAATTGTCCGATGTTTCGCAGGACGGAGCGTCCGGGACAGAGCGCTGCGACTGCGGCCACCGTGGGAACCAGTTCGCCAACGTCGTGCATGTCCATATCCAGCGGTAGCAATTCTTCGGCGCGTGGTCCTTTGAGGGCAAGGCGGCCACCTACCACGTTGGCTTCCCCTCCCATGCGGGCGAAGATGTCACGTAGCGCCTCTCCCGGTTGCCGGGTGCTGCGCGGCCAACCGGGAATCTGTACAGTACCGCCGGTGACCATCGCGGCGGCGAGGAATGGACCCGCATTGGACAGGTCGGGCTCAACCTCCACGTTGCCCAAGTCGGGCACTCCCGGGCGAACAATCCAGCGAGTCGCCGGGTGCCCCTGACGCACGGGACCGGCGTCGTCGGGGAATGTGAATACCTCGATCCCGGCATCACGAAGCACTTCGACGGTCATCTCCAGATGTGGAGTGGACGGGATCGCCGTGCCGGTATGACGCAGTTCGAGGCCGCCGTCCATACGCGGGGCGGCAAGAAGCAGCGCGGAAATGAACTGCGAGGATGCTGACGCGTCGATGTCCAGTCTGCCACCGGCCACGTACCCGGTGCCGTGCACGGTCAGGGGAAGAGTGGCTTGGCCGTCTTCGCGTGTGGCGTGGCTGATATTCACTCCCAATGCGGTCAGTGCGCGGACAATGGGGCCCATCGGTCGACGGCGCGCCTGCTCATCACCGGTAATCAGCACATCGCCCTGAGCAAGTGCCGCCACCGTCGGCAGAAAACGCATGACCGTTCCCGCTAACCCCGCCCTGACCTGTGCGCCATGCAATGGTCCGGGGTACACGAAAAGCTCGTGATCGTAGAACTCGAGCCCCGTTCCCATGGATTCCAAGGCGCGAGCCATCAGGACGGTATCGCGTGCCACCAACGGTTCCCGGATGACGGAGGGTTGGTCACCCAGCGCGGCCAGCACGAGATAGCGGTTCGTCAGGGATTTCGAGCCGGGTACGCGTACCGCCGTCGTCAGCGGTTCGGGGTGAAGCGGGGCTGGCCACGGATCGGGGAACCGCTGCCTGGGATCGCTCATGATGGCCTCTTGGCAGCGGCTATTCTCTCGCGTGCCTCGGAACGCACGGCACGCAGCTCGGACCGATGTGCGCGTGCCGCCGCACGACGCCAGGACAACGACGGTTTGCCGTTGCGATCCATCGCGGCGAATAGCGTGCCGCCGATAAGGCCGGCAGCTGCGGCGAGTGAGGAGAGGTCCTCCTTGCGTTCCTCCGCGCGGTGCTGCCAGAAGGGATTATTCGCCAAGGCAATTGGCACCTGTGTGACGGCTAATGTACAAGCCGCCAGGCGCTGGGCCTTGCCCAGTGCCAGTGCGGTCCCGCACGCCACGTGAGCGAGCCCCAATACGCGGGTTGCCATATCGATGTGTTGGTCATCGAGTGTTATGCCGAGCTTCTCCGGCAACGGTGCGAAAACTGCGGCGCGCTCGCGGTGCTTGGAAGGGCGCAGCAGAGCGTCGGCGCCACTAATGACGTAGGGGCTGGCCAACAACGGGCGGGCAATAAGTCGCAGAATGCTCATATATCATTCCTACCGCAAAATGGCCCGCCGCGCAGGGGTCTAACGGCCGACGATACACACGGATTTTTCCTGAGCGCAAAGATTCACTACGGGAGGATGCTCTTAAGCACGTGCCGCAGTGCGTCGTGAACCCGTGCGCGCGGCGGGAATGCCGTGCGGGTTCGATGCGTTCCACGAACGATCTAGGTTATGTTGGGAACGATGGAAACACAGACGATACGCACCGCCCCCGGAGAAGACGCGGCAGCACGTGCTGAACGCTTCGAGCGTGAAGCGCTGCCCTTCCTCGACCAGCTCTACGGGCCGCGATGCGCTTAACGCGGAATCCGCAAGATGCCGAGGACCTGGTCCAGGAAACGTACGCGAAGGCCTTCGCCGCATTCCACCAGTACAAGCCTGGCACGAACCTGAAGGCCTGGCTGTATCGAATCCTGAACAATACCTTCATTTCAAACTACCGCAAGGCACAGCGGCAACCGCGTCAGGCCGACTCGCCGGAAGTAGAGGATTGGCAGGAGTACGCGGCGGCGTCGCACGCATCAAGTGGAATGCTCTCCGCAGAGGCCGAAGCCATCGAGAACCTTCCGGACTCGGAGATCCGCGAGGCGCTCGCCAAGCTTCCGGAAGATCGTCGGCTGGCGGTGTACCTGGCCGACGTGGAGGGATTCTCCTACCAAGAGATAGCGGAAATCATGGGGACGCCGATTGGAACCGTCATGTCTCGTCTACATCGCGGGCGACGTCAGCTGCGTGAGCTTCTCGCTGACTATGCGCGAGAGCTCGGATATGGGAAGGAAGAGAAGTAAGCATGTCAGATGCCATGCTCAATGGCGATGAATTTGCCACCCGAGTGGAAACCAGCGTGCGTGCCGACTCCGGTACGGGGGATGTTCCTGCTCCGAGGTAGCCGATCACATTTTCGAGCTTCTTGACTCGCAGATGCCCGCCGAACAGGCGGAGCGACTACAGCGCCACGCGGATAGCTGCCCCCACTGCAGCGCGCTGGCGGAAGCGGAAGCACACGTGCGCGAAATTGTGCGCCGTTCGTGCAGCGAGTCGGCGCCAGCCACGCTGCGGATGCGCATCACCAGCCAGATCGCGGTGTACCGTTCGGCCACGGAATAAGCCTCACTCCGAGAGACGGCACACTCCCAGCTGCGGCCCACATGGAGGGCACTCACGGGGAGTCGGGCCACAGATGTACCGCCGTCTGGCGCGGACCGTGGTCCGGCCTCGTAGGCACCACCAGACCTTGGCCGTGCTTCCTCGGTGTTCAGCAACTGGCATGCGCTTGGTTCTGAGTAACATGCACGTCCTCGGGCTTCAGTAGCGTATGGCGTCAATCGGCCGCACTCGGACGGCAGCAAGAGCGGGAATAATGCCGCATAGCGCGCCTATCCCGGTGGAGATGGCAATCCCAGCCAAAGCCGCAGAAACCGGGAAAGCCGGAACATCCTGAAGCTCAATGTCCATACTTTCCAGTGGCATAACGCGGATCGCAACTATGGCGAGCATGACGCCGATGACACCGGCCACAAAGGTGGCCACCACTGATTCCATGAAGACTGCGAAGAATATCCTTTTGGCGGACGCCCCCAGCGCGCGCCGGATTCCGATCTCCCGGATTCGCTGCCGGACGGTTACGATCGCAACATTGAGCAGGCCAAGTGCGCCTAGCAAAATCACTACTGCTCCGATGGCCATAACGATGTTGCGGGTACCTGCACTGTTATCGTCGCTGCCAAACATGGCATCGCCATCATCCCAGATCTCATCGCCCCAAACAGTCAGGTCCCATCCCGGACCGAGGATGGCGGTCAAAGCGCTCTGTATGTCCTCGTGTGCTTGACTGGTTTGTTCGGGATCAGTCCAGACCAGCATCTCCTTACCGTCGAAGCCGATCACGTTGCCGGACGAGTTTTCTTGCGTGAGCATCCATGCATCGTAGGGCACGTACATGGTGGCCATATCGTATCGGTGGGACTGAACGACCCCAACGACGCGAAAACGATCACCGGAGTCATTGCCTGCGGTGATGATCATGGGGTCCGCGATATTCGGTTGGCCGAAGTATTCCCACATTCGTGTGTTGATCACAATCGGGGTGACACGTTGATCAGCGTCGCGCGTCTGCAACCAGCGGCCTTCCACGACGCGCAGTCGGTAGATGGTCGCGTATGCCGGATCCACCGCTAGGACTTGGGGTTGATCATAACCGTATTTGGGTTGCGGTACGGCCTGCCCCGGTACATTCCGGTGGTTTCCAGTTCTTTGATCTCTTTAATCGGAAGGGATGATTGTGCCCGGCGGCTCCAATACGGCAGCTTGAAACGTTCGGCCACAGTCTTCATTGCGTTACCTACCGGATCGTTTATGATGCCGGTATCTTCCGCCGCCCAACCGCTGCCGGAGGAGTCGGCGTCGTTGCCACTTGAACCGGCATCCATACCGGACTTCGAAGGACCGGAGATAACATACTCACCGGAGCTCTCATCATCAGAGGACTTCGAAATCGAGAAAGTGAGCGTAGTTGTGCGGCCCTGTGACGCTTCGATCATTTCACGGTTTGATTGGACAATCAGAGCTCCCAAAGCCATGACGGTTGACATGGCTGCCACTGCTGCGACGACACCGATCAGAGACAGAACAACACGAGCACGTTGTACCTTTACTTCGCCCCACGCCTCGATGAGAGGCGCTATTAGCGCCGTAATCCAGCGCATTATCCATCTCCTTCCAGTGGGTGGAGAACTCCCTGTGCGAGTTCGTAACGGCTGTCGGCAGCACGAGCGATATCCATATCGTGAGTGATGATGATCAGCGCGGCACTGTTCTCGGCGGCAACTCTCTGCAGTAGCTCAATCACGGTGCGCCCAGTCTCCGGGTCAAGAGCACCGGTGGGCTCATCTGCCAGGATGATCTGTGGTTCGCGTATCAATGCGCGGGCGATGGCGATGCGCTGTTGCTCGCCACCGGACATTTGTGCGGGCGAAGAGTGTAACCGGTCGCCTAGGCCCACCCGGTCAAGCATCTCCGCTGCGATCTGGTTACGCCGCCAGAAACGTAGGCCCCGCTCGTACAGGAGTGGGACTGCGACGTTCTCTAGTGCCGTCCGTGTATTGAAGATATTGAACTGTTGGAAAACGAAGCCGACCGTGTTCCCCCGCATGGCGGCGCGTCGGCCCTCCCCAAGTGTGAGAACGTCGCGTCCGTTGACGTGGTAGGTGCCTGAGTCTGGCAGGTCCAGCATGCCGATAATGTTGAGCAGTGTCGTTTTCCCGGTGCCGGACCGTCCGACGATGCTGACATTTTCTCTTGCCTCAACCCGAAGATTGATTCCACGCAGGATATGGAGGTCGTCTTCGTCGGGAATGGGTACCGCTCTGGTTATGTCTTGCAATTCGATTAGCGGCACGTCAGCAGCCCTCACCTGTCATAGGGTCGCAGGTATCCTCCGTTGTTTGTCCCGGAATGTATTCAAGGACTTCCTGTTCCTCGGTGACACCCTCGATGATCTGTACGACGTTGCCGTCGGTGATACCCAGTTTGACGGGGACCTTTTCGGGATTAACCGGGTCATCGGTTGGTACGTACACGTAACCGGTTTGGTAGCGTCCCTCAACCGCAGTTACCGGTAGTACGAGCACGTCCGCCGCTTCGCCTCCGACAATCTCCATGGTGACCTGTAATCCAGCGAATACCTTCTGATCGGCAGGAATGGCGCATCGGGCCCGAAGCGAGGTGGAGGAGCCAGCAGAGTTGTTGTCGTCATCAGATGACTTGTTGGTAGCACTGCTTGTAGTGCCTGCGGTGAGCCCTTCGCAGGTGAACGGGGCGGGGCCATTCTTGATGGTGATCTGGGCGGTCTCGGGGAAATTATCGATTCGGTACATCTGATCGGGAGTCAAAGAAGCAACTGCGCTGAAACTCGAGGGTTGCACCGAGCCGACGGAATCACCGATGGCGAACTGCTGACCGATAAGCGCATCGAGTTTCAAGGTGCCATCGGCAGGCGCGGTGACATTGGCATAGTGTTTGGTTGCCTGTCCGGGTGTGACGACGGTATTGCCGTCCTCGTCTGTGGTGGTTACATCCTCACCGGGAACTTCGTACTCGATCTGCAGAATCCGTTGCCCGGCTACTACCGGGGCGCCGTCTTCCACGAAAAGATAGTTGACCTTGCCTTCAGTTGTGGCTTTCACAGGCGTGGCCGCATCAGGTTCAATGGTTCCTTCTAGGGAAATCGTGTTGGTGATCGAACTCGGGTAGGGGGTGATTGTCATTTGGCCAAAGGTAGCGTGCGGGTCAGGTTGTGCAGAAGCATCTTCTGAGGACGACGGGAAGAACGCTATCTTTACCAAGGCGCCAGCAATAACCACCCAAACAAGGATCTTGAGGCTGGTGGCGACTGTGGCCCAGCGGAAACGGCGAACTGCCATGTTGGTCTCCTGTCAGCGTTGGTAACGGAACTGCCTGGACAGTTACATGGTAATTGATCGGCGCTTCAAAGGCCAGTCCTATTCATGGACTGGTTGGTGGAGGACGGGCAGGTGGTGGGCTTCGCATGTGTTGGCCCGCTACCTGATGACCGCGTGTTCGCCTATGGTCCGGTTCGCACCTCTGAATGACATCTGCCCGTGGTGCTGCTACGATGAAACATCGTCGCGTGCCGAACCTGCGGCACCTGAGCGAGGAGGAACAAGATGAGCAAGCGCGGTCGTAAGCGCCGCTCTCGTGCGGGTAAGGCTGCCAACCACGGCAAGCGGCCCAATGCCTAATCGGAGCGAGTAATGCCAACGGGCTCGGATTCTGATCCGAGCCCGCCATTTTGTGGTCTCGCGGGGTGTTGCTCCACGTCCCACGTTGTCTCTCAACGCGGATTGTCTCCCAACGCGGATCCCACCCGCCTAGCGTCGCCTTGTGATTTCACACGGACGCGTCGCTGGATTTCAGGGTGTTTCGTCTCGTCCATCGTGCACACTACACTCCTCGGGGGTTATAAGGACGGCCAGCATCAAAGCGAGGGCGACGGGGGAGTTCGCTTGGAGTTCTGTTGAGGGCGATGCGGAACCGCGTTGCGAGTTGGGCGCGCCAGGTGCGCCCCCACGGGCGGGTAGAGCTCTTTCGGGTGGCGGATACTGTGGTGCACGAGCTGGCGGAGTCGCATTCCCTAGCGTGAAGTGATAGGCCGGGGAAGTGGCAAGGTTTAGGAGGCAGGTGCTGCTTTGACGCCGAGCCACTGGTTCCAGCCGTTGTGAAGCACAAGCCAGGCAATGAGTCCGTACCCGGCTTGTCCCGGGTGATACCCGCCCGAGAGAGTGAGATCCGTATTCCAGTTTTCATGGGTGACAAGGGGTGAGAAGGTCTCAACAAAGACCGTGTTGCGACGTTCGCAGACATCCCGGTAGGCCCGCGTGAGATCGGCCTGGATCTTCTCCGGAAAATCGCGCCGAGGTGGTGGCCGACGACGAAGGGCTTGAGATGCATGCGCTCGGCCGAATCAAGGAGGTTGGCCAAATGAAGCCGTGCCCGGGCAAGGGTTTGACCGGTGTCGAGATCGTGCGAGCCGAGGCCGACGACCAGTCTGCACTGTGTCTCGGGATCGATCCGCCTCCCACCTCCTCTTCCCAACGGGTGGCGAGGTGGGCGCTGTCCTCACCGGGGACAGCCAGGGTCATCGCGAGTATTGGCGGATCGTTTGCGGTGCGTGCCATGACTCGCCCCGTCCATCCCAGCGCACGGGCATCGCCAAGGCCGGCTACCAGCTCGTCGCCGATGAAAAGAACGCGAATCGGATTAGTCACACTTCTACTTTGGCAGAAATATGCGGTCCAGGCATCTCCGCGCGCCGGATGAGGGGATTCCTGTGGCCGACTGACGCGACGGTACGTGAAAGAGTCCGTGATGCTTGAGAAGCGGCGAGAACAGATACTCGCCTGCCGGTATGAACAGCTGCTGCGCCCTTTCGTGATGGGTATGTGGGTGCGCGTGCGTGCAGTTTTCAGAGTTGGATTTTTCACACCGGCGGCTTTCGTTCGTCATGAACGGGGTAAAACACCTAGTCCGCGGCGTATTTCGGCGGTTTGAGGCGGGAATGATGAGAGCTAGGTCGATCACACCGGCTGGCTAGTGCCGACCGGGTTCGTTATCATTTTGTGATAGTTGGCCGCGCACGCGGCGGTGTATTTCAACATGAAGGAATGGCAAGTGGGTAAGCACGCGGCTGGGCGCGCGACCGAAGAGGTTGCTGCAGTTCCGGTGAGTGCACGTCCGCGCCGAGCGGATCTGCGCGAGCAGGAACTGCCTCGTCGCCGTCGCGATATCCGATTGTCTCGCCAGGCCGAGGAGGCCGCTGCGCGCAGAAAAGCCGCGCGTCGCGCCCAGGAGGCCGCCCTCGCCGCCGCACAGATTCAAAAGCTGGCCGAGGATCTTGATGCGCCGGTAGCTGTCAGGCGGCGTCGGACAGCTAGGATC